>JAZRJF010000077.1:0-35062 GCA_045645665.1 Lachnospiraceae bacterium | reverse complement strand
ATCAAGACTCGTCTTACGCAGGAACCTTCCAACCTTCGTCACGCGAGGATCGTTCTCACCGTTGTAGGTCGAACCGTCTGCGTTCAATAGATTAGGCGAGTTGACCTTCATGCTGCGAAACTTATACATCACGAACACTTTGCCGTCTTTTCCGAGTCTCTTCGCATTGTAGAACACCGGCCCTCTGTCATTGAAGTAAATGCACGGTGCCACAACAATGAGTATCAAAAGAAAAAACGGCAACCCAATCAGGGAAAGAATAATATCAAGAAATCTCTTAATATAGTGCTTGTACATAGCTCTTCACTCCATCATTTATTCAGATAATCTTTAACGACCTCGCAATAATTCTCGATGATATACTCCACATCTTCTTCCGTCAGGCGTGTATGGAGCGGAAGCGTAATCTCATTAACATAGGCAGCATAGGCATTCGGGTAACCGTTAATGTCGAATCCGCGCCTCATATATGCCGTATGCATCGGCAATGGTTTGTAGTGAACGTTGCAATTCACACCACGCTCAGCCATGCGAACAATCGCTTCTCTTCTCTGTTCATCCGTTACTCCCGGCAGACGCGTGATATACAGATGACCCGAGGACTGATATTCCTCGGTGTAGTGAGGCAACACCTCTACACCAAGCGGCTCGAATGCCGCGTTGTATCGCTCAATAATCTCACGTCTTCTGACAAGCATATCGGGATATCGTTCGAACTGTGCAAGACCCATTGCAGCTGCAATGTCTGTCATATTACACTTGTAATACGTACCTACGATGTCGTACTCCCATGCTCCGATTTTTGATTTTGCAAGGGCATCCTTCGACTGGCCGTGAAGGCTCAGCAACTGGAACTTCTTATAAAGATCTTCATCCTTGATACCGGTGATGCTTCTCCACGTAAGTGCGCCACCCTCAGCCGTCGTGAGGTTCTTTACTGCATGGAAACTGAAGCTCGAAAAATCAGCCACATTACCAACCATCTTACCGTGATATGTCGATCCGAATGCATGCGCGGTATCCGCCATAATAGCCACTCTACCGAGTGCATTCTGAAGCTCATTTGCCGGCTGATACATCGCCTTCTTGCTTTCTACGATTGCGAATAATCTCTCATAATCGCAAGGGATACCGGCGATATCTACCGGAATAATTGCCTTTGTCTTCGATGTAATCGCACGTTCTACTTGCTCATAATTCAGTTCAAGCGAATCCGGCTGAATGTCCACCAGTACAAGCTTAGCACCGACGTGGCACACAACCGAAGCGGATGCCGTATAGGTGTAGGCAGGAACGATAACCTCGTCGTCCTCGGAGCCACCGCTGTCGCGACCGATGCCCATCAGACGGAGTGCCATCTCAGCACATGCGGTCTGACTGTTTAGACACACGCAACGAGGTGTGTCGCCTTCTGTGCGGCCCACCCCGATCCAGTCTGCAATCTTCTTTTCCAAAAGCTTTGTCTTAGGGCCGGTCGTAATCCAACCGGACCTAAGCGTATCTGCAACACCCGCAATTTCAAGTTCTCCGACATCCGGAGGACTGAACGGTATGTTTCTATGTTCCATAGTCTTATGATCCTTCCTAGTACGTTATCAGCTGACACCAAGTGATGAGAATCACTTCTCCTCCGATGTCACTGCGGCTTCTGCCATAGCTTCTTCAATTCCCGTCACATTCTCCTTGCCGGTCGGATGCTCTCCTACCGGGTGGAAGGTCGGTACCATCTTCTCAACCAGTTCTACGATGTCGTGTCTGTTGTCGCAGCAAGCCTCGGAAAGCTCTGCGAGCTGATTGAGGAATTCGTCAACGTTGAACGGAATCGGCTTTCCGATGTGAATCAGTGCATTTGCCGTATGGCGCATACCCTCCTCTGCCATCAGCTTCTCTTCGAACAGCTTCTCACCGCTTCGAAGACCGGTATAGACAATCGGTATGTCTACATCGGGCTCGAGTCCGGACAGCTTAATCAAGTTACGAGCCAGCGTATCGATCTTCACCGGATCGCCCATGTCAAGTACGAAGATCTCACCGCCCCAAGCATAACTTCCCGCCTGGAGTACAAGGCTTGCCGCCTCGGGAATCGTCATAAAGTAACGCACGATGTCCGGGTGCGTAACCGTGACCGGACCACCGTCTGCAATCTGCTTCTTGAACAACGGGATAACAGAACCGTTGCTGCCGAGCACGTTACCGAAACGAACCGCAACGAACTGTGTGCCCGTACGAGCAGCATTGCTCACGCAGTCAATCGTAATGCCTTCCGCAACCGACTGCTTTCTATCTTCGACACCATGGCTCTGCAGGCGCGGCAAGAGCTCCTCTCTTCCCGCCTTGCTGATGGCGTCCATACTCTGAATGACCATCTCACAAAGACGCTTGCTGGCACCCATGATATTGGTCGGATTCACCGCCTTATCGGTACTGATCAGAACGAAGCGCTCCGCACCGTAATGTAGCGCCGCATGCGCCGTCTTGTACGTTCCGATAGCGTTGTTCTTAATTGCCTCATTCGGGCTCGTCTCCATAAGCGGTACGTGCTTGTGAGCTGCTGCATGGTATACAATCTGCGGACGATACCGCTCGAATACCATCTCGATTCTTCTTGTGTCACGCACAGAACCGATGAGTACGAGAAGATTCAGTGCATCGCCGTACTTTCTTCTCAGCTCCTGCTCAATCTCATAGGCGTTGTTCTCATAGATATCGAATATAATCAACAGGCCGGGCTCATGCGAAGCAATCTGTCTACACAGCTCGCTACCGATCGAACCGCCACCGCCGGTAACAAGCACCGTCTTACCCTTAATTGTCTGAAGAATCGACTCGTTGTCTACCTTAACCGGCTCACGACCGAGCAAGTCCTCTACCGCCACAGCCTTCATGCTATTGAGAGACACCTCTCCGTTCGCCAGCTGATAGATACCGGGAAGACTCTTCACCTCACACGTAGTCTCTTTGCAGATATTCAGTATATCTCTCTTATCCTGCGCCGTAGCGGTCGGAATCGCGAACATAATCTGATCGATATCGTACTTCTCCGCAGCCGCAAGAATATAGTCTCTGCCACCGACAATCGGCACGCCCTCGATCAAGAATCCATGCTTGTTCGGGTCGTCGTCGATGACGCAGCACACCTTCGTGGAAAGCTCGCTCGAACGCATTAACTCAAGAATAATCGTACGACCGGCATCTCCGGCACCGATAACCATTACATTGTGCTCCGCCCCGGTAAAGCTTCGTCGCGTCGAACGATACATCGTAACGAAACGATAGCAAAATCGCACCGCGGTCACTAAGAAAAACTGCACAATGGCACCGATGATATAATACGAAAGCGGCATACGCTCATAGAAAATCGTAATACCTGCAATATGTAACACGGTCGTAATCGCAGACGCACATATGATACGATTCATCTCATGCATACTCGCAAAACGCCATAGACTCTTGTACAAGTATAACAGATAAAACACTACCAGTACGCACACCGTATAAATCGGCGCAAATGCCTTATACGGTTCGAGATACAGCTCGGGTATATCGTTATACCGAAAGTCAAACCGCAACCACAAACCAAAGAAATACGAGAAATTCACGGCAAATGCATCAAACAGCATGAGATACACCGCAATCAATATCCACTTGCCCGCACGCTTTTCCTTCGGCTGCTTTTCGGTGTCTTGTAACTGCACCGATTTTTCATTCAATTTTTTCACTTTTGTCTCTCCTCATCACATAAGACCGACGTCTGTGCGAACGCCATTTTTGGTCTATTTATGTTGATAATCGTTTCATCTTTTCCGCACAAATCAAATCGTACCCAAATAGTACATATATAGCTTCTTTCACGCATCTATTATACCATTTTTTCGACACATATACAAGCAAAATACCCTTCCAAAATACCATTCTACAAGATTCCATAACATAAACAAAGGAGGTGACAAAGTCACCCCCAACATTGTTGCATTTGACGAAATTCGTCCCCCGAATCCCGTGTAATTGTTGCCCTTCTCGGCTCAGTACGTTGTGCCGCCGCCTACGATTAATTTCCTCTCATCTCAATGAGCGGCGCGCCCGTCTTCTTGATGTAATCCGCGGTAATCGTCACCTTGCCGATCGTCGGATCCTTCGGAATCTCAAACATAATATCGAGCATGAATTCCTCGATGATCGAGCGAAGCGCACGTGCTCCCGTGTCGCGCTCCATCGCCTTCTCCGCAATGAGCGCAACCGCGTCCTCGGAAAAATCAAGCCGCACCTCATCCATCGCGAGCAGCTTCTGGTACTGCTTCAGGATGGCGTTCTTCGGCTCCACCAAGATGCGCATCAGCGCCTCCTTCGTCAAGCCTCTCAGCGCAAATACCATCGGAAGACGTCCGATGAACTCGGGTATCATACCGTATTCGCGAAGGTCCTCCGGCGTCACCTTCGAAAGGATATCGGGATCCTCCTCGTACTGGCTGCGAAGGCTCGAATTAAAGCCCATCGTAAAGGACTTCGTCAAGCGATTCGTAATAATCTCGTCGAGTCCCGGAAATGCGCCGCCGCACACGAACAGAATGTTCTTCGTATTGATGGTCGTCATCGGCACCATCGCATTTTTGTTGGTTGCACCGACCGGAACCTCTACGTCGGCTCCCTCAAGGAGCTTCAGAAGACCCTGCTGTACGCTCTCACCGCTTACGTCGCGGCTTGTCGTATTTTTCTTCTTTGCAATCTTGTCAATCTCGTCGATAAAGACGATGCCGTATTCCGCACGCTCCACGTCGTTGTCCGCATTTTGCAACAGCTTAGACAGAACGCTCTCTACGTCATCGCCGATATAGCCGGCCTCGGTCAAGGACGTCGCATCGGTAATCGCAAGCGGCACATTCAAAAGGCGCGCCAGCGTCTGCACCAGATACGTCTTACCGCTACCGGTCGGTCCGAGCATCAGCATGTTGGACTTCTCGATGATGATATCATCTTGGAACTCCGCGAGCTTCTGCTTCTTCACGCGCTTATAGTGGTTGTACACGGCCACACTCATGACCTTCTTGGCATATTCCTGTCCGATGACGTACTCATCGAGTCTTGCCTTAATCTCGTGCGGTGCCGGCAGCTTTTCGATATCCATGATATCTCCCGCAGCTACCTGCTCATCCTGCGCCGGAGCCTCCTTTTTGCGAGGCTTAAAGCGCGGTGCCGCCTGTCCCTGAAAATCGCCCGGAAATACGAAATGCACATTGCCATATGGCATATTGTCCGCATTTGCCACGCCATCCGTACCGGCGTCGCTGCCATTGCCCTCTCCGGTCGTCTGTCCGCCGCCATTCGAGCCAAATGCACTTGGATTCAGTATGCCCGGCCCCATAATGCCGGACATCATGTCAAACGACTTCTGCAAGCAATCGTTGCACAGATACAGATTCGGCGGCACTAAAAACAGATGTCCCGCCATACTCTCCGGTCTGCGACACATGGCACAGCTATTCTCGTAGCCGTCCCGCTTTTCTTTATTGTCATCACTCATACTTCATTCTCCTTTGCATCCGCGCAACCTGCGCACTGCAACACCACTGCTCGCGCAATCAATACGCATTTTTGTTCATAAAGCCGGTGAACAGCGTCATGAACAAAATCTTAATATCGAGTACCATCGTCCAGTTCTCGATATAATACAAATCGTACTCAATACGCTTGCTAACCGAGGTGTCGCCTCGCAAGCCATGCACCTGCGCCCAGCCGGTAATGCCGGGGCGTACCTGGTGCTTGATCATATAACGCGGAATCTCTTCCTTGAACTTCTCTACAAAGAACGGACGCTCGGGTCTCGGACCGACAAGGCTCATATCGCCCTTCAACACGTTGAAGAACTGCGGAAGCTCATCAAGGCTTGTCCGTCTGATAAAATGCCCGATGTTCGTCACACGCTGATTGTCCTTATTGGACCACTCGTTCTGGTCCTCACCTTCCTTTGCCTCGGACATCGAACAGAACTTATACATCGAAAACGGCTTATTGTGCAAGCCGACACGTTCCTGCTTGTAGATGACCTTTCCCTTCGTCGTCACCTTGATGGCAATGGCAATTCCGATCATCGGAATACCGAATACCAGGATAGCGAACAAGCTGCCGAAGATATCTACCAGACGCTTCAGCATACGATTGCCGAAAAAGGCAAGCGGCACGTTACGAATGTTGATCACGGGAAGTCCGAAGAAATCCTCGATGACCGGCACGGTCGGAACGATGTGATTGTAATCCGGCACGAACTTCGTATGTCCGCCGGACTTTTCGCAAATGCCCACCACGCGGCGCAGCTTATAATAATCGTTAATGCTCAACGCAATAATGTGCTCCTCAAAGCTGTTGCGATTCAAAATGCTCTCCAGCTCATCGATACGCCCGATTACGGGGATGCCGTTGTACGCAAAGCCCGGCTCCTTCTCGTCGTCTACGATTCCGTGGATATAAAATCCCCACTGAGGATTTGCCTTAATACGATCGATATAGCCCCTGGCAGCGGCACTGTAGCCGATGATTACCACGTGCTTCAGATTAATACCCTTGGAACGCAGCGTCTGCAGTACGTAGTTGAGCACGTGCTGGAAGCACAGTCCGAGTGCCACGTTCGTCAAGAAGAAAAACGTGAAAAACCAACGAGAGATGTCCATCTCCTTTACAAAGAACAGCACGAACGTAAAGTACAAAAGACCGATGATGTTGGCCTTCGTCAGCGCCCACACCTCGAGACGCTTACGTCTCTTCACGTCATACATACCACACTTCGAGTAGATAAACAAATATCCCGGCACAACCGGAATCAAATACTTTGCATAGTCGCCAAGCGTATAATACGCCTCATTCGGTCCCAGCGCGAAAATGCCCTTATCGGCCAACACACCGAATCGCAAGCTGTAGGAAATGATATAGGAAATCACAATGAGAAACAGGTCGGCAATCACTCGGATTGTAGCCAGCTTCTTTTGATTATCTGTAATCATAACGTCATACTTCTCCTATTACTGCATGATTCTCCTCCGACCACAACCGGCCGGTTCATGCTATTCTTTCGACCGTAGCAGGTCGGTTCATGATATTCTCTAACACAAAATTACGACCCCATCATACATGATTTCCTCATAAAGTTCAAGTGAAAAGATTGCAAGATACACATATTGACATTCCATTTTGAATTTTCTATGATTTCATCACAGAGTTATCACAAAGTCGTGGTATTCTACGGGCCGAGAAGTACATTTTCATACGCAAATCGTATTTCGTTTATTAGGAGGATCAAGATGAAAGTAATAGGACGAATCATGAGCTTTGTCTTTTTCGTCGCGATTGCGGCAATGGTATTTGTCGTACTCGTGGGGCTCTTTGACGTCGATAAAACCGCGGAGCTGAAGCCCTCGGGTAATCTCGGTGCACACAAACGTCCGTTAACGGGCAACAGTGCACAATCCAACTTAGATAGCAGTAACAACTATTCACTCAACAACGGTACAACCGTTCAGCTGACCGATGAGGCTATGGCGACTCTCCCTACAGAGCTCGATATGACGGCTCTTCTGAACAAGGTAATTCCGTCTGTAGTTTCTGTGGAAGCAAGCATTCCCGTGTCGAACATGTTCGGACAGTCAACGTCTACTTCGACCGGTTCGGGAATTCTTTTGTACAATGAAGACGGCACCATCTATGTCGCAACGAACAATCACGTAGTCAGCGGCGCATCCGACGTTGCTCTGACGCTGGCCGACGGCTCTGTCGTAAAGGCTACCGTGTGTGGTTCCGATTCCGTTGCCGACCTTGCCATCTTAACCTTTCCGTCGGAGGAATTGACCGCCGACACACGTGACGCTTTGCAGTTTGCTACCCTCTCCGATTCCAAGGACGTAAGAGTCGGTGAGATGGTACTTGCCATCGGCAATCCGCTCGGTCAGGGCATTTCCGTAACCGTCGGCTACATTAGCGCTACGAACCGCGAGGTTACCGTCGGTGGCATCGATATGACGCTCATCCAGACCGACGCAGCCATCAATCCCGGCAACAGCGGCGGCGCGCTTTTGAATCTTTCCGGAGAGCTGATCGGAATCAATTCCGCCAAGCTCGCAGCCAACAGTGTCGAAGGCATGGGCTTTGCCATTCCGATTACCTCCGCACTCCCGATTCTCGATGAGCTGAAGAAGCTTGAGGTTCTGTCTGAGGAGGAGCGTGGCTACCTCGGCATTTACATTGAGACGATTACGTCCGATATGTTTGCCGCGTACGGCTGGCCGACCGGCGTATACGTTCGCGAGATCATCCCCGGCGGTGCTGCAGAGACGTCAGACCTGCTGCCCGGAGACATCATTACCGGTGTCAATGGCATTACGATTACCACGCGCGAGCAGCTTGTAGAGCGCATCAACTGCTACCGACACGGCACGACCATCCGTCTCACCGTCGAGCGACTGGTTGACGGCGGCTACGAGACAACACACCTCGAAGTTACCTTGAAGCCGATGCCGGAAACAACGACACAGTAAATCAACAAAGCCTCCGTATGAACACTCATACGGAGGCTTTTTATCTCTTCTATTCTACCGGTTCCGCCGGTCTGCTTCTTAGGCTTTCACCGGTTTGCGGTTTTCTACTCAGCATTTCCACCCATCAGCAGGTACAATAGATGTCCCGCCTTTCGGTTCCAGCCGGTCTTCATATAGCCGTGGCGCAATACCGTCGCCACTCTCTGAATTCCATTCATACGCTCAAGCTCACAGTAGCGGTTCAAAACCGTTCTCTGCTCCGAGGAAAGCTCTTCTTCGTACACCTCGCCAAATGCCCTTGCTTGCTCGTACGTCAGCTGCAAAGAACGACGTATCTTCTCGCTCTGCTTTGCCATCTGCGCAGTAGCCGACAAGCTGCTGAAATCCTTGACGCCCTCTACATTCGACCCGTGCTGACGATACCAAATGAGCGGCGTGCGAACAAAGCCGATGCGCCCAAAGCACGAAGCCACAAGCGACACCCACCAGTCGTGCATAATGACATGCTCCGGACTGCGGCGTGCTTTCTCTACGAGTGCTCGGTTCATCATAATCGTACAGCCCGTCACACAGTTCTGCACAAGCTGCTTCTCAAAGCTTCTACCGCTTCCCTTAAGCTTTTGAAGCTCCATCATCGAAGGGTGCAGCACACGTAGCTCCCCGTCAACGACGGTCAGGTCCGTATGCACGAGAAGCGGCGTCGAGCTTCCGTACTGCTCTTCCATCCGCTGCATCGCCCGCAAGGTCGTCTCCACCTTAGTCGGAAGCCACACATCGTCCTGGTCGGCGAACATCACGTAATCCGCGTCTGCTCTCATGAGCATCCCCATGAAATTCGCCCCCGCGCTGCCGGAGTTCACTGCATTTTCCGTATAGCTTATCTTATCCGGAAGCTGCTCTGCATAGCGCGCGAGCACTTCCATCGTCTCGTCCTTCGAACCGTCGTCGCAGATAGTCAGGTGCCAGTCCTGATTGGTCTGTGCCACAATCGATTCAATCTGTTGTCCTACAAATGCGGCACCGTTGTACGTTGCCATCAGAATCTCAATCACCTGTACCTCCCACGTGCTGATTTATCCGCACGTTACTGATCCATCAGCGCATTTCTTACTCGCCGAATTCCTTCTTCACCAAGCCGAGTGCGCTTGCGATTACCTTGTCCATATCGTAATAACGATACTCGCCGAGTCGGCCGCCGAAGATCACCTTGGACTCCTTCTGTGCGAGCTCGCGATACTGCTCGTAAACCTTCTGATTTTCCTCGTTGTTGATCGGGTAATACGGCTCCTCGCCGGGCTTCCACTCTGCCGGATACTCCTTGGAGATGACCGTCTTCTCCTGCTTACCGAATTCAAAATGCTTGTGCTCGATGATACGCGTGTATGGAACCTCGCGTTCCGTGTAATTCACAACGGCATTTCCCTGATAGTTATCGGTGTCGAGCAGCTCATGCTCGAAGCTTACCATGCGGTACTGAAGCGCGCCGAAGCAGTAGTCAAAATACGCATCGATTGCGCCGGTGTAGATAATCTTCTCGGCCTGTGCCGCAAGTCCCTCGCGGTCAGCGAAGAAATCCGTGTTCAAGCGAACCTCCACACCCTCGAGCATACGCTCCACCAGCTGCGTATAGCCGCCGATCGGGATACCCTGATAGCGGTCGTTGAAATAGTTGTTGTCGTACGTAAAACGAAGCGGCAGACGCTTGATAATGAACGCGGGGAGCTCCTTGCAATCGCGACCCCACTGCTTTTCCGTGTAGCCCTTTACGAGCTTCTCGTACACGTCGCGGCCCACGAGAGAAATTGCCTGCTCCTCCAGATTGGCCGGCTCCGTAATGCCTTCCTTCGCAATCTGCTCGGCAATCACAGCCTTTGCCTCAGCCGGTGTCTTGATGCCCCACATCTTGCTGAACGTATTCATGTTGAACGGCAGGTTATACAGCTCATCGCGATATACCGCTACCGGCGAATTCACATAGTGATTAAAATCCGCAAACTGATTCACGTAATCCCAAATCTGCTTATCGGACGTATGGAAAATGTGCGCGCCATACCAATGCACCGCAATGCCCTCTACGTCCTTGCAATACGCATTTCCCGCAATGTGATCTCTGCGGTCTACAACAAGACAGCGCTTTCCTCTCTTCGTAGCCTCATAAGCAAAGGTTGCTCCGTACAAGCCGGCGCCGACAATTAGATAATCATACATCTTCAAGCCCTCCCGTTTTTCTTTTGTGCCCACACAAAACATGCGGTCCAATCTTTCCTCGGTCCAATCCATCTCCGGTTCGTTCTATCTCTGTGTCTCCTTCAGCGTCTTCCACTGCTTATCGCGGTCGGACAAAAGGAGCGGTGTTCCGTCCTTCATCGTATAGCCCGTCGGGTCCGCGGTTCCGAGATACTCTCCGACCACCTCCGGCCATTCGATGCCGACGTCGGGGTCGTTCCAAGCGATACCGCCCTCGTCTCCCGGGTGATAAAAGTCCGTCACCTTGTAGCAGAATTCCGCCTCGTCGGACAGTACAAAATAGCCGTGTGCAAAGCCCGGTGACACGTAGAACTGCTTCTTGTTCGCCGCGCTCAACACCACTCCGTACCACTGTCCGTACGTCGCCGAGCCCGGTCGCATATCCACCGCTACGTCAAATACTTCCCCGCGAATGGCACGCACAAGCTTTCCCTGCGGATGTTCAATCTGATAGTGCAAGCCCCTCAGAACGCCCTTTTTGCTCATCGACTGATTGTCCTGCACAAACTGCATCGTAAGTCCGGCCTCGTGCATATCACGCTCATTGTATGTCTCAACAAAATAGCCTCTGTCATCGCCATGCACCGTCGGCTCCACGATATACAAGCCCGGTATCGGGCACTCCGTCACCTTAATCTGTCCCATCTAGGATTCCTCCAATGCTAAGATATCTCGCAAGTGCATCCTGCCACGTAGGCAAATGCTCAAAGCCATTCTGCGACAGCTTAGCCTTATTCATACGACTGTTCGTCGGGCGCTTTGCCTTCGTCGGATACTCTGCCGAGCTAACGGGAGCTACCTGCAGATGCTCCTCGTCATATTCCGAATACCCGCGCTCCGCCGCCTGTCGAAAAATCTCCTTCGCGAACTCATACCACGAGCAAAAGCCCTCATTGGTCGCGTGATACCTTCCGTATCGGTCGGTCTCAATCATATCGACAATCAAGCGCGCAACGTCCGGCATATACGTCGGAGACCCAACCTGATCCTTCACTACCGTCAGACGGTCTCTTTGCTTTCCGAGTCGCAGCATCGTTCTTACGAAATTCGCCCCATGCTCGCCAAATGCCCACGCAATGCGCACGATAAAGTACTTCGAAAGCAGCTCTTCAACCGCCAGCTCGCCCTCGTACTTCGTCTGTCCGTACCAGTTCACCGGCTCTCGGTTCGTATCGTCCGGCTCCCACATCGCGGTTCCTTCCCCGCTGAACACGTAGTCCGTGGAAATGTACAAAAGCTTGCAATCCAGCTCACGGCATACGGCGGCAATGTTTCGCGTTCCCAGAGCATTTACCGCATGCACCTTGCTGCGATTCTCCTCGTCCTCTGCGATATCCACCGCAGTCCATGCCGCGCAATGCACTACCGCATCGGGCTTCGCCTCGGTAAGCACCTCTCGAACCGAAGCCGCATCGGTAATGTCCATCTCCTGAATGTCTACGCCGATGCCCTCATGACCTCGCTTTGCAAGCTCCGCCATGACGTCCTGCCCAAGCTGGCCCTTTGCTCCCGTCACCACAACCTTCATAACTACCTCTTATCTCTGTCCATACATCTTTTCATAATAATCCTGATACTCGCCGCTTACGATCGTCTCCCACCACTCGCGGTTGTCGAGGTACCAGCGAATCGTCTTCTTGATACCCTCGGCAAAGGTCGTCTCGGGCAACCATCCGAGCTCCGCCTGTATCTTCGCCGGGTCGATTGCGTAGCGCATATCGTGTCCCTTGCGGTCCGTTACAAAGGTAATCAAGCTCTCGGGCTTTCCGAGCTCCTTGCAAATGAGCTTCACAATGTCGATGTTGCGCATCTCGTTGTGGCCGCCGACGTTATACACCTCGCCGACCTTGCCCTTATGCATAATCAAATCAATCGCCTTACAATGGTCCTCTACGTACAGCCAATGCCTCACGTTGATGCCCTCGCCGTATACGGGAAGGGGCTTATCATTTAGAGCATTTGCAATCATGAGCGGAATCAGCTTCTCCGGAAAATGAAACGGGCCGTAGTTGTTCGAGCAACGGCTGATGCTTACCGGCAAGCCGTACGTTCTGTGATACGCAAGCACCAAAAGGTCCGCAGCCGCCTTAGAAGCGCTATACGGACTGCTCGTATGAATCGGCGTGTCCTCTGTGAAGAACAAGTCCGGGCGATCGAGCGGAAGATCTCCGTACACCTCATCCGTCGACACCTGATGGTATCTCTGAATGCCGTATTCTCTGCAGCAATCGAGAAGCACCTGCGTGCCCAAAATGTTCGTCTGCAGGAACACCTCCGGATTGTCGATCGAACGATCCACATGACTCTCCGCCGCAAAGTTCACAACCATGTCCGGCTTTTCCTTCTCGAAGATAGCCTTGATTGCCTCGCGGTCGCAGATGTCCGTCTTGTAAAATGCAAAGCGCGGATTGTCCATTGCCTCCTTCAGCGTGCTCATATTGCCCGCATAGGTCAGCTTGTCCACGCACACAATGCGATAATCCTCGTATTTGCCAAGCATGTAATATATAAAATTCGAACCGATAAAGCCGGCTCCTCCGGTCACCAATATCGTCATGACGTTTCTCCTATTCTCGCGCTGTTCGCCGCTTGCCGGCGCACCGATTTTCTGCGCTCGTCGGCCAGCTGTCGCCGCTCGTTCACGGCGTTCGCTCCCTGTCGTCGCTCGTCTTCGGCGCTCATTAGTCGCGAATCTTTCCTTCCAAAACGCTCAGCAGATGCTTGCCGTACGCAGACTTACCGTACTGCTCCACAGCCGCGCGAAGCGTCTCCTCATCAATCCAGCCGTTCTTGTACGCAATCTCCTCCGGTGTGGAGATAGAGATGCCCTGGCGGGCCTGAATCATTCGAACAAAATCCGTTGCATCGGTAAGGCTGTCTACCGTTCCGGTATCCAACCAAGCAAAGCCACGTCCCAGCAGCTGTACCTTAAGTGTGCCGTCCTTCAAGTAACGGTTATTCAAATCCGTAATCTCCAGCTCTCCTCTCGCAGAAGGCGTCAGCTCCTTTGCCATCGACACCACGCGATTGTCGTAAAAGTACAAGCCGGTAATGCAGTAGTTCGACTTCGGCTCCTTCGGCTTCTCCTCTACGCTCACCACGTTGCCGTTCTCATCGAACTCCACAACACCGAAACGCTCCGGATCGTTGACATAGTAACCGAATATCGTTGCCTTTCCCGCCTCAGCCTCACGAACCGCCTCTCGCAAATGACTGCGCAGTCCGTTGCCGTAGAAGATGTTATCTCCGAGCACCATCGCACACACATCATCGCCGATAAACTCCTCGCCCAGCAAAAATGCCTGTGCCAATCCGTCCGGACTCGGCTGCTCCTTGTACGAAAGACGCAAGCCAAATCGACTTCCGTCTCCGAGCAAGCGCTGGAAATTCGGCAAATCCGTCGGTGTGGAAATGATCAATATATCCCGAATGTCCGCCAACATCAGCGTAGAAAGCGGGTAATAAATCATCGGCTTATCGTACACCGGCAACAGCTGCTTACTCGTCACCATTGTCAGTGGATACAATCTCGTTCCGGAACCTCCGGCCAGTATAATTCCCTTCATCTCAACCTCCATACGAAAGCGTCGTATTACGAATTAATCTTCTTCTCGTAGATGGCCGCAACGTCTTTGACGTCGCCCTGTGCAATGAGCTGGCCATGCTCCAACAAAATCGCCTTGTTGCAAAGCGACTTCACCTGAGAAATGCTGTGCGACACGAACAACACGGTCACACCGCTGTCAAACATGCCTTTGATCTTATTCTCGCACTTCTTGCGGAACTTCGCATCACCTACGGAAAGCACCTCGTCGAGCACCAATATCTCCGGCTCAACGACCGTCGCAATGGAAAAGCCGAGACGAGATTTCATACCCGAGGAATAATTCTTAAGCGGCACGTCCAAAAACTTTCCGAGCTCCGAGAACTCCGCAATCTCATCGAACTTCTCGTTCAAAAACGATCTGGAATATCCGAGCACGGAGCCATAGAGATAAATGTTCTCACGGCCCGTATACTGCATGTCAAAGCCGGCACCGAGCTCCAAAAGCGGCGCGATCTTGCCGTGAACCGTGACATTTCCCTTCGTGGGCTTAAGCACTCCGCAGATGACCTTCAAAAGAGTCGACTTGCCGGCTCCGTTCAATCCGAGAATGCCTACGCGGTCACCCTTTTCCACATTGAAATTCACATCCTTAAGCGCCCAAAACTGATTGTAGTGGATGTCTCCCTTGAGCTTCTTGATGATGTACGACTTTAAGTCATCCACCTTCTCTTCGCTCAGGTTAAAGCAAATGCTTACGTCCTCTACTTGAATCGCATTTTTCGCCATTCCTATCCTCCAAAACTGTATGTCCTCGCGCAGCATCGCCGGCTACTCAAAGACGTATTTACCAACACTTTGTTCTCTGTCCGCAAAGCTAAATGTGCAGAATAAACTCGTCCTGTCTCTTGTAGAACACGGAAAATCCGACGAACAAGATAACGAACGCAAACAACGTAGAGAACAGCATGGAATTCCACTGCAAGCCCTGTCCGTACATAACGGTGCGGCGCAGATTGTATATCATCAGATACACCGGATTGATCTCCAAAATCCAACCCGCGGACGTGCTTGCCAATACATCTGCCTGATAAAAGATTGCCGAGCAATACATCAAAAGCAGCGTAAAGACGTTCCACAGATACTCAATATCGCGGAAGAACACATTGATGGTCGCCAGAATCATACCGACACCGATGGAAATCAGCAACAGTACGAGAATCGGCAAAAAGGCTTCCAACAGATGCCATGTGATCGGCACCTTGAAATACAACATAACGAGTCCCAAATCAATCAAAGAAATCAGGAACAGCACGAAGTTGTACATAATCGTCGAAATCGGGTACATGTACTTCGGCACATACACCTTCTTAATCATCGCAGCATTTGCCCGCACGGAACGAAGCGCTTCCTTGGTCGTATTCTGAAACAGCGTAAACATGAGTCGGCCGGTCAGAATATATACCGCGTACAAGGTGTCGTTCTTGCCGAAGAAGCTACCGAACACATACGTCAATACGATCATCGTCAAAAGCGGCTCAATCAAGGACCACAAAATGCCGAGGAAGGAGCGACGGTATTTCAGCACGATGCCCTTCTTAATCAGCTCGTACAGCAGGTAGCGGTACTTCGCCATATTGCGAAATGCCGAACGAATGAACAGAGAATTTTCCTTGTTCACGTAGAGCGGATACATCAGCATATGCACAAACACACCCGCAGTCCACGTGCAAAGCGCAATCGCCAACAGCGCAATCAACGGAACGTACAAAATCAGCCAGTGTGCTTCGGTAATCGTCTTTAAGATGCCGACAAACCAGCCCTGCAGCATAAGCGCCACCCAAGCGGGAAGCAGCACCATCGCATAGAACGGACGCGCGCCCATGTTCTTGAGCGACGTCAGATTTGCCGACGGAAATGCGTACAGCGACGCAAGCATAACGATAGCCAGCCCAATCTGCAGCAAATGTGCGAGCAATCTCGTCACACCGGCCTCCACCGTCTGCGACTGAATTGCGGACGGCATGAGCTCCATCACCGTCTTGAACCACTCCGGCTTGAAGATCATTGCCGCACCGTATGCAAGCAACAGTACAATTGCAAAGCGCACTACCGCGCTCTTCTTCATCACCTCGGAAAAGTCCGCTTTCGTCAACCACGCGCCTAAGAAATAGAACGGCAAGCCGCCAAGCAGCATCGACAGACCGTAAATCTGCGATACATCCACAAAATCAAGTGCAAGACTGAGCACAAGGCTTCCGACGAACAGCAGCGAAGCCGGAGCCCCCTGGAACCAAGCGTATACGTAATACGCCACCGCAATGCACAGCACGAGCTGAATCGATGTATCCTGCAAAAACCACGCCTTATCGCAAGGCATTCCGAATGCAACTCGAATCAACCAAACGAGTGCGCACGACAGCGCAAATGCATACACATAGCGAAACCTGTAGCGAATCGTCGCATCCTTCTTACGCGATTCCGACGGTGCCTTGTGTCCCATGATAAGCATAATTCCCGGGAACGCAACGCCTCTTGCCGCATAGAAAATGCTCATGAGAAGCTTCGACGTACCGGCGAAAGGCGCCGACAAATACTCAATAATCACACTCAGAACGATGAGAAACGCCAACACGTTCCACACTGATTGTTTTTCCTTCATGATAACTCTACGTAGTGCTAGCTTTAGCACAATTCCTTTCCACTTAGCTCATTCTCCAATAGGCTCCTTGCAAAGTCGAGGTCTAACGGATGAGTAAGCTTCCTATTTTTCTCTTCCCCGCGGATCATCTCCACCGGGATTCCACGCTTTAAGAAGATGCCGCAAGCATCACTCGCCACATCCTTCTCTTCCTGCGTCATAGTGCTATATACCTGTTCAAAACGTCCTATCGGGAACGTCTGAGGTGTCTGTGCTTGGTACATCGTCGCCCGATTCGGAATGGCCGTCATATTCGTACCATCCTCCGAAATCACGATGGTGTCGGTAGCCGGAATGGTAGTTCCGAGCACCGGTCCTTCTTCCGCACGACGGATGTGCTCTTCGATAATCCGTGCATTTACAAACGGACGCACCGCATCGTGCGTCACAAAGCAATCGCTATCTTCCGCTCCGCATTGCTTACGAAGACAAGCAATCATGCAAAGAATCGTATCGTTTCTGTTCTCGCCTCCCGGAGTCACAAGCACAGGCATGGAAAATGGTCCGTACTCACGAACCAGCTCCTCCGTATAACTTACCCAATCCTTGTGAACGCCGATTACAATCGCATGAAACGAAGGTATATTCGTAAACTGTAGTAGCGTATGAATCAGAATCGGCTTGTCCCCCAGCATGAGAAACTGCTTCGGCACATCCGCTCCCATCCGGCTTCCGGTCCCGCCGGCAACAATTCCGCCGAATATCATATCGTCCTCCCGAATTCTCTTATGGTATCATTCTTTCCAACAGCCTCTGACTGTAACCGTACTTCAGTTCGCAATCAAAATGCTGCCGCACGAAGTACTCCGCATTTTGCAATCCGGCCTCCGGCTTCTTCACGGCCGCGATCAAATCGGGCATCGTCCGCTGAATTCCTCCCGGCAACGCCTCGTAGTCCACATAACAGCCTCTGTCGTACTTCTCAAAATCATAGGCGTAGAACAAAAGCGGCTTCTTCAGCAAGGCGTACTCTACCGCCGTACACGAGTAATCCGTAATCATCACATCTGCCGCACTGTATATTGCCTTGATGTCCTCGTAATCCGTCAGGTCGTAGCAGCGCTCAGGCCATCTGTCCGGACGCTTCGGTGTCCGCTGCGGATGGAATCTCAGGCAAATGACGTACTCCTCGCCCAGCTCCTCCAGAAGTCTCTCGCAATCAAAATGCGAAAGCACGGCATCGTTGTCCTCTGCATCCGTGCGGAAGGTCGGGCAATAAAATACGACCTTCTTTCCCTGCAATTCCGGGTATGTCTTATACAACCTCGCAAGAGCCGCCGACTGCAGCTTCTCGCTGAAATAGTAATCCATCAACGGAATACCGTCGTTGAAGATATTCTCTACCGGCACGCCCATCGCCGACTCGTAAATCGGCACAATATGCTCTGCTGTAACCGGGATGTAATCAATCCTTCGATTGCCCTTCGAAACCAGCTCTCGCACCAAAGGGTCCGTCTCCGTATCCAAGCCGAAGCGCTTAAAAGCACCCGCTCCGTGCCATAGCTGAATGAGCTTAACCTCGTCGCGGAAATTCATATACGCCATCGGCAAGAAATTATCATTCAAAAACACGTAGCGAGCCGTCGCCAAGTGATAATTGGTCACAAACCAAAAGCGAAGCTGCCCCATTGCCGCGGAAAGTCCTCTGGAAAATGCATTGCTTCCCTTAGCAGTCAGCATCCGCTTCTTCGAAAGCACTACGCGTGCAATCTCCGGGTTCGTGTGCTTCATAGTATCGTGCACATAGCGCAAATTCCCGTGAAACTTGCAATCGTGCACCATAAAAAACACCGCCTTTTCCTTCAAAGGCATCACACGCATACAGCGAAAAATCAGTCCGTACAGACGATACATCCAAGCACTCATATACTTTCCTTATCCGAAAACCAATCGGAAGCCCGATTCGAATTCTTATCCGAAAATCTGCTCATTTTCACGCAGAGCATAGAACGCTCTGAAGACATAAAAGTCATCGGGCGTCGTAATCTTGATATTGCAGCGCAGGCCTTCTACCATGTGCATCTTATGTCCGTGTGCCTTCATCAGCATACAGGAATCGATCGCGGTGTTGCGACCGGCAGCTCTCTCCGCCTCATGCGCCTCCAAGATGTCCTTCAAGAAGAAGCTCTGCGGCGCCTGTGCGGTGTACAGGTTCTTACGCTCCGGTACACGTTCTACGTCTTTACCATCCGTCGACTCCACAATCGTCTCGTGACAGCTAACCGCGGAAATCGCATTGCCATACTCGAGGGTCGATGCAATGTTACGGCTAATCAAATCGCGATCGATGAGCGGGCGCACACCGTCGTGAATGAGCACAACAGAATCACCGGGGAAATGCTCCTCAGCCACCTTCAATGCATTGTAGATGGACTCCTGTCCGGTGCTTCCGCCGGGTACTACGCCGACTACCTTCGTGATTTCGAATTTGCGAATCAGCTTCTCCAAGTACGGAATCCAATCCGCGATACAGGAGATGACGATTCCGTCGATCTCCGGATGATTTTCAAATATCTCAAGCGTATGAATGATAATCGCCTTTCCGTGAAGCTCAAGAAACTGCTTCGGTCTTCCGTTCGTCTTCATACGAGCTCCGCTTCCTCCTGCGAAAATGATTCCAATGTTCATACTCTTCCTCCTCAATTCTTCCCTTCGTCTTCCCCCGGAAACACAAGCTTCACAATGTCGTGATTGGATATTCTCTGCTCCGGCGGCGGCAACTTCATATAATCGCCGTACGAATATACCAGATAATTGTGTGCATCCTGTGGAATCGGCAACGCATGTCCGCAAAACATTGCCGTCTTCGGTGTGCCGAGCCATTCCACCGGGAATTCTCCGTGGTTAATATGCTCTCCCGTTCCGTCGTAATAGTACTTTGCGTTCTTACGACCACGGTAGCTTGTCAGCGCCTTGTCGGTGCGCTTTTCCCAAGTCGTCACCTTGCTGTGGCGTATCCAGTAGTTCACCAACGCATAAAACAGCTTAGGACGTCTATCATACTGCTTTTCGCTCCAAGTTGCAACCAGCATCGCACGACACGCCTTTGTGCGAAGCAGATGCAGCTTGCGTCCGAGCTTAGAATTCGCCGTCTTGTCGTGGATGAAGATATCCAGGAAAATGCCCTGATGCATCTTCTCCTGCTTCGCGCCGAATTCCGTCACAAACACGCTGTCATTTCGGCGTAGCTTCGGATTCACATAGTGCGCGTACGGGTCCGTCCCACGGTCTTGATAAAAATACCGCGAATCCAGCTCCTCGCCGACCACCTCTCGAAAATGCTCATAGTCCTCGCGAAGCATGATGAGATCACCGTCGTCATCCCATGGAATAAAGCCCTGATGACGCACGGCGCCAAGCAGCGTTCCTCCGCCGAGATAATACGTAATTCCATGCTTTTTGCAGATGCGGTCTACCTCTAATATCATTCCGAGCAGCTCGTCCTGCAATCCCTTCAGCTCCGCCTCGGTTAACTGTCGTTTCGTCTCGCTCATTGTTCCTTCATGCTTTCTATCATACGCTGATACATCTCGGCCAAGCCGACGGTCGGCTTTACTCCGAGCTGCTCCAGTCTGGTCGTATCCAGCCTCATAACGAAGGTCGGTGCATATCCTAATCGCGCCACATCCTCCGCAATATCAAAGGTCACTCGAATGCCCGACTCCGGAAATGTGTCAACGACAAGCTCGGCCATCTCTCGGATGGACAGGCAGATGTCTCCGTTCGCCACATTGACTGCTTCTCCCGCATCGCCCTTCGTCAAAAGCGTGAGCAATGCAACTACAGCATCTCGCGTATACAAATAATTTCGAATCGTCTTACCCTCTGTGCGAAGCACGATGTCCTTTTGCTCAATGACACAACGTGCAAACTGAGCAAATACACGATTGTCGGCATAGTCAACTCCCGCACCGAACGTCTGCGTCAGTCTCGCTACCTTCACCGGAACTCCGTACTCGCTTGCGTAGGACGCGCAAAGGCATTCTACCAGCTTCTTCGCCTCCGGATAGCTGCTTCGTACCTCCATCGGATTCAGATAACCGATGTCCTTCTCAGCCACACGCGGAAGTCTTTCATCCGGAATTCCGTAGACCTCCATCGTCGAAAGAAATACCATTCCCTCGACCTGCTTTTCCTTCGCGAGCTCTAAAATGTTCTTCGTGCCCGTAATGGTCGTCATAATCGTCTCAACCGGCTGCTCCACGAACATCTTCGAATCCGTAATGCTGGCGCCGTGAATGATATAATCGATCCGATCTCCCATCTCAATCGGGTCATTTACGTTGTGTACAAGATAGTGAAGCTTCGGTGCACCGCTATACTCGGCGAAAATGCGCGCAGCCTTCTCCGGACTGCGAACCATCGCATATACGGTGATGTCCGTATCCCGCAGTGCATTTGCCTCCAAAAGACTCATAACGAGCTGGCTGCCGATGAGTCCGGTCGCGCCGGTAATCAACACACTCTTACCGCGCAGCTTATCCCACTCGATTACATCAGCCTGTGCAGCGAGTCTGATATCCTCTTTCAGAATTGTATTCATGAGGCCTCCTATTGTCTTACTTACAGTCTTTCTTACAGTCTTTCTAACTGTTCGACTTATTGTCCTTCTTTGTATTCGTCCTTCAGAAGGGGCTTAATCTTAATCTTCGAGATCCAGATGAACGGATACTCAAATACCTTCATAGACAGTATGAACACGATTGCCGTCAAAATCACAAGCAACACCAAAAAACCGATCTTGCTGTCAAAGTACGATGCCCAGTTGTACTCAAGCTCTGCAAGGTACAAGAAACGATGCAGAATGTACACCTGCAGCGTACGGCTTCCGAGCTTCGTAAAGAACGTCTGCTTCTTCGGCGTCAACACGAGGAAACCGATGCTAAGCACGATTGCGGTAATGTAGAACAGAATTCTTGCGAACCACATCATCTCAAACGAATAGAAATTTGACGTCACGTTCTTATACTGGTAAGACGCCACGATAATACGCTCCGGAATAACGCCTCGATGGTACAGTACCACTACAAACAATGCCACAAATGCAAGCACTGCCACGACCTTCTTCCACCAACCGTCGACAAGCTTCTTGAGCATATCCATAGAACAATAATAGCCAAGCAAGAAAAACGGCAGATGTACGAGCACACGGCTACTGCTAAATGCTCCGGGAAGATTCGAGTCGTAGCCCATGATGATTGCAATCACAAAGGAGAGCGGGATCATATACTTCGGCTTAATTCTCTCAAGGAACGGCAGCAT
Organism: Lachnospiraceae bacterium; assembly: GCA_045645665.1. Lineage (GTDB taxonomy): Bacteria > Bacillota > Clostridia > Lachnospirales > Lachnospiraceae > ISDg. The sequence continues at coordinate 12,789 of JAZRJF010000077.1, read as the reverse complement.
CACATGCCAAATGATAAGACACTGCAGATACCAAAGGGACGATCTTGCCGCAACAAAGCTCTTGCTGATTGTATGATCCTTCAACACAAAGTACTCAAAGCACCATACGGAAATCTGGCAGAAGAAATACAGCATAAAGTAGTAAAACGGCTTTTGAATGTTAAACTGCTTCTTTACGATGTACTTCTTTGCGAAAAAGCCCGACAAGAAAATAAAGCACGGCATATGGAACGCGTTGATCGTATACCAAATCGCATACACCGAATCGTGGTGCTTCTTCAACGGACTGATTCCGTGTGCAAGCACAACGAGGAAAATCAGCATAAACTTCGCATTGTCAACAAAATGTACACGCTCCTTTTTCGGAGCAATCGGTGCCGCAGGCGCAATCTCGGCATTTGCCTGTGTCACCGGCGTTACTTCAGCATTAGTCTGCATCACACTACCTCCAAATGTAAGCCCCGAAATTCAGAATCATGAATTTGAGCTTGTCGTTTCAATGTTATAAATTCGGGCCGGGCACGCACCAAACCGCCAAACGGACGCCACCGGCAAATGCCCGACTACGACATCAAGTCTTTCATGTAAGACACTCGGTGATAATTCGTTGCCACAGCCTTAGCGCCCATCGCATAGTACTTGAGCATGTCCGTCACCGTAGATGCCGCAAAGACATGGATTTCGATTCCGGCCTCGTTAAATGCTGCGCACAGCTCCTCCGTGAGCAACGCCGCCGGTACGACAATCTTCTTTGTCTTGTACTTCTTACAAAAGCGAATGTTCGAATCGATGCTTTCCGCCTCGGTTTCGAGATTCGCAGTATAATTCATAATCATCGGAGCCCCCGGAAGGATCTCCTTGACGCGAGCTGCAACTCCACGCCTCTGAATGCGGATTCTGCAGCGCTTCAGCATTGTCGGATGCGCTTCGTACAGCTTCTTCAGTTCCTCTAACAGCTGATCCGCGAGCTCATCACCCGGCTTGCCGATATCCAACATAACCTGACAACCCGGATACTCCTCGAGCACCGTCAAAAGCTCTTCAAAGGAAGCGGTCGCGTAGTGGCCGTAATACATTTTCGAAAGAAACTCCTCCGCCGACAACGGAAGCTCCGTCTCCTGCGAAAGCCCGAGCCGTGTCTTAATCGTATCGTTCCAACCGTCCACCGCCACAAGCACATTGTCTGCGGAAAGACGCACATCCAGCTCTACCATACGGCAACCGTCCGCCAAGGAATTGCGTAGCACACTCACCGTATTCATGCCACGATAACGATTCACATCACCGCCACCGGCAATGGCTATCATTCTCTTATGCCAATCCGCAATCTGCTCGGTTCTTCTGCCTTCTCTCGGCTGAAGACTCCGTATAAACCGCATTAAGGGCTTCATCGTCTTCCGATAGCGACTTAAGGAATATCCCTTACGCCTGCGCTTGTTCGACAGCAAGCGCTCTACCGCAAGGACAGGATCCAGCTCACTCGGGTCGAGATAATTCTCACTCTGCTTCGTAAGCTCACCCCATTTGCGCAGCTTCTCGTTCCATACAACACCTACGCTCGGAATGCCAAGCGAATAGGCAACAATGTTCGAATGCATACGTGCCGCAATGACACCTCGAAAGCCGGAAATGCCTCTCGAAAGCAGCTCTCCCGACAACGGCTGAGGCATGCGGTGCTTCTCGGCGTCCTGTATACCCATGTGCTCAAGCACGTCGGTTACCATCTGCTCATCCGTCGGAGTTCCGTTCGTAAAGAAGCGCCACGGAATGCCTCTTCGGTCAAGCTCATTCGCAACGCCGCTCCAAAAGGCCAGCTGCTTGTCCTTCGTTACCTCGGGATGTCCGTAATCCGCGAAGACGCCTTCTCGAATCACACCAATGCCAACCTCGGCTGCGTTCTTGTTCTTCTTATGTCGGTATACGCGTCCTGTGAATATCGCCGTATCCCAAACGCGCTTTGCAACGAGCGGAGTGCCGGACAGATACGTCTCCTGCAACAGCTCCACGTCGTCTCTTGTCGTAATTCCTTTGATGCACGGCAAACGAAACATATCACGCAGGGCCAAACACCTCGGGTCCTCCTCGTCGTAGCCCTCCACGCCAACCGCATGAAAGAATACCGGAATCCCTTGCTCCTGTGCAAATGCACAGATGTTGCACACATGCTCGTAAAACTGCTCCTGGCGGAATTTGATGACGCCACCGCCCGCAAAGACAATCGCGTCTACGCTTTCGAGAATCGCATAATCTCCGGAGGAAAGCGAGTACCGCAGGAATCGAATATCCTTCATAGACCGGCCGAAATGCCGCTTTAAGAGCATAGCGACACAATCCGCAATCACGAGATCACCCATGTTGCGGTTTACGAACTCAGCCACTGCTATTCGTATCGTCTGCTTGCTCTTACTCATCTTCTCTGCTCCATTAGTACATTACAACTAGAATATATCATTTGCCTTCGGGAAACGATTTTGGAAATCGATAATCTCCTCGTACATTCTCGCACAGTTGTTGTGGTCGGAAAATGCATAGAAATCATCTACACGACGACGATATTCCTCTTCCATCTCGCAACTGCGCTTCATGTAATCGCAAAGCGACTCCACAATCTCTTCGTGATTCGTGCAAATCGGACCGAAGCCCATCGTCTCGTAATTGAGTCCGCTCGACTCATACTGCGGCGGAAGAATCGACGGATGATAATATACAACCGGCTTCTTCATGTACGCGAAGTCGAACTGCACTCCGGAGTAGTCCGTTACCATCAGGCTGGACTCCGTAAGCACCTTCTCGTAGCTAATCGCGCTCGTAGCCGCCACGATGTCCACGTATTCATTCTGATCGAAATCCTCAAGCTGATTGCTCATTGCCGGGTGGAGGAGATACATGATTCGATAACCGTACTCCTTCGCTGCGGCAATCAAGCGCTCGTCATTGATGAGACCGTTGTAAATGCGATAATAATCGCTGCTCTTGAACGTATCGCTGTGAGCATACGTAGAACCCTTCTTCGTACTACCCGATGTGATACCGCGGCGCCACGTCGGTGTGATCAACAGCTGCTTCTGATCGTTGTTGATAAGACCGTCGTATCGTCCGTGTCCCGTCAGCTTTAACATCGACTCATCGTAATAGTCGTAAATCTCATGCTTCACATTCTCCACCTCGTACTTGGAAGCGAAGAAATACAGCACCGTATTGTCAAAGGTACGATTTTGGTACTGCGCAATCTTCTGAATTGTCAAGCCGTGCGCCAGACAAGCCACACGTCCGTTGAACAAATCTTTAAAATACAGCTGCGACTGCTTCGTAAAGCCGTTGCAATGCAACACATCCACGTGCGTCGCCAAGATCATATCGGCATGTAACGCAATCAAGCGATGTCTCAGTGTGTTGAAGCAAAGCACCGATCTTCCGTATTCCTTCTTCAGTCTTGTATAGTCCGGGGACTCCTTGTCCACAACATAGTACAGCTTAACGTCGTTCTCTCCCTGCTTTTCGTTCATAACGTAGCGGAAGAAATACTCTCCGTTGTCTCCTGCCTTGAACAGTTTATCCTGGGTCAACCATACGCGCTTCTTCTCGTAGAACGGCTTAGTAAGCCAATATGCCACACGCATTCCGGCACACAGGATGCCGTACTTATGCTTCTTCTTTTTCTTGATAAACTGCCACATGAGCTTGCACTCATTTAAGAACACTCGTCCTCTCGTCGCGCGTCGCACTACAAAATGCTCCGCCTCCACATCGTACTGCAACAGCTTCTTGTCAAATGCATAGTACGTTGCCGAAAACGACTTGTTCAGCTTGGACTGAGGGCGCGCAAAGATAGACGATACCGGATATTCGATACCATCGTGCACCAAAAAGAATTCAAGCTTATTGTAATCCTTCGAAAAGACGTCCGAGGGCAAAGCGCACTGGAACGTATAATCTCTTCGAATCGTCTCATTAAATACCTTCGTAAGGCTGTACGTGCGGTTTTCACGCACCGGATAATTCACTCCGTTCACCTTGGCCACAAAAGCGAGCTCGCCGGGAGCGAATAGATAAGAGCCGGTATATCTTGCGTCAATCGTCAGGTTCTTACCGTCGAAATAAATGACCTGTATCAGCAGGTTCTTCTGGTTGATATCACCGACGTTCGCGCCGTGAATATTGCCAAACAGATTATGAGTCTCCTCATCATAAACCAATTCCGGATACAGCTTCTCGTCCTGATACTTAAGATAAAAATACAGCATCTCGAGCGACTGCTCCGAAATCTTCATACCGCATATATTCCATGTGGCAATTACCTCATCGCTCACATGCTTCATAACTTGGTGCGACAGCTTAAAGAATTCGGTCTTCTTGTCCGGAATCAATACGGATTTGTCTCTTTCATTGAGATTGCAGCCGTAGCGCAGCTGCAACAAAAACAGCACCATGTACTGTGCACAAAGCGGGCTGTCTTCCTTCAACGCATCCACCAAAAAGTAACGCAGCGAGTCGATATACCACGACTCGGAGAACTGACCGCGGAACTCAAACCAGCACCACGGAAATGCTTCGTACGTTACAAGCTTCTGCGTCAACAGCCAAAAGCTGCGACTCTTCACAAGCTCCTCAAACAGAACCTTAGTCATCGCATCTTCGGGCAAATGCTCCGATATCTCCACATCGGCAAGACGCTCCATCGGAAAGAAATATGCCGGAACATACAGTGAGAACGCATCCGGTTCAAGCTCCAAATCGCAAAGCACCGGCTCTTCTGCCTTAAATACCTCACGATGTCCCATTCCCGATGTCTTCTTATCCTGCGGGGAATAATATACCGGACGCATCGTTGCAAGCGGCTTCGAAGCCGTCGGATTCGCTGCCAAAATGCCCTGCAGCTCGTTCACGGCATCGCTCAACGCCTTTTCCTCAAACATATTCTCGGCGGAAAGGCACATCACATAATCGCCATCCGCAACCGACAACGCCTGACGGTAGCTTTCGCCCGGAAGCGCAGTTTCATTTTGCAATACCAGAGCATCCTCGGCCTGCAGCTCGTGCAAAATCTCACGGCTTGCCGCTTCGCAAATCGCATCGACCAGTACAAGCTGATGCTTCCACGACGTCTTCGCCATCTGTTCTCGTATTGCATTTACAAGCGGAGCAATTCGCTCCACGTTATCCACATGAATCGCAAATGTTAGCTTATAGCCCATCATTAACCTCTTATTTCATTCAATGGATATCAGAGGATGCCAAAGCCCTCCTGAATCGCATTGATAATCTCTTGAAGTGCTACTTCCTCTTCTTGGCCGTCACATACGATTGTGACCTCCTCGTTCTGCTTTACCTGCGCACTCAGAATGCCCAATACACTCTTCGCATTTACACTATATTCACGCACTTCAAGGTAAGCCTTGCACGGATGCAAAAGAGCTATGTTGCTCAAAATCCTAGCCGGCTTAATATGTAACCCCTTTTCATTCACAATAATTGCTGTACCCCTTACCATTACCGTATCTCCTTTCTACTCTTTGTCGTAAACCACAACCTCCAGCTTCTTTGTATTCGTATCCACCAATGTATTATCCGTACGGACCGGCACCTCATAAGTACCGGCTCCCGTACAAGCAGTCATATCAATATACAGCGCGATGTCCTCGGCTGTTACGTCCTGAAGCTCATCCTCCAAGCCGTTCAGCTGAAGCGTCACCTTGCTACTCGGAATGCTGAGCCCAAATCGTTCGGGCAACCCACGCACCTCTATATCCGCAGTGTTAATGGAAATGTCCTTGCTAACCAGTCGCTCTACTACGAGGTTCAAATATACAACCGTAGTTTCGGACTTCAAAAACACACCCTCGGGAAGATATTTCGTAAGGTCGATCTCTTCCTCCTTGCTCTGCAAAAGAGTTTCGGACTTATAAGGAATCGTAATGCTATCAATCGTAGCCAGCACTTCGGAATCCGCGCCGATTAGGACTGACTTCGGACTGTACTCCACTCTCGCAAGACCGAAACCTTCCGCTATCACAACATCACTTGTGTCGATTACAAGCGGAACCTCTTTTACGGGCATCATGTCGATATCAACCTGCACAATATCCTGTGCAATCGTTATCTTTGACGCATCGATTGCTGCGCCCTTATCGTCATAGGCCTGCAATCTGACATACGTCATAAAATCCGTGGTGCGTCCGTCCAAATCCACAATCGCAACCAGCTTCTCAACGCTCTCAACCTGAGTCTTCGAGCCGGAAACCTCAATCAGCTTAGAGCTGACGGAGCTACAATATGCGTAATACTCGTCCGGCACATTGATCATACGAATCTCTACCATAACCATGTCCGCAGTGTATTCCACAAGGTCAATGCTCATAACATCGTTGGACTGATTCGTAATCTCCAGATATTCCTCCAGTGACTTATCCTTGAGCTCCACGTGGATCGGCACGGCATTTACCCAACCGATCTCCGCAAAATCTACATAAGCCTCGAAATCCTGTGCGGTGAGATTCTCGATCTCCGAACGCATGCCTTTAATGCGAATGGATACGGTATCTCCGGACAGCGTCTCGTATACCATATTCTCATCTTCTACCGCCTCTACGTTGCGACGCTCCACCGGAATATCGTCGATGGTCATCGTAATGTAGGGATTCGAAATGCTCATAATAATAATCCAAATGAAAAATGCAAGAACAACGGAAAGAAGCTTCATGCCGATGTTCCGCGTAAACATGGTTTTAAGCCTTTCCTTCATGATTCTTATCCTTTCTTCCCAAGCGCCAATTCTGCATATTCGGCTTCGCTTTGTTCTGACAATCCGTCAGCTTTCTCGTAAGGTACTCCGCATCGATTCCTCGAATCAACTGACCCTTTTGAGCCACAGATACCTTACCGGTCTCCTCGGAAACGATAATGGTCAGACAGTCCGTCACCTCACTGACACCTACGCCGGCACGATGTCTCGTTCCAAGCTCCTTAGACAAGCGCATATTCTCCGAAACGGGAAGAATACACGTTGCTGCCACTGCACGATTGCCGCGTATGATAACCGCTCCGTCATGAAGCGGTGTGTTGTGTTCGAAAATGTTAATCAAAAGGGCCGAGCTCACAACCGAATCAAGCGCGATTCCGGTTCGCTCAAATTCCTCCAGCGATACCATCTCCTCAATTACAATCAAGGCACCGGTCTTCACCTTTGCCATGCTGAACACTGCCTCAACGATCTCTTCCTTCGTAGCGTCGGAGAAGCGTTCCGCTGCATCCTTGCCCTCGCCGAAAAAGCCTACGAAGTTTCTCTGACCGAGCTGCTCGAGCGCACGTCGCAGCTCCGGCTGAAAGATAATAAACAACGCAATAATACCGACGTTAATCGTATTCACGAAAATCCACAATATCGCATTGAATTCAAACAAAAATGCCAGTATCCAAATCACAAGCAAAATAGCCAGACCCTTCACCAGATACCATGCTCGCGTCTTCTTAATCCACTTAATCAGGTGGTACGTAACAAACGCAATCAAAAGTATCTCGATGATATCTGTTATCGTTATCTTGAACAAGGTCAGACGACTGAAATATTGGTCGAAAAATGCAATCAAATTATCCATGCGTCATTCCCTCCTTCCCGGGTGTCATAGTTATCAAAGTGTGCGGTCCCTCGTGGTCCGACTGTTTCACACTACAGGTAATCCTCATCCTCATCGTACGGCTCGCTTACCACAGGTGCTGCCTTCGGAGCTGCCTTCGGAACTGCCTTGGGTGCTGCCTTTGGAGCCGCATTTGACGTAGTCTTCGTAGCAGCCTTCGGAGCCGCATTTGACGTAGTCTTCGGAGCTACTCTTTGCGACACTCTCGAAGAAGGCGTCGGGGCTGCCTTCGGTGCCGTAGTCGAAGCGGTTCTTGTGGGAACTCGCAATGATTTCGCATACAGCTCACGCTCATCGGAAGCACCGATTTCATCATCGAACGAATCGTCGTCATCCTCATCGTCCTCATCTGACGCCTCCGCCAAAGGTGCGGCCTGAGCCACCTTTGCCTTACCTGCTCCGCTCTCATTCCAAAGCAACGAATCCATTGCCTCCAAAGCCTCGTCCTCAAACTCCTCATCGTCTGCGGAGGATGCTCTCGTAACGACCTTTCTCACTGCCTTCTTAGGCGCGGAAGTATTGACCTTCGGCACGGCCTTTACGTAGTAATAATAATCATCATCCTCAAACTGCACATGCTCTGTCGCTGCATAATTCAGCACGCGATAGAAGAACATATACAGGTACACAAGCACTGCGGAAAGAATGGTGCACAGGAAAACCTGAACCAAGCCTACGCCGAGATCGTATTTCAAAGATCCGATGATGTAACCGAGCAGCATCACGCCGACACCGACGCCGATACTGATTTCAAAGGAATAATCCATGTTAAGGCGTCTTACAAAATACACTGCGATGATTACTACTGCGTAGATGAACATCACAACGTACATGCCGGGATTCTTGAAGAGCTTATCGAGCACCTCCATGTACATAATCAACGGATTGTCCGCTCCGGATATCTGCTCCAGCACCAAAATATTCGACTTAACAATTGCAATCAGATAATAAATAAACACGCCGCAGCACGTAGGGATAATCGCCAGCAGATTGCCGAACAAGCCGAGGCCGATCGGAAGCACGTACGGGAAGCCCAACGAACGAAGAATCGGAAGCGCCACAAAGGCCGCACCGTACTTCGGTGTGAATCGCAAGAACAAGCAATACAATACGATGCAGATTGCCAATACCGTCAACGCCATCAAGCTTGACTTCGCGAGCACCTGCAGGAACAAATACAAGATTACCATCAACACCATCAATGAGGACGGTAAAAATGCTCCGACAGCCGAAATCATCAGAATCAAAGCGGTCTTGGAAAGCGATGCCGAGAATCCGACCTCACTCTTAATCTTCATCAATGCAACGGCAATCAAAAGCACCTTCAATACGAACTTGATGATGTAGTCGTATTTCTGGTACACAGAAATCAATTTTGCCCGAATATCAAATAAAAGCATCATACGATAGCGTCCTCCCATTCGTCTTCTTCCATCTCGCGTCTACGCTCCTGCTCATCCGTCAGCTTACGCACCTTGGACAATGCCTTATAGTACTTACCGAGTCGTCTGCGAGATACGGTATATTTGATCGTATAGCCGATAATAACCGCCACGATGTATACAACCATCATCACCAGGTAATAGCCCAAGATCTTCATGCCCAAGTAGCCGTATCTTAACTGCAGAGCATTCTCTATCAAAAATTCGGAATAATAAATTGCTATCATCGCAAGAATCAATAAATATCCGAACGTAACAGCCAAAATCGTCTTCAGCAGCTGCATCCGAACGTAATCGGATTTGAAATACTTAGCCATACTGATGTCTTCTTGACCGTCATGCTTTTCGTAAATCGCCAGCCTCGTCATCAGCTTGGTTTTTTCGGTATCAACCATGAATCCATGCCTCCATATCACTCATCGGACATCCATTTGTCGAAAATGCTTGCACATTTCCTAAAGATACACGTCCCTCACCCTACATTGTACCATACTTCAGCGTGAATATCGAGATTTTTTTTTAGAATTGCCGTTTTTTATTGAATTTATATTCGCCGTCGTATATGATAAACTTATGAATTTCGACAAAATGCACGGCAGGGGTCTCTATGGAACAGAAATATATCATTTACGACTATTTAAGACGTGACACGGGAAGGTCTTCGGCCTCTCCGGACAGCGCTCTTCTTCGTTGGAACGAATTCTACATGGATGTACAATGTAGCATCTTCGATACAGCCGGACGCCTGCTTATTATGAAAGCTCCCGAGGCTTCCGTGTGGAACATTTTCACGACGTATTGCATGGGCAAGGAGACCGGCAGAGATGCCGTAGTTCGCCTGGTTACCGATACCTTCGGAGCTGCATTTCCCACTCACAATCTGCAATATCTTCGTGCGCTCAAGCGTCAATATACGATGACCGATTTATTCGAGCTTCAGCTCCCCGAGCATTTTGACATTGGTGAGCACGACTCTCTTCTCCTACGCTTTGTTACCGAGGAGGAATTCCAAGAGCTTTGCGAGCTCGGACAAGTTTCCGAGGCCATCAGCGCCGCCTTCCACTATCGAGAGATGCGAGCTCTCAGCTACAAAAATGTATATCGCTCCGGTTGGCCCAGAGTTAGCCACTGCTCCTATGTATGGGAGTATCGAAAAAATGACCTGCTTGACGGTGTCGTGTCGCTACACGCCATCAACGGCGTCAACGGCGGCCCGAGCATCAAGAAGATGCAAGGACAAGAGTTTACGATTACCGATACCGGCTACTACTGGCTGCAATACGCGCCGAAGGATAAGAATTTCTGGCTCACCGTTATGTTCGATTCCAACCGCGAGATTGTGCAATACTATTTCGATATCACCTATCTCAACGAGGTGTACTGGGACGGAACCGCCTATTTCTTTGACCTGTTCCTCGACATCGTGTTGCTCCCCGGCGGAAACCAGCTGCTTCTCGATGAGGACGAGCTGTTAGAGGCTTATCAATCGGGACAGATTACGAAGCCGATGCTGGATCTTGCCTACGATGAGGTACACCGTCTTTCGTCTCTTCTCGAAGGCAATGAGCCGGAGCTTCAAGCTATTTGCAAGAAGCTACTCGCCCAGCTGATTCGACGCCTGGAAAACGGTGCGTAGCACACTGCGGCAAGACCGGTGCGTGGGACACGTCATTTTCGTAAGAAAGCCTGCGCATTTTTCTCCATGCAATCGGCGGGCATCGCATTTTCCTTACAAATGCTATACCATCTTTCCCGCAGTAAAGGTATAATGTCAGTAAGCAGCTTCGAGGATTTCCGAAGCGCTCAAAAATATCATCACTATCGTACGGGCACGCCCCGTTAGAAGGGAGTTATACATGAAAGCATTGTTTATCGGTGGAACCGGTACCATCAGTATGGCGATTACGCAGCAGCTTGCGAACAATCCCGACTGGGAGCTGACTTTGATCAACCGCGGTAGCCGAAGCCATGAGCTTCCTGCGAATGTTCATGTGATTAACGAAGACATCAACGACGAAGAAAAGATTGCACGTTGCCTCGAAGGCATGCACTTTGATACGGTATGCGACTTTATCGGCTTCGTTCCGGCTCAGCTGGAGCGCGACTATCGTCTGTTCCATGACAAGACGAAGCAGTTTATGTACATCAGCTCTGCTTCTGCGTATCAGAAGCCGCTGTCCGACTATCGCGTAACGGAGGGCACTCCTCTCGCCAATCCTTACTGGGAATATTCCCGCAACAAGATTGCCTGCGAAGACTATCTTATGACGCAGTATCGTACTAAGGGCTTCCCCGTTACAATCATTCGCCCGAGTCACACCTACGACAAGCGAAGCGTGCCGCTCGGTGTCCACGGAGACGGCGGCAGCTGGCAGGTAATAAAGCGTATGCTCGAGGGCAAGCCGGTCATCATTCACGGCGATGGCTCTTCCCTGTGGACAATGACTCACAATTCCGATTTTGCTAAGGGCTTTATCGGTCTTATGGGCAATATCCATGCTATCGGCGAAGTCTTTCAGATTACATCCGACGAGACGCTTACTTGGAATCAGATTTATCAGTGCATCGCAGGTGCTTTGAATGTACCGCTCAATGCCTACTATGTTGCTTCGGACTTCCTTCATGCAGTCAGCAACTACGACTTCCGCGGAAGCCTGATCGGCGACAAAGCAAACTCCGCTGTGTTCGATAACTCGAAGCTCAAGAAGGCAGTTCCCGGATTCACTGCTACCGTACGTCTGGACCAAGGAGTGCGCGAAGCCATCGCCTACATCATGGAGCATCCGGAATATCAAGTGGAGGATCCCGCATTTGACGAATGGTGCGACAAAGTCATCGCAGCATTAGAGCGTGTTAAGCAGGAGCTTAACGGCTGACATTTTCAATTCGGTTAATAGTTTTAACACTCTTATAGGGGCTTATAAGCACACGCTTGCTTATAAGCCCCCCTTCTTTTTCAATCCTGCTCTTAGCGACTCCGGATTCTCGCCTACCGACGCCGTACTCTCTCCTAGCGATTGTGCTTTCTGCGAAGTGCCTCCACATTTTTCTCAACCTCACTTTTGTGAAGCGGATACCAAAACCAAAGCACGATAGCCAACAACAAAAAGCCGATGCCGGGCACCAATGCGGAGATGCTATAAATTCCTCTGAGAACGTCCGGCTCAAATGCAGTCGCCTGCGAATATCCTACCATGCTCAGCAAAATGCCGGTAAGTCCGGCAGAAGCAGCCTGTCCGAGCTTTCTCGCAAAGGAGTACAGGGCGTACACCGCTCCATCCTCACGAATGCCGTTCTTCAGCTCCGAGTAATCGATTACGTCCGTAATCAAAGCCCAGGAAACCATCGTAAAGATTCCGAGTCCAAACCACCCGAGCGACGTTAAGAGAACATACATCCACACATTTTCCGGGCGATAAAAGAACAGTAGCACGCTTACGGCTGCCGCCAAAAGATTGGACACCACACTAATCTCCGCTTTTCCGTATTTGCTTGCAAGCGGCTTTGCAATGGCGGCGGCAATGAACATGGAGATGACCATAACCAATGTCGAGGCCGACTGCGCGGTCGTGTTGCCGTAATAGTTCGGATAGATATAGTTCGCCATGGACTGCATGGTAAGCTGCGCAAGCAGCATGATAACCGAAGCCACGATAATCGAAATGAGTGCCTTGTTCTTCGCTGCATTTCTCAGCATATCGCCGATGCTGTTA
>JAZRJF010000076.1:0-28704 GCA_045645665.1 Lachnospiraceae bacterium | reverse complement strand
GGCAGCGATGGCAACCGTCAGCATCAGAGCTTCCTCCGGTGCACAGGTCGGGCGCAAAAGCAGCGAGAAATACAAGCCCGTGCCCTCGGGCGAATGAAAGGTGCGTCCCAAGCGACCTCGTCCCGCCGTCTGCGAAAGCGCCACCAAAAGCGTTCCTTCGGGCGCGCCGGCGGTAGCCTGTTCCTTCAAAAGCGTATTGGTAGACGTAACGCAGCGCTCTACTGTGATGTGGGTGCGCTCCGGCCTATGAAGGTGCGCGGCAATCTGCTCCGCAGTCAGGTTGTAGGGTGTAAGGTCTTGCATGGTAGCCTCCCTGAGTGGTTATTTTTATAGTAGCGCAAGCGGTGGCGCGGGGGAAATGCCCCGCAAAGGTTTTCATATATTATACCATACCATCGAACCCATTTCCACAGCGGAAAAATGCTGGGTTCCGCCCGGGACAATGACGCATTTTCACGATGATAAAATGCTGGAATCTCGTGATTATCGGTTGCCGATTGCGGGAATTCGTGCTAATCTATTAGGCAGAGGCTTGTATGAGGGATTGTGCGAACTTCGGCATTTGCGCGGGATTGCATATCGTGGGATTGCACGTGGGAGGCCTCGGAATGGAGAGTTGTCATGAGGATTTATGAAAATGTTACGCAGCTGATCGGCGGAACGCCGTTAATGGAACTAAAGAATTATGAGAGTAAGCGTGGCTTGCAGGCGCGCATTTTGGCGAAGCTGGAGTATTTGAATCCGGCGGGAAGCGTGAAGGACCGCGTGGCGAGAAATATGATTGCGACGGCCGAGGAGGAAGGCTTGCTTGTGCCCGGTTCGGTCATTGTGGAGCCGACGAGCGGCAATACGGGCATCGGACTTGCGGCGATTGCGGCGGCGAAGGGGTATCGCGTAATTTTGACGATGCCGGAGACGATGAGTCTTGAGCGAAGAAAGCTGTTGCAGGCGTATGGTGCGGAGATTGTGTTGACGGAGGGAGCGCTCGGTATGGCGGGTGCCATCGAAAAGGCGGACGAGCTTGTGAAGACGATCCCCGGCGCGATCATTCCGGGACAATTTACGAATCCGGCGAACCCGGCGGCGCATTTGGCTACGACGGGACCGGAGATTTGGGACGACACCGACGGCACGGTGGATATCTTCGTTGCAGGCATCGGCACCGGCGGAACGTTGACCGGTGTGGGCGAATATCTGAAGAGCAAAAATCCGAAGGTGCGCATCGTGGGTGTGGAGCCCGCCGGTTCACCGTTTCTCACAAAGGGCGAGAAGGGGGCGCACGGGTTGCAGGGCATCGGCGCAGGATTTGTTCCCGAGGTGCTGAACACCGGTATCTACGACGAGCTGTTTGCGATAGAGGACGAGGAGGCATACGCGGCCGGCAGAGCATTGGCACGCGAGGAGGGCATACTCGTCGGAATCACCTCCGGCGCAGCGGTACACGCCGCAACGCTACTTGCGCAGCGCCCGGAAAATGCGGGAAAGACCATCGTAGCCTTGCTGCCCGATACGGGAGATCGGTATTTGTCTACGAAGATGTTTTCAGAGGAATGATGAAGTGATAAATAGGACCCGGGCGCTGTGACGCGCTCGGGGATTTTTTTCATCAAAACAAAAAAGCTGCGTAGGGAGTTCCCTACGCAGCTTTCGGTATATCTAATTGTTCAATTAGTTCAAAGCGTCAACGAGCTTCTTGAGAGCCTCAAGTGCCTCTGCAGGAAGAGCATCGTAACCATTCTTCTTGGTGGAGAAGCCTTCAACAGCGTCAACACGGTTGATCATAGCGCTCTTAAGAGCTGCGGTGTACTCAGCGTCGTTGAGATCCGGAACAAAGCCGTCCCACTCCATGATCTCGATATCCTCGAAAGGACCCCACTGCTTGAACTCACCCTTGCCCTCTACGATGGTCTCAAGAACACCGAGAGTGTCTTCCTTCTGAACCTTCTTGCCCATGAAGTCGCCGGTGTTGATGATGTAGCAATCTACGTTCTTCTCAGCAACGAGCTTCTTGAACTTCTCGTAGTCATTTACGAGAGGATAGGTACGGAACGGGTTAGCGTAAGGTACGATACGAAGTGCGTTAAGGTCGGTACCTGCTGCAACACGCTCTGCGGTGGAAGTCTTAGTAGCAAGAGTTGCACCCATTACGGAAGCAAGAGCAGCACCCTTCAACTTAACTACCGGAGGAATGGTAGGATCCTTCATGATCCAGAAGATGGAGTTAACGGGAGCCTCAATCTTGTCCACACGGTTCGGAGACCAAAGCTTGGACTTGATTGCACGACCGTTACCGTTACGGATATCCTCGGTTACGAGAACTACCTTGCCGTTCTCATCAAGAGTAGCGGAGCAGTTCTGAGCGGTAAGAAGATAATCGTTATCCGGGCAACCCATCGGGTAGTCAGAGGTCTTATCAAAGTAAGTAGGCTCAAGAGCGATGGAAGAGCAGGTGTCGGAGTTGATGATGAATGCGTCATCATGAAGAACGGTAACACCGTACTTTCCGCCGTGCTTAGCGTGGGTCAAAGTGGACTTACCGGATCCGGAGAGACCGAATACGGAAGCAACGTACTTGGAACCATCAGCAAGGGTGTACTCCTTCTGACCGCCGTGGCAGGAAGCGTAACCGTTACGGTTAGCAATTGCCCAAGCCATCGTCAAGGTACCCTTCTTGTGCTCACCGAAGTATCTCATACCAAGGATTGCAGCACAGTTCTCGTTGGTGTCGAAGTAGCAAAGCGTAAGCGGATCGCTCAAGCAGCTGTAATCAACGTCCGGACGATCTCCGGGAACCCACTGAGGATCGGAGAAGATGTAGATATCAGCTTCGTTGCCATCGCCAACGGGCTTAGAATTCTTGTACATCTTGTTGTAGCAATCGGAGGTGTACTGGAAGTTGAGCAACCAGTTGTAGAGAATGTTCTCTTCGCCTTCCGGAATCAAAAGGTGTGCCTTTACCATGAACTCAGGATCAAGACCTACGTATGCTTCTGCATGGTACATAGTCTTCCAACGAGTCTCATATACAGCATCCATAACTACCTTATCAAGCTTAGCAGCGTCTACACCGGGCTCACCCTTAATGCGACGTGCACCTGCGTAACGACCGGTAACAGCACCGTCGTTGAAAAGAAGAACCTTAGCGTCCTTCTCAAGACCGAACTCCTCGCCTCTAAGAACCGGCATGTCGGTAACGATAGTACCGGGAGAATTCTTAGCAAGCTCATAAGCTTCCTTCAGAGTGTTAACCTTAACTACGTTGTTACCATAGAAGGCTGCCTCTACGATGGCACGAGTCTTGGAAAATCCAACTTTGCCTGCGCCAATCTCTTCATGCTTGTAAAAAGCTTTTGTCGACATAAAACGTCCTCCTTAAATAAATTGGTGTTGTGACTCGTTCCACCGCCTACGGTATCGGTCACAGAAGATAGTGCGAGAGCGTCGTTCCCTCGTACTCCACGATAAGTATATCGACTTATTGCGTAAATGTCAACTAGGAATGTTGCGTGCGTTCGGGAAAATGTACAGGCCTTTTCTCAAGCAAGAAAATGCGTCAAGCACTGCCACTTGCTAAGGGAGGAAGTGTGTATTATAATTAGTGATAGCCGCCGATGGCGGCAGTGATAGACGAGCAGAGCTCGTCGGTGTTAACAGCACAAAGTGCTGCGGTGTTAGTGGCCGGAGGCCACAGTGTCGGCTCCGCGAACCTTTTGGGATGGCGCCGCAGGCGCCTAACACTGCCAGCTCCGCTGGCTACCACCGCTACGCATTGCGCAGCTATCACCGTTGGCTCTGCCAACTATCACCGTGCCCAAAGGGCGCTATCACTGCCGGCATCGCCGGCCACCACGGAGGTCCGTATGAAGCAGAAAAGCAGATGGAAAAAGGGAGTCTACGTCGCATTTTCGATTGCGTTTTGGCTGTGCCTGTGGCAAATGGTTGCCGCATGGCTGGACAAGCCGATCTTTTTGCCGTACCCGGGCGACGTGTGGAAGGCGCTTGTGGCGCTTGTGGGCGACGAGACATTTTTGACGATCGTCGGCTCCAGCCTGGCGCACATCGGCATCGGCTTTTCGTTTGCGCTGGTAGTCGGACTCGTGTTGGCGGTAGCATGCAGCTTCAGCGATTTTCTCGCGGCGCTCTTGCTTCCGGCGATTAAGCTGATCAAGACGGTCCCGGTTGTGTCCTTTGTCATCCTCGTGTTGCTTTGGGTAGATGCGGCGAAGATCAGCATTGTCATTTCGTTTTTAATCGTGCTTCCGGTCATTTATGAAAATGTGCGACGCGGCATCCGCGAAACGAACCCGCAGCTGCTCGAGATGAGCAAGGTGTTCGGTGTCGGAATCGGAAAGCGATTGAGATACATTTTCCTGCCGTCTGCCATTCCGTATTCTACGGCGGCTTGTTCCGTTGGCTTGAGCTTGTGCTGGAAGGCCGGCATAGCGGCCGAGGTAATCGGTCTTGCGAAGAATTCCATCGGAAGACAGCTGTACGACGCGAAGCTGTACCTCGATGCGGAGGCGTTGTTCGCGTGGACGATTGTAGTCATTGTGGTGAGCGTGGTATTTGAGTGGCTGGTCATGGTCGTGATGCGACTGGTGCATGTGTGGCTGGCGGACAACACGCTTCGTTATTATAAAAGCCGTTTCTTGAGATTTGTGCTCGGACTGCCGAAGGAGGAGCGCGCAACGGAGGTTGCCCCGCAGGAGGATGCTGCTTCGGAGGCGACCGACGGTGCGACCGAGGCGGGCGATTCGGAGGGCGTGGTAGCTGAGCCCACGGAACCCGCGGCAAATGGATCGGCGGTTGAGCCGACGCTGCCTTCGGCAAATGCTCCGATCATCTCGCTTGAGAACATCGGAAAGGTTTACGATGGCAAAGCAGTGCTGTCGGATGTTTCGCTTAAGCTTTGTCAGGGAGACGTTGTGCTGCTGCGCGGAGCGTCCGGAAGCGGAAAGACGACGTTGCTTCGCATTTTGCTTGGGCTGACGGAGCCGGATTCGGGTAAGCGCGTTACGACGTGTGCGAAGCCGGCGGCGGTGTTCCAGGAGGATCGACTGTGCGAGGCATTTTGCGCATACGACAATGTGAAGCTTGCGATTCCGGAGCGGTCGAAGGAGGAGATCCTGGCCGATCTGCGGGATGTTGGAATCGACGAGGCGGTGCGCAAGCCGACGAGAGAATTCTCGGGCGGAATGAAGCGCCGTGTGGCTTGGGTGCGTGCGTTGCAGTCCGATTGGAACCTGCTTGTGCTGGATGAGCCGTTCACCGGTTTGGATTCGGCGAGAATTGCGCAGCTGGTGGCGCAGCTGAAGGAAAAGCGCGGACAGGGCGCAATTGCAATAGTGACGCATAACACGTCAGAAATAACGAAATTATACGAGAATTTTTCGGACATGAAAGAACTCCAATTGGGCAGATAGGAGCGAAAGCGGCCTCGCCCACACGCTAGTTTGAACACTATTCTGATAACAGGGAAGCTCAGGTGCGGTTGCATTTGGGCTTCCTCTTTGTTGTCAGAATATTATGAACATTTTTATAATGTGTACAAAAACTTATGAAAATGCGTCGAAAAAGTGTTGACAATAAACTTGGCATGTGATAAGATTGAGACAACAAAGAAAGACACACACGAAACCGACATTCGGTCGGAACATAAATACGAATCAGAAATGAGGTGAAACCGATGTACTAGTTACCCCCCACATCATCCTTTGACATAACGAACGGAACTCTTGAGATGCCATATAAGCGGTTGATACAATCCAAAGAGATACAACCACAGAATTGAAGAGAAGAGGATAGACAAGAAGTTACCGTATATATAATCGAAACTAGATAATATTATTACGAAAGTGAAGGTATGGTCCAATGAGAAGTTAACTTGAACCACCCAAAACCGAAATCAATAAAGGAAGGTACGGTCCAATGAGAACCTAACTTGAACCACCCTAAAACGATATTATGAAAGGAAGGTACGGTCCAAAGGAAACCTAGATTTGAACCACCCCAAAACGATATTATGAAAGGAAGGTACGGTCCAAAGAACACATAAGTTGAACCACCTCAAGACGATATTATGAAAGGAAGGTATGGTCCCAAGGATACTTAGTTGAACTACCTAATCAAAATATACCGAAATGAAGGTACGGACCAATGAAAACATAAATTATGATCATTGAAATACAGTCGTAGGCTGATCCGCTCGGGTCAGCCTTATTTGTTGTCTGCGGCCGATGTGCGGAGCGTTGCTCGGTTCCCCGCGGACAACGGAAGAAGGCGGGTGTCTGTTCGGAAAAGCCTTGACGCAGTAAAATGCACATGTTACAATCGGGGCGTTAGGGACACAATACAGTCAGGCACGAGGCTGCGCGAGCATTTGCCTAGATGTGCGTGGCCGGAATAGACGGAGGAACGAAAGAATGCATATTACGTTGACAGGAAATCTCGGAAGTGGCAAGTCGACGGTTTGTCGTCTGCTGGAGCAAACCTATGGCTATGAAATCTTTTCGACCGGAAAGGTCATTCGCAAGATTGCGGACGAGATGGGCATCACCGTGCTCGAGATGAACGAGCTGATGTGTAAGGACCATCAGTACGATAAGATGATTGACGATACGACGGCAAGAATCAGCAGAGAGAATCCGGAGAAGAGCATTTTGTTCGATTCGCGCTTGGCTTGGAACTTTGTTGAGCAGTCCTTCAAGGTATTTTTGTCGGTGGATTTGATGGAGTCGGCGCGTCGTGTGTACGCGGACAAGAGCCGTGGCGAGGTGGAGAGCTATGCTTCGATTGAGGATGCGGCTGCGCAGCTTCGCGCTCGTGCGGAAAATGAGGACAAGCGCTACGAAGAGCTCTACGGAATTCACTATTTTGATTTCGACAATTACAATTTGGTGCTGGATAGCAGCTTCGCACCGCCGGAGCTTGTGGCTGCAGTGCTTATGCAGGAGGCGGCTGGCTGCAAGACGGCTGAGGATGTGGCGAAGACGGGACGATTTTTGATTTCGCCGAAGCGTCTCGGCATTGACTGGGCGACGCCCATTCGCATGGAGGCGCCGTACTATTTACCCGAGGTGGTAACGCTTCGTGAGACGGAGGACGGACTTGCGATTGCGGAAGGTCGCGACATCGTGGAAAAGGCAGCGGCGGAAGGCTATCCGTACGTCTTGGCGAAGGTCGTAGACTAACGACAACGGCGGAGTGACCGGCCGGAACGCGGACCGACGCGTGCGCTCGGCGCAGCACGTCTTTTTTTCAAATAAAATATTGCCATGAGAGAAGCCTCTCTGCGCGACACATACTATTTTCACATCAAAAAAAGATTCGGGAGTGAAGTGGTATGGCGCAGGAAAAGCAACAACTGAGATGGTCGGGCTATGTACGGCTCGCTGTGATTACGGCGTTGGTGTATGTGGCATTTCGCTATCTGTTACCTCTTGTATGGCCATTTCTATTCGCACTGCTGGCAGCAGGGATTCTGAGGCCGGTGGTGCGTTTTTTGTCGGAGCGCCTCCGCGTGCCGGTCTCGCTTGCGGCAATCCTGTGCGCATCTACCCTCGCACTGCTGCTCGGAGTCGCCGGGTATTTTCTCGGGCGCGTACTCGTTACACAGCTCGCGCAGCTACTGAGCAACCTAGACGCATACCTCGCGCAGCTACAGGACGGCATGGAGCACGTCTGCCATTCCGTTGAGCAAATGCTCTCTCTAGAGCGCGGAGTCATTGTGCATACCGTAAAGGACGGCATGGCCCGGCTGTCCACGCGAATCGGCGACGGCATGTTCGCGGAGGTTCGCGAGCATACGTGGGACGTAGTACGATTTGTCGCAAAGGCGGTGACCGCGCTGTTCGTCTTCTTGATTGCCACAGTACTGATCGTTAAGGAAATGCTCGACCGAACGGGGGAGTCCGCCGAACCAAATGGACTTGCCGGCTGGCATTCCCTGCGCGACAAGCTTTCGCAAATCGGCATGGCGTATCTGAAGACGCAGGGCATCTTGATCTTAATCATTGCAGGAATTCTAACGCTCGGACTGACACTGTTGAAGAACAAATACGCCCTTCTCATTGGCATCGGCGTCGGCCTGATGGACGCATTTCCGGTGCTGGGAAGTGGGATGGTGCTGGTGCCTTGGTCGGTGGTCGCATTTTTCTTCGGAAGCCGCTACCACGGAATCGTGCTTCTTGTGCTCTTCATCATCTGCCAGGTGACGAGGGAGCTACTCGAGCCGCGGCTGCTCGGCGACCGCATCGGAATTCGCCCGATCTACACGCTGCTTGCCATGTACGTCGGCCTGAAACTATTCGGAATACCTGGCTTTCTGCTCGGCCCGGTCGGCTTGGTGCTCATACAGGCACTGGCGGAGGAGACGGAGGGGATGGGCCTGTGAAACTAATCATAAAAACAAGAGCTTGCAGCATATTCGCCGCAAGCTCTTTCTTAATTTCATGATTGAATTTGTACAAATGCTATCGCTTAGTACGCCTTGCCCCAGTATACCATGCTCTTTGCCTGCTTGCCGCAGTATACGCATTTGTCGTCGAGGCACTCCTGCGCGAACGGCATACAACGAGACGTTACGCCGGCTTCTTCCTTGATCTTCTCTTCGCAAAATACGTCGCCACACCACATTGCCTTGATGAAGCCGGGCTTATTTGCCGCGATGTCCTTCATCTCGTCCATGTTGGTTGCTACGTAGGTGTGAGCGTCGCGGTGCTCGCGAGCACGCTCGAGCATCTCCTTCTGCATTTTCGCAAGAAGCTCTTCCATAGCGGTCTCAATGTCATCCAAGGACACAACCAGCTTCTCTCTCGTATCGCGACGAACGAGCACTGCCTGGTTGTTTGCAAGATCCTTCGGGCCGATTTCCACACGAACCGGAATACCGCGCATCTCCTGCTCGGCGAATTTGAAGCCGGGGCTCTTGTCGCTGTCGTCTACCTTCACGCGAAAAGCACCGAGGCGGTCGCGAAGCTCGTAAGCCTTGTCCAGAACGCCTTCCTTCTTCTGCTGAATCGGGATGATGGCAACCTGTACGGGAGCAAGCAACGGAGGAAGCACGAGACCGGAATTGTCGCCGTGTACCATGATAACCGCACCGATCAGACGAGTGGTCATACCCCAGCTGGTCTGGTGAGGATACTGCAGCTTGTTCTCCTTGTCGGTGTACTGAATGCCAAATGCCTTGGCAAAGCCGTTGCCGAAGTTGTGACTCGTACCGGACTGAAGCGCCTTGCCATCGTGCATCAAAGCCTCGATGGTGTAGGTTGCCTCTGCACCTGCGAACTTCTCCTTGTCGGTCTTACGTCCGCGAACCATCGGAATCGCCAAGAACTCCTCGCAGAAGTCTGCGTAGAGGTTGAGCATCATTTCCGTTCTTTCCTGAGCCTCCTCAGCGGTAGCGTGGATGGTGTGTCCCTCCTGCCACAGGAACTCCATAGAACGGAGGAACGGACGGGTCGTCTTCTCCCAACGCACTACCGAGCACCACTGGTTGTAGTTCTTCGGAAGGTCGCGATAGGACTGGATAATATGAGAATAAAAATCGCAGAACAGCGTCTCGGACGTAGGACGTACGCACATGCGCTCCTGAAGCGGTTCGCTACCGCCGTGCGTTACCCAAGCAACCTCGGGTGCAAAGCCCTGTACGTGGTCCTTTTCCTTATTGAGCAAGCTCTCCGGAATGAACATGGGAAGGTAGCAGTTCTCAACGCCGGTTTCCTTGAAGCGACGATCGAGCTCCTTCTGAATGTTCTCCCAGATGGCATAGCCCGCGGGACGAATTACCATACAACCTTTAATTCCGCTGTAGTCAACCAGCTCAGCCTTCTTCACAATGTCGGTATACCATTGCGCAAAATCTTCTTCCATGCTGGTAATGGATTCAACAAATTTGTCTGCCATAACTGTCCTTTCTGCGCCGTGTGATGTGTGGTCGGGAGGGCGCATTTCCCTGAAAATGAGCGGCTGTCCTCGGGCTCTTGCAATAAAAAAGCCCTTGGGAACAGACCAAAGTCTACTACCAAGGGACCGAATGTTCGGCGGTACCACCCTAATTAATTGAAAATCAATTCTCTTTCTCTCGTTAACGCCTGATACGCCGCGGTTTGCCACGGAGCTCGGAGGGTAGGTTCCGAACCTTCTGCGTAAGTCACTTTCACCGCTGTGACTCTCTCTGCAACGCATACGGAGCGTACTGGTCCTCGTCATCGCCAATTCATATTATCATGATAATAATGACTTTCCGTCAAAAAGTCAAGGGAAAATATACAGAGGAGAGAGAACAAAGTGAGTGAAAACAAAGGCTATCTCATGTTTAAGTCATAAAAAAGAATAAAGTTAACAAAAATGCTTTTGAAAATGTGCGAACATATGCTATAATTGTAATGACAGCAATGTAAAATTGCTAGAACAAACAGCAAGGTTGCTGAAAATAGTTATTTTATTGAGGGGGATTGGATATGAAGTTACTTATGAGGAAAGTTGCTACGTTGGCTTTGGCTTTAGCAGTCGTATTATTGGGATCGCAGAGTGTGCAGGTATGCAGTGCGGCTGAGTTTGATAGGCAGGCGCCGCATAATGTTACGTTCGAGGTGGAAAAGATGGTCTATCAAGGAGGGCATACATTGGGCGTTCACGCGTTCATCACAGTCACCGGTGCATTTGGGTACTTGCAAGAGTACGGAGTGACGGTTCCTATCAACGTGGGTGCAGCTCGTTCGTATTATTACGATGCTACCTCTTGTCGAGCTATCATGATAAATTCATCAAGTGGAACAACCGGGATTATCAACGCAGAGTGGTGGGTGTTTAATTCCTATTATTATGTTTGCGGGACGATAGATATATGGAAGAACATGAGGGACAACACAGGAGATGCTTCATGGACAATGAATGACCAGTTATATGTTAGTTCTATTGTAGACTCCTTGCCGTCTTGGCAATAGCTTTTGAGAATACTTATCAAGGAGGTGCCATCTATGAGACGCGTTTGTTTGGTTATTTTGCTATGTGCGTGTGCCGTCGGTATGTTGGCATGCAGTAAGGAAAAACAGGTCAATGGAGAAAAAGAGCTGTTATGGAACGGGCTCTATTCCGATGAGAACCAGTGGTACTTATCTTCCAGAGTGGCGGAAAGCGAACAGGGCTTTTATATGACGATAAATGACTATGGTGCCTACGTGACGCTTGTGTATTTTGACAAAGCTAGTCGTACTGCGGTTCCTCTTTGCAATCAACCGGATTGTGACCATCAGACGCTGTCTTGTGATGCTTGTATGAAGAACTATGCGCCGCAGGTATACTATTATGAAGGGAAGCTGTACCTACTAAGCTATGACGAGGAATACTCTTATCTGGAGCGAATGAATCCGGATGGTAGTGAGAGAATGCGAATCCGCACCATGGCTACTCTTCCGAATGTCAACTGGACGCTTATTATGCATTGCGGAATATTTTATTATCGGTACAATGGAAAGCTATGCGCCCTCGGCTTTGCAGAAGATCTCGTTTCCGAGAAGCACATTACCGAAATACCGGACACGGCTATTATGAATCAGTTGTTCGCCAAAGGTGATTATGTATATTGGTCATATGCATACATAAAGGATCAAGAGACTAAGACTGCGGAATCGGTAGCGTTTCGGTATCATATTCCTACGGGAGAAGTGGAGGAGCTATTGCGACTGCCTCAAGGAACGTTTGTTGACATTTCACCGATTGCCGACGATGAAATATATTATTACGAAGTGGATAGAGGATTATGCTGCTATCATCCGTCGACAAAGACATCCGAGGTGGTCTATGAAGAAACCGGGCGTGCCGCTATAGCAGCATATACCGGAGGAAACTCTTTGTATGTGGTGAACTGGCGAGCATTGAAACTGGATGAGGAGTACGAAGAAATCAAAGTGCTTGAGGACTGTACTTCCGTTACTAAGGTGTTTCAAGCAGAGGAATCCATTGGTGAGAGGGGCTTTCTCGATGCGCATTATGGAGGGAATGATGAGTTTCTCTTCTGTTGGCACAACAGTCGGTTGCACTATATGGATTTGACAGAGGACGTGTTGTCGTGGCAGAGCACCGGATTGGAAGGGAAGTAGCAAAGCAGGGAATACAGGGGAGGCAGAAGATGAAGAAGAGGAGAAGAACGAGAGTAAAGAAGGCGTTCGTGTTATGGCTGTTTGCGATAGCGGCTGTTCTCTCGGTATCCGCATGCGGTGACAATTCGGAAGACGTGTCCGGAAAACGAGATCCGTTTGATGGGTATCATGAAGAGTTTACGTCTCCGACCCCGACACCGACCATGGCATTGCAGGATGGATTGGAGGACTTGCGTACGATATCGGTAGCGTCTACGGATAGCCAGTGGTATCTCGACGAAGAGAGAATCGCCGAGGTTGAAGATGCATTTTATCTAATCATTCGAGGCTGGATTGTACGTTATGATAAGACTTCCGGAACAGGAAGCTATTGGTGCAATCGTGCGGACTGTGAACACGGAAGTGGACAGAGTCATTTTACCGGCAATCTCGAATGCGATGCATATCTTGCGAAAATGGTAGAATACGAAGTTACGGAAGAGCATTATGCGAAATTGCTCGCTTATGATGGAAAGCTGCATTTGCTTGCGAAGAAGGAGGATGGGGCGTATCTTCAAGGCTTTTCCGATGCGGGAGAGAAAAGCGGAGAGGCAATCTTCGTAACCGATGAGAAGGATATGAGTGATTACGAAGTGACGCTGCATCGCGGGAAGATCTACTATACGCTTGCCGACGGAGTGTATGTACGAGACGTAGAGACCGGGGAAGGAGACTGTCTATACAAGGTGTCCGATAACGGCAGTATTAGTGGAATTCGTGTTATGGAGGATACGCTGTATATTGCGACTATGTCCGACAAGGCAGAGGTGACTGCGCTGGGGCTGGAGAATAAGAGCACAGAAACCTTGGTGAGTGTAAAGCAACCTTGCGAATTGAAGTATGCGTTGACTGAGGAGGGAGATATTTATTTCTTTGCTCAGGGAGTGGGGTTGTGCTGTTATGATGCGCAGACGAAAGCAACTCGTACCATATGGAAAGAGGAGACGGACCAGGTGCGCAATGTTACGTACGACGGAAGATACCTCTGCGTAGATAATGCAAATGTCGAAGAAGATCGCCTTGCCGGGGATGAAGATGCCGCTCAAAAGGGGTGGATAAAGATATTTTCGACCGATGGTGAGCTGTTACGGACAGATAACTGCTATGCGCTCCGAGAGAAAGGAGAAGGAAAACCTCCGGAGGTCTATAGTGACTTGCGCAGAAACTATGGAGGAAATGGAGCATGGTTGTTCACAGAGATATCGCAGCAGATGTTTGTTCTGGACAAGAGCGCCGATAAACTCAAATGGGAATTTTGTGACGCATGGATAGGAAGAACGTTTACTTTTGGTATGGAGTAAGGATATGAGAAGAACTGTTCGGTGGGAGATTATTACCGTATTGCTGATTTTGATTGTCGCACAAAGCTTGCTGTACTATAGAGAACAACAGGCCTCGGCGGGGATTGTGTCGGATGTGACGCAAAAGGATACGGGAGTTACGGTTTATCAATATTACAAGGAATATGAACGAAACATGGGGGCGGAGGAAGACGTTGAGAAGACCGCGAGGCGTTCTCAACTTTCTGAGCTGTATTCTGCATACCATTTAACACTGTTAAATTGGGATTCCGATGAGTGGGACCCCAACGAATACTACACGGGCTTACGCGAGGAGTATTCAGAGGAGCGTGTAGCCGAATTTGATCGTTTGCTTGCAGAGGACGTTTATTTTGCCGAAGCCGCTGAATATGTGCTTCCACCCGAGTTGTTTCTGCATACGTGGAGAGAAGAACAGCGTATAGAGAAGTATGCTTCGAGCCTACAGGCGATTCTTTCGAATGCCGAGCGCATGCAGCTAATCGGTTTGTTTAGTGATAAGGGCTCATTTTCCTATCATAACATTATACGAACCGCTGAGGATTATCGTGTTTTGGAATCGGTTCGGCCGGTGATTGAAGCAAATTACGGCACGCATAGTGTGCTAAATTACAAATACACCATTTACTTTTGCGTGGCGGCGATGCTTCTGCTTGCGAATTGTCTGGCAGAGGAGCGCCAAAGGGGATTGGTAAGTATTTTGCATTTGGCGCCGCGAGGAAGAGGAAGACTTGCGGCGAAGCAAGCGGGAACGCTGTTCGTGTGGAGTGTGATTGTGAATGTCACATTCTATGCCGCATTGGTGGTCCAGGGCGTATTGACCTATGGACATGGAGAAGCGTGGTTCACGCAGATTCAAAACCTGGAACAACTATCTTTCTTCCCTGCACTTTTGGACAAGTGGCAATTGCTGTTAATCATTGTGCTGTTTCAGACGTTGGCAACCTATATGATTGCTATGCTGTTTCTAACCGTTTCCGCGGCGTTTCGCAACAACACATTTGCATGGATTGCACTTGGGGCTATATTCTTGGTGGAGTACATACCGTATTCTCTGTTGAAAAGAACCTCTGCATGGGCGATTCTTGCGCATGCAAATGTGTTTACACTGTTGAAGCCACGTGAGATCGTTACGGAATACTTCAACTGGGGCGTTAAGAGTGTTGTGATACCAAGGCAAATGCTCTATCTGGGGGCGGCACTAGTGCCTCTTTTGTTCCTTTTGCCGGTGTATTGCTTGGTGCTGCCGCGAAGAAAACCGGTGGAGAGCGAAGGGTTTGCACTTCGAGCGGTACGCAGAGTGGAGTATGTGTGGAATCGTTTCGTAGAGAGTCTGTCCGGCTTTGGCAAGGAGGCTTACAAGCTGTTAATCGTACAAAAAGGCTTGCTTGTCTTGGCGTTGGCGTTTGTCCTTATGTGGAATAATCGTTTCCATGGCACATTGATGGAGCATGAAACCTATCAAGCGAAATTTTATGAATTGTTTGAAGGGAAAAATGCCGATGAAGCCTTTGATGCATATTTAGTGGAGATGCAGCAGACAGAAGAAAGAATGACGGAGCAGATAAAGAAGCTTCAAGAGGATTTCGATGCCGGAAGGATTACTGCATTGGAATACTCGTATGCGTATGGGCTGGGGACAGAGTTACAGAGGCTGTCGTCGTTTGTGATGGAGCTTGAGAATCGGCAGAAGAATTATCATTCCTTACGTGAGAACGGAATCATGCCGAAGATTATTGACGAACGCGGCTATACGCAGATGTTTGGCGAGGTCTTCTATGATGTTGAGAATACTTACGCACTCATTGCTATGACTGCAATCTTGCTTTTGGCAATACCGCTGTTCTCTCAAGAGAAGCAAGCGGGCATGACACCGATATTGCGAGCGACAATGGGAAGAGATCGTGTGTACCGCCGAAAGCTGGTTCTCTTGTTAGTATGTACGGGATTGGTGTGGCTTGGTATTACAGTCTGTGATGTAAGCAATGTGATACAGCAGTTTGCATTGTCTAACTGGGACGCACCGGTACAGAGTATCGGTCTCTTTGCTGAGTTTCAGGTGGAGATTAGCATCAAAACCTTCATGGTATTCTTTTATCTGCGAAAGTTAATTCTTTTGATAGCGTTCGCCTTGGGTGTATCGGTTGTTGGCGAGAGGTTGTCCTTCCGCATCAGCTTGTTGGTCGGTACCGTGTTACTTACACCGCATCTTGTATATCTGTGTGGTGTTGCCGCCGCGGCAATGGGATCCGTAGTGATTCCCGTGGGTGGAACACAGTTGTACGGAAGTGTGGGCCTCAAGTGGTGGTGGATTGATGTGGCATACGTGGCAGTTGCTCTGTTGGTGTGGCTACTTGGACATTTTCTCGTTGTTGGTCAGAGGCATGGACGATAAGGAGGGGCTTATGGAACTGGTATTAGAGAATATAACGAAGAAGTTCGGGGAAGTGACTGCCTTAGATAATGTAAGCATTTCGTTTCGACCGGGCATATACGGAATCTTAGGTCCTAACGGCGCGGGCAAGAGCACGCTGATTCATCTTATTACCGATAATGTGGCACGAGGTGAAGGAAGTATCTGCTACGATGGGACAGAGATTCTTAAGATGGGAAAGGCATTTCGCCGTAGGGTCGGTTTTATGCCGCAGGAGCAGGGCTTCTATGGTTATATGTCGGCGAAGGCATTCTTGCGATATATGGCCGATGTAAAGGGCCTTTCGAGGAAGAAGGCTAAGACAGAGGTAGACCGTCTGCTTAAGGTTGTGAACCTAGAGCGTGCAGCACATCGACGCGTGGGAGGCTTCTCCGGAGGTATGCGGCAACGAGTGATGTTGGCACAGGCGCTGTTGGGAGATCCGGACATTTTGATTTTGGATGAGCCTACGGCCGGCCTGGATCCGAAGGAGCGAGTACACCTGCGTGAATTTGTTTCCGGCTTGTCCAAGGACAAGATTGTACTTTGGACAACGCACGTGGTGAGCGATATTGAGAGCATTGCCGATAGAGTATTGATTATTGATAACGGGAAAGTGCTCGCAGAGGATTCCCCGGAACGAATTGTGGAAGCTGCGCGAGAACGCATGGGGGAACCGGAGAAAACGGTGTCTCTCGAGGATGCATTTTTGTATTGTATCCAAGCGTAATGGAATACGACCGTCAATGCAGTTGCGTTTGGTCTGCTGCCGGTCTGAGTGAAAGCAAAAGTACCGCCCATAGAGATTCACGTGAGAAGCTTCTGTGGGACGGTACTTTTTTGTTCTTATCTATCTCGTATTGATCCTGTCAAGCAGGCTGTGCTTGATGTGATACAGCTCGTTGGACAAGTCTACGTGTACGCGGTGCGGGTTTACGAGGCGGCGCGTCTCGTCCCACAGGGTTTCCTGTTCCTTCTTGCAGTACGCCTTGATCTCCGGAACGGAAGGCGATTCGTAGACGCAGAGGCCGTTTCGGAAGATCGGAACGAGCAGCTCACGCATCGTGTAGGAGCCGGGCGTGAGGTACGTCTTCTTCCACGTGTCAACCGGGTCGAACAAAAGGAGCGGGTTGGACTCGTCGTACTGTTCATCGGCCATTGCGATGAGGTCGGCGAGGAGCATACCATTTTTCTTGTCGTAGATACGCCATACAGTCTTGTTGCCGGGGTTCGTAACCTTAATCGGATTCTCGCTGAGCTTAATCTTCGGAACGAACTCGTCGCCCTTCTTCACGGCAGCCAGCTTATATACACCGCCAAATGCGGGGCAATCTCTCGAGGTAATCAGATTCGTTCCGACACCCCAAGTGTTAATCGTAGCACCCTGGTTTTTCAGGGACGCAATCAGGTGCTCATCCAAGTCGCTGGACGCGCAAATGATCGCCTGCGGGAAGCCGGCCTCGGTCAGCATCTTACTTGCCTGCTTGGAAAGGTACGCAAGGTCGCCGCTGTCAAGACGAATGCCGAACTTACTCGGAAGCTTGCCGGCGTCACGAAGCTCCTCGAACACCTTAATCGCATTTGGCACACCGCTTCTGAGCGTGTCGTACGTATCGACGAGTAGCGTCACGTTGTTCGGAAAATGCTTTGCGTACGCGCGAAATGCGGAAAGCTCGTCGTCAAAGGTCATAATCCAGCTGTGCGCGTGAGTGCCCATAGCCGGAACGTCAAATTGCTGCGCGGCAAGCACGTTGCTTGTACCGGTGCAGCCTGCGATAACAGCGGCGCGAGCACCATACACACCCGCATCGGGGCCTTGTGCGCGGCGCAGACCGAACTCCATTACGGTCTCGCCCTTCGCTGCATAGCATACGCGAGCGGCCTTCGTGGCAATCAAGCTCTGGTGATTGATGATGTTGAGAATGGCGGTCTCGATAAGCTGAGCCTCCATTGCCGGAGCCACGACCTTGATCAAGGGCTCCATCGGGAACACAACGGTACCCTCCGGAATCGCGTAGATGTTGCCCGTGAAATGAAAGCTTGCCAGATAGTCGAGGAACGCCTCGTCAAATGTATTGAGACTGCGAAGATACGCAATATCCTCGTAGCTGAAATGCAGATTTTTAATGTAGTCGATGACCTGCTCGAGGCCACAGCAAATCGCATAGCCGTTGCCGGAGGGGTTCTCGCGGTAAAACATATCAAAGATAACGGTATCGTTGTAGTTCTCGGCAAAGTAGCCCTGCATCATAGTGAGCTCATAAAAGTCGGTCAATAGTGTCAGGTTCCGTTCCGTCATATCGTGTATACCATCCCATAAAATAATTCAGAAATGACCTTCCCGGCGGCGGGTAGCCCGCCTCCTACGGGAAGAGACTCTTCTTAGCGGCTAGTATACCGCTAGACGAGGGAAAATACAAGCATTTTCCTTGCGATAAGGCAGAGAAGCGGTCGGGGACTCACGGAATTTACTTGCAAAAGAGTGGGTGGAAGTGCTACAATCGAAGAGGAACATTTTACGACAGGAGAGTGTGATATGAAAGACGAATTGGATGAGTTGCTGCGGGAGGAGGACCGCCGGATAGCCGACGAGGCTAAGCGCGCGGGTGTGCAGCAAGGGAAAATGTACGATTTTACGGAGGAACCGTCGGAGCTCAACATTCGCAAGCCGCTCAAGGGCATTTGGGAGGCGGATGTGGAGTACGAGGGAGGCGACGACTATCAGATGCATAAGACTTTGATGGAGCAGTGCCTTGACAAGCTGGAGCGTCTGCTCGCGGAGCAGCGAAGACACTACGATGACGTGGCAATTCGGAAAAAGCAAGACAAAGAGGCAATGATCATGGACTGGATGTGGCTTTGCGTGTATGTCTTGCTATTGGCTATCCTACAGTACTTTTGGAATAGCGGCAATGCACTATCTCAGATGGCAGCCATACTACTCGTAATCTTTTGGTCGGGCGGCTTTGTGAAGTATGTGAAGCACAACGTCGGTCAGACCTTCCGCTACGCGGTACGCTGCAATGCCAAGCACGTCAATGCGTATGTAGAGGCACGGCGTATTGCAACCTACGCGAAGCAGGAGGAGTACTACATCGATTGCATTCGCAAGGCGAAGACGCATCTGGACATGGCAAAGCGTCTGGACGCCAGATTGGAAAAGGCGGGGCGGCTTACGGAAAATGAGCAGCAGATGCTTGCGGACACGATGGCGCTGCATTTGAATCCGATTTCCTACGATAATGAATCAATCTTTACGTTCGCCGATTGGCTGGCATTTCGTTTTAAGAAGAAATAGCGCCGAACGGGGTGAGGTTAAGATAATCTGTACAGAATTGCACATTGAATCACGAAACGAACTGCTGTATGATGTGGGCGCCCGAAGTAGGGCAGATAGAAGATAGAGGTCGTAGAGATGAGTAAGAAGACGCAAGTGTTGAACATGACGACAGGCAGTCCGGCAAAGCTGATTTTGATGTTTGCCCTGCCGATGCTTCTCGGAAATCTGTTTCAGCAGCTGTACAACTTGGTGGACTGTATCATAGTCGGAAAATACGTTAGCGAAGAAGCGTTGGCAGCAGTCGGCGCCACCGGCTCCGTGAACTTTTTGATTTTGTCGATCAGCAACGGTATCGGAAGCGGTGTCGGCATCGTAGCGGCGCAGTATTTCGGCGCGGGCGATGACGAGCGTGTGCGTAAGACAATCGGAAACAGCATCTATGTTGTCGGCATTGTCGGTATCATTATGAGCTTGACGGGCTTCTTTCTTGCGGACCCGTTGCTGCACCTTTTGGACACGCCGGTAGAGTACGTGGCAGACTCGGTGCGCTACATGCAGATTACGTGCGGACTTAGCTTGGCAATGATTTCGTACAACACCGTATCCGCGTTGCTTCGTGCGCTCGGTGACTCGAAGACGCCGCTCATTTTCCTTGTGGTGGCCAGCATCGTGAACATTACGTTGGATTTGGTGTTCGTATTGTATTTTAATAAGGGAGTAGCCGGCGTGGCGTATGCTACGGTCATTGCACAGGTTGTGGCAGCAGTCGGCGCGTTGATCTACGCGAGAGCGCGCAATCCGTATTTCCGCGTGGAGGTCGCGCAGCGAAAGCCAAATGCAGAGATCATTCGACGCTCCTTCGTCATCGGACTTCCGATTGCGATGATGTCTTCGATGATTGCGGTATCGTGTATCGCACTCCAGTGGGTTGTCAATGGCTTCGGTCCGATTGTCGGAGCGGCCAATACGGCCATCAGCAAGATCGAGCAGCTTGTTCAGCAGCCGTTCGCATCGCTCGGAACGGCGTTGTCGAACTTCGCGGGACAGAATCTCGGCGCGGGACGAAAGGATCGTATTCGCAAGGGCTTTTTCGTAGGCGTGCGTACCGTTTTGGTCATTTCCGTGGTGATGTTCGTCGTTGCGCAGGTGTTCGGTCGTCAGATTATCTCCATCTTTGTAGATGCTCCGGATGTCATTGACCTCGGAGCCAGAGCGCTTCGTATCACGAGCTGCTTCTACTTTATGCTCGGTATGATCTACATCGCAAGAGGCATCCTCAACGGAGTCGGCGACAATGCATTTGCCGTACTGAACGGCGTGACAGAGCTCGGCTGCCGTATCGGTATTGCAAAGCCGGTAACGATGATTCCGTCCGTTGGCAAATGGGGTATCTGGATAACGACCGGCCTTACGTGGACGATTACCGGAGGCGTGAGCCTGCTGCGGTATTGGAGGAAGCTCGGGCGGCATAAGGATTAAGGCGCTTAGGTGATATAGAGGTTGAGGCGCTTAGAGGAAGTGTCCGAAAATTCTTAATATGATACAGATGATCCGTTTAAGGAGCACTAGGTGAAAAAACGCCGAGTGCTCCTTTTTGCGTGGTTGCAGAAAGGAGCGATTGTGATGTAAAAGGTCTTTTCTTTAAGACTTTTTTGAATTTCTGTTTCCCCGGATTCTTTTATTAGATCTGATAATATCAATAACGCACTTGTTATGAGGGAATACCTTGTGGTATAATTCAATTCCGATATGGTTTAAATAATTTATATCGAGATAATTTCTCACAGATGAAGAAAAGGAGATACTTAAATCAATGAAAAAGTGGTTATTAGCCTTAGTGTTAGCACTTTCCCTTACTGCATGCGGAAGTGTGGAATCAGACGAAGAAGATGCCATCCAAAAGGACAATACAGAGAATGTGCAGGAGGAAGAGGACAAGGAAGGTTCAGAAGAGGATGTTGAAGAAGAGCCTGAGAAAGTGGACCCCATCTATAGCTTTGATTCAGAGCAAGTTCATTTTGAGTTACAAAGTGTGAATCCGGATGCCCCTGAAGGATATGAGATGAAACTTTTGTTTGAGAATAAAATGGCGGATTATGAACTCGAGTATGATTTGAATTGGTTTGCCGTACAACGTTATTTGGTTGATCCTAAAGATGGAGACGATATAGTTGTAGAGCCATTGGGTACCAAAGAAATTTCGCTATATTTGGATAGGGATGAGCTTGCGGAACTGGGCATTACAACAGTGGATGAAATATCGTTTTATCTTTGTGCATGGAATGACGAATATTCGGAGACAGAGTATGTATTTTTTGAAAAGATGAGTGTATATCCTACCGGTTTGGATGAAGCTTCTGTGGTAGTACCGGATATACGGCAGACGGAGACTATGAAGACGGTATTGGACAACGATGTTCTGCGAGTTGTTTATTTGGGAGCTAAAGTGGAGCAATACGATGGTTTTAGCAGAATGGTTGCACAATATTGTGTAGAAAGTAAAACCGATAAATTTTTGGAACTTAGCATTGGTGCAGGCGATCGTACATTAAATGGAGAATTCTACAGATCGGCAGTAGCGTCTATGGCTCATGTAAACGATAAAAATCGCGTGTACGTAGATGCGTGGTTTAATCAAGAGTATATTAGTTACTTTAAGGACATTACCTCTCCGGAACAGGTGACATCTTTTACAGACAATGTGGTTGTTGGTTTTTGTGATGGAATCTGGAACGTGTACGAGGAAGTATCATATAGAATGGTATATTGATGGCAATTCATTTGATGAAGGACAAAGTGGTTTGATGGTGATATCGAATACTTTATCGAAAGATATTGCTTTGGTTACGATTATTTGAATCGATTAATAAATTAATGATACAATGCCTCTTGACAACCGCGAGGTTCTATACTATATTGGACAGTACTAGAGGAAACTCGATGGTTTTATAGAAGAAAAATGACGTTGACGAAGACAGTACGTTTCATAGGAAAGGCGCAGCGAGCCGGAGACAGTGGGAGTCCGGTGCGAGTACGTGAGGCGGAAAATCACTTCGGAGTTGCGAGGGCGAACGAGAGATTCAGTAGTCCGAGCCGGAGGCCACCGTTACAGGGCACACGTATGAACCGGATTGGCCGGCGTACGCAAAATGGGTGGTTTTATGAGCATATATGCCTCGTTCCCGTTTTGGGGAACGAGGCTTTTTTATATTTTGGCTGCGCCAAAATATAAAAAGCACTCCGTGCAGGATGCACACCTCGCGGAGCGGTAGATGATTGCTGCGCAACCCCGCTCGGGTGCGCGGAAGTCGCGAGCGACTTCCGATGTAAATGGGGCTGTGCCAAAATATAAAAATTCACATACGCATTTACACAAACCAAACAAGTTAGGGAGGTAAGAGATATGTACAACAAAGTAGACACCGGAATGAATTTTGTTGACCGCGAGAAGGCGGTGGAGAAGTTCTGGAAGGAGAATCGCATTTTCGAGAAGAGTATGGAGAACCGCAAGGACGGTCCGACTTATACCTTCTATGACGGCCCGCCGACGGCAAACGGCAAGCCCCACATCGGTCACGTGTTGACGCGTGTTATCAAGGACATGATTCCTCGTTACCGCACGATGAAGGGCTGCATGGTTCCGCGTAAGGCAGGCTGGGATACGCACGGTCTTCCCGTAGAGATCGAGGTAGAGAAGCTCCTCGGCATCAACGGAAAGGACCAGATCGAGGCTTACGGTATGGACCCGTTCATTTGCAAATGCAAGGAGAGCGTGTGGAAGTACAAGGGCATGTGGGAGGATTTCTCCGGCACCGTTGGCTTCTGGGCAGACATGGACGATCCGTACGTAACGTATCACGATGATTACATCGAGTCCGAGTGGTGGGCTCTTCGCCAGATTTGGGACAAGGGTCTTTTGTACAAGGGCTTTAAGATTGTACCTTACTGCCCTCGTTGCGGTACGCCCCTTTCCTCCGCAGAGGTTGCGCAGGGCTACAAGGACGTAAAGGAACGCTCTGCAATTGTTCGCTTTAAGGTGAAGGATGAGGATGCTTACATTCTTGCATGGACGACAACGCCTTGGACGCTTCCTTCGAACGTGGCACTTTGCGTGAATCCGGTTGAGACTTACGTGAAGGTAAAGGCTGCGGACGGCTACACCTACTACATGGCAGAGGCTCTTTGCAGCACCGTACTCGGCAAGCTTGCGGTAAAGGCAGACCCCGAGAAGGGCGTAGAGGCACAGGCTGCTTACGAGGTATTGGAGCGCTATGTCGGCAAGGATCTCGAGTACAAGGAATACGAGCCGCTCTTTGATTTTGCAAATGACATCTGCGCAAAGCAGGGCAAGAAGGCTTGGTTCGTAACGTGCGACAGCTATGTAACGCTTACCGACGGTACCGGTGTAGTTCACATTGCGCCGGCATTTGGTGAGGACGATGCGAAGGTAGGAAGAACCTACGACCTTCCGTTCGTACAGCTGGTAGACGGCAAGGGCGAGATGACCGCCGAGACCGATTACGCAGGCGTATTTGTAAAGGATGCAGACAAGCTGGTGCTTGTGGATCTCGAGAAGAAGGGACTTCTCTTCGACGCTCCGAAGTTCGAGCACAGCTACCCGCACTGCTGGAGATGTGACACGCCCCTCATTTACTATGCGAGAGAGTCTTGGTACATCAAGGAGACCGACGTTCGCGAGGATTTGATCCGCAACAACAATACGGTTAACTGGATTCCCGAGTCGATCGGTAAGGGCCGTTTCGGCAACTGGCTGGAGAACATTCAGGACTGGGCAATCTCCCGTAACCGTTACTGGGGTACCCCTCTGAACATTTGGGAGTGTGAATGCGGTCACCGTCATTGCATCGGCAGCCGTCAGGAGCTCTTCGAGATGAGCGGCGACGAGAAGGCAAAGACCGTAGAATTCCATCGTCCGTACATCGATGAGATTCAGCTGAATTGTCCGGAGTGCGGTAAGAAGATGCAGCGTGTTCCCGAGGTTTTGGACTGCTGGTTTGACTCCGGCGCAATGCCTTTTGCACAGCATCACTATCCGTTTGAAAATCAGGATCTGTTCGAGCAGCAGTTCCCCGCGGAGTTCATCTCCGAGGCAGTAGACCAGACACGTGGCTGGTTCCACTCCCTCATGGCGGTTTCTACGCTGTTGTTCAATCAGTCTCCTTATAAAAATGTAGTCGTTCTCGGTCACGTTCAGGACGAGAACGGTCAGAAGATGAGCAAGAGTAAGGGAAATGCGGTAGATCCGTTCGATGCACTGGAGACCTACGGTGCAGACGCAATCCGCTGGTACTTCTACATCAACTCCGCTCCTTGGCTTCCGAACCGTTTCCACGGCAAGGCGGTACAGGAGGGTCAGCGTAAGTTCATGGGTACGCTGTGGAACACCTACGCATTTTTCGTACTGTACGCAAATATCGACAACTTCGACGCAACCAAGTATGCTTTGGAGTACGACAAGCTGTCCGTTATGGATAAGTGGCTGTTGTCCCGTCTGCACACTACGGTAAAGGCTGTGGATGAGCATTTGGACAACTACAGAATTCCCGAGGCGGCAAGAGCACTCGATGCATTCGTCGACGAGATGAGTAACTGGTACGTGCGCCGCGGTCGTGAGCGTTTCTGGGCAAAGGGCATGGAGCAGGATAAGATCAATGCTTACATGACCTTGTACACCGCCCTTGTAACGATTGCAAAGACGGCAGCACCGATGATTCCGTTCATGAGCGAGGACATCTATCGCAACCTCGTATGCAGCTTGGATGCAACGGCACCGGAGAGCGTGCATTTGTGCGATTTCCCGGAGGCGAATGAGGCATGGATCGATGCAGAGCTTGAGGCAAATATGAAGAAGGTTCTCGACATCGTTGTTCTCGGCCGTGCTTGTAGAAATGCTTCGAACATCAAGCAGCGTCAGCCTATCGCTACGATGTACGTAAAGATGGAGGATGGCTTGAACAGCTTCTATCAGGAAATCATCGAGGATGAGTTGAACGTGAAGGGTGTGCAGTTCACGGAGGATGTCAGTGCATTTACCTCCTACTCCTTCAAGCCGCAGCTCAAGACGCTCGGCAAGCGCTTCGGCAAGAACATCGGTCTTGTGAAGAATCTCCTTGCAGAGCTCGACGGCAGCAAGGCGATGGCAGAGCTTTCGGCAAATGGTAGCATCACCATCGTAGTGGACGGCGTAGAGGAAAGCATCGCTGAGGAGGATTTGTTGATCGAGTCCCAGAAGACCGAGGGCTATGTGTCCGATTCCGATTACGGCATCACCGTCGTTATGGATACGAACCTGACGCCCGAGCTGATCGAAGAGGGCTTTGTTCGTGAGGTCATCAGCAAGGTACAGACGATGCGTAAGGAAGCAGGCTTCGAGGTTATGGACCACATCGCACTCGCGCTTGTCGGTAACGATAAGCTGGAGGCAATCTGCAATGCAAATGCGGAAATCATCAAGAAGACCGTATTGGCAGACAGCCTGTCCTTCGTAGCAAATGACGGCTACAGCAAGGAATGGAACATCAATGGTGAGGATGTCACAATCTCGGTACAGAAGCTGTAATAACGAATACAATGAGTCGGCGCGGAGCGTAGTAGAGCTTCGCGCCGTTTTTTGCGAAGTTACGTGCTTTGTAAGGGAAAATGACGGGCTATTTTACTGTTCAATATGTTATACGGGCTGAAACGTTTGCGAGTGTTTTTTGTAACATTTCCTTATGGAACTTGGCCTTGAATTATGATATAGTATGTTCGTATTGGATTTAACAAGGGAACGGTATATGGCATTGCGCCGGGACGCGGGGTGCGACCGGTGAACATTACGAACCGAAGGGTTTGTGAAAGAAAAGAGGAAAGAGATGCAGATCAATAAGAAGGAATTTAAGAAGAGCGTTCAGGATTACCTGAAGACCTTCTACCGCAGAACGGTAGAGGACGCTTCTCAGCAGCAGATCTATACTGCTGTAGCATTTGCGGTAAAGGATTATATTGTGGACCAGTGGGCGGCTACGCAGAAGGAGATCGATCGTGCCGATGCGAAGACGGTTTACTATCTGTCCATGGAATTTTTGATGGGT
The DNA here is from genome assembly GCA_045645665.1 of Lachnospiraceae bacterium. Lineage (GTDB taxonomy): Bacteria > Bacillota > Clostridia > Lachnospirales > Lachnospiraceae > ISDg. The sequence goes on along the minus strand of JAZRJF010000076.1, from coordinate 2,455 downwards.
CGTGCGCTTGGCAACAACATCATCAACTTGAAGGCGAATAAGGAGATTCGAAAGGCACTCGAAGAGCTCGGTCTTGACCTGGATTTTGTAGAGGATCAGGAGCCCGATGCAGCACTCGGTAACGGTGGTCTCGGACGTCTTGCGGCTTGCTTTTTGGATTCCCTTGCAACGCTCGGTTATCCGGCATACGGCTGCGGCATTCGCTACAAGTACGGTATGTTCAAGCAGGAGATTAAGGACGGTTTCCAGGTAGAGCGTCCGGACGATTGGCTTCGTGACGGCAACCCGTTTGAGATTAAGCGCCCCGAGTATGCTTGCGAGGTTAAGTTCGGCGGCAATGTACGTTATTCGAGAGATGAGAACGGAAGAGAGCATTTTACGCAGGAGAATTATCAGTCCGTAAGAGCCATTCCGTACGATTTGCCGATCGTAGGCTACGGCAACAATGTGGTAAATACGCTTCGTATCTGGGATGCAGAGGCGATTGACAATTTCAATTTGGAGAGCTTTGACCGCGGTGATTATCACAAGGCAGTGGAGCAGCAGAACCTTGCGAGATTGATTTGCGAGGTGCTCTATCCGAACGACAATCATTATGCCGGTAAGGAGCTTCGTCTGAAGCAGCAGTATTTCTTCGTATCGGCCAGCATTCAGCGTGCGGTTAAGAGATACATGGAGCTGCACGATGACATTCACGGCTTGCCCGAGAAGGTAGTATTCCAGCTCAACGATACCCATCCGACCGTTACGGTTCCCGAGTTGATGCGTATCCTCATGGACGATTACTATCTCAGCTGGGACGAGGCATGGGACATTACGAATAGATGCTGTGCTTACACCAACCACACGATCATGTCCGAGGCGTTGGAGAAGTGGCCGCTTGAGCTGTTCTCTCGTCTGCTTCCGAGAATCTATCAGATCGTGGAGGAAATCAACCACCGCTTCGTAGCACAGATTCAGGAGAAGTACCCGAACAACTACGAGAAGATTCAGAAGATGGCGATCCTTATGGACGGTCAGGTTCGTATGGCGAACCTCGCAATCGTTGCCGGCTTCTCGGTCAATGGTGTTGCTAGACTTCACACCGAGATTCTCAAGAAGGAGCAGCTGAAGGATTTCTACGAGCTGTGGCCTGAGAAGTTCAACAATAAGACAAATGGTATCACCCAGAGACGATTCCTGCTTCACGGCAATCCGCTGTTGGCAAAGTGGGTAACCGGCAAGATCGGTGACGAGTGGATTACGAACCTCGCACACATCGAGGAGCTTGCAATCTACGCAGACGATAAGAAGTGCCAGAAGGAGTTCATGAACATCAAGTATCAGAACAAGCTTCGTCTGGTTGAGTATATTCGAGAGCACAATGGTGTTGAGGTAGACCCTCGCTCCATCTTCGACGTACAGGTAAAGCGTCTTCACGAGTACAAGCGCCAGCTGCTGAACATTTTGCATGTGATGCATCTGTACAACGTGCTTCGCATGAATCCGGGAATGGATTTCTATCCGAGAACCTTTATCTTCGGTGCAAAGGCAAGTGCCGGCTACCGTAGAGCGAAGGCGATCATTAAGCTGATCAACAGCGTGGCAGACGTTGTGAACAACGACAAGTCCATTGACGGCAAGCTCAAGGTCGTATTCATCGAGAACTATCGCGTGTCAAATGCGGAGTGGATCTTCGCTGCAGCCGATGTTTCGGAGCAGATCTCCACGGCCAGCAAGGAGGCTTCCGGTACCGGTAACATGAAGTTCATGCTCAACGGTGCGGTAACGCTCGGTACGATGGACGGCGCGAACGTAGAGATTGTAGAAGAGGTTGGCGAGGAAAATGCATTTATCTTCGGTCTCAGCTCCGACGAGGTCATCCACTACGAGAACCACGGCGGCTACAACCCGAGAGAGATCTACAACACCGATTCGGACATTTGTCAGGTGCTTACGCAGCTCATCAACGGCTTCTACTCACCGGAGGATCCGGAGATGTTCCGCGAGCTGTACAATTCGTTGCTTGAGCCGGATCAGTACTTCATCCTGAAGGACTTCCGCTCCTACGAGGCAGCACAGAAGCGCGTCGAGGAAGCGTACCGCGACGAGGCCGGCTGGGCTAAGAAGGCGATTCTCAACGTAGCGAAGTGCGGTAAGTTCACCTCCGATCGTACGATTGAGGAGTACGTACAGGACATCTGGCATCTCGACAAGATTACGGTAGAGCTGGACGAAGAGAACAAGCGATAATATTGAACTGGCGATAATATAACGCAGAACGGTTAGAGGGCATCCGAAAGGGTGTCCTCTTTTTCTTGCAGGAGACATCCGATTTTTTTGATTTGGGGCGCTTTCGCCTTCTTCGGGGTTTAAGTTGTTGTTGCACTTCCTAGGTGCATGAATTACAATAGAATCATATAAAATGTTATTGGAGGGCAACGATATGATTCAACCGGTAAATGCAAATGCAATT
>JAZRJF010000075.1:0-30919 GCA_045645665.1 Lachnospiraceae bacterium | reverse complement strand
GGCGGCAGCTTTGACGCTTGTTACGCGACTGGACAAGCAGCTTCCGCAGGTGTATGTCGACGCACGTCATTTGTGGAGAGTGCTCGATAACCTCCTTGGAAATACCCTAAAGTATTCGCAGAGAGGAACGAGAGTGTATCTCAGCGCGGATTCGGAGAAGGACACGGAGGTTCGCATTTCTGTTCGTAACATTTCCGCGGTAGAGCTCGGAGTAGACGGTGACGAGTTGATGGAACGCTTTGTGCGTGGGGATGACTCCAGAAATTCCGAGGGTAGCGGACTCGGTTTGTCGATAGCAAAGAGTCTTGTGGAATTGATGCACGGTAGATTGACCATCGAATTAGACGAGGATTTGTTCAAGGTTATCGTGACACTTCCGGTTGCCTAAGCGAGCCTCGATGCGCAAAAGCACATCCAAAACACACTCGGAGTACGTTAGACACACCTCCGGAAGAAAAATAGAGAATAACAAAAACAAAGTAGAATAGTACATTGTTTTTCAAAGTGTAGGTGGTAAGATAAAGGCGTTCGGTGAATCATCGGGCGCCTTTTTCGGTGCGTGGAAACACCGATGATCAGAGTAACGGAAAGGTGAGTCGACATATGACGAAGAAGAACAAGGAGCAAGAAGTAACCTGTATTCAATGGTTATTTAAAAACCTAGCCGGTCATAAGAAGATTTATGTGCTGGGTCTGTTTCTTACGATTGTGTACAACGCAATGCAGTTGATTGTACCCGTCTTCAGCCAGCAGATTATCGATAGGTTCCTCAGTGGTGATGATGCGGCGTATAATTTGGAGCACCATTTGAACCAGCTGTTGATGCTGATTGCGTGTATGGTAGTGTTCACGTTTTTACGTACGTTTGTGGTTTACCAAACCTGTATGATTTTCGAAAAGGTATCGCAGGACTTTTTGTACCGCGTGCGTAATCGTTTGTTCCGCAAGATATTGCATCAGGACATGAATTTTTACGACAAGTTCCGTACGGGCGATTTGATGACGCGTGTTACGGGTGACCTGGACGCTGTGCGCCACATGATTGCATGGGTAGTGCGTGCGGTTGTTGAGTGTGTGGCCCTGTTGCTTTCGGCAGCCATCTATTTCATCTACTTGGATCCGTTGATGGCACTTTGTATCCTGGCAATCAGCCCGTTGATTTTCGTGATTACCGTAAAGTTTCGTAGAGAGGTTGCACCGATGCACCGTAACCTTCGTGAGAAGCTTTCCGATTTGAATACGGCAGCCCAGGAGAATATCTCGGGTAACCGCGTAGTTAAGGCCTTTGCAAGAGAGGATTATGAGATTCAGCGTTTTGAAGAGCGCAACAAGGATTTCTCCGAGTCTCGTAAGGAGACCTCCCTTTTGTGGTTGAAGTATTTCCCTTACATTGAGTCTTGTGCAAATGCTCTGTCGGTAGTACTCATGCTCGTCGGTGGCTTGTTCTTGATTAGCGGAAGATTGACAATGGGTGAGTACGTTGCTTATTCCGGTTTGCTTTGGACGGTTGCCAATCCGATGCGTAGCTTCGGTAACATCATCAATGAGTTCCAGCGTTTTGATGCTGCGGCACACAAGGTAATGGAGATTGATTTCGCAGAGCCTACGATTATTTCTCCGGAGCTTGAACTTGAGGCGAACTTCCGTGGCAAGATTGAGTTTTGCGATGTGCATTTTTCTTATAACGATACAGAGGTGCTTAGCGGCATTAACTTTACGGCAGAGCCCGGCGAGACCATCGCCATTATGGGTGAGACCGGTGGCGGTAAGACCTCTTTGATTCAGCTGATTCCGCGTTTCTACGATACGACGAGCGGAAAGGTGCTTGTCGATGGCGTAGACGTTCGCGATTGGGATTTGACCGAGCTTCGAAAGAACATCGGTATGGCCACACAGGACGTGCTCCTGTTCTCCGATAGTATTGACGGCAACATTGCATACGGCGATTCCGATATGTCCGAGGAGCGTGTGCATTACTTCGCGGGAAGTGCGGCTGCGGCTGAGTTTATCGAGAAGATGCCGGATGGCTACGATACGATTGTCGGTGAGCGCGGCGGCGGACTTTCGGGCGGACAGAAGCAGCGTATCTCGCTTGCACGAGCACTTGCGGTGCGTCCGGGCATTTTGATATTGGATGATACGACCTCCGCAGTTGATATGGAGACCGAGAAGCACATTCAGGAGAGTCTGAGAAATCTCGATTTCCCTTGTACGAAATTGATTATCGCTCAGAGAATTTCTTCGACGAAGGATGCTGACAAGATATTGATTCTTGAGCATGGTAAGATTACCGAGTCCGGAACCCATGCCGAGCTTTTGGCGAAGAAGGGCTACTATTATCAGGTAGCTAAGCTGCAGAACGGAGGTGAGGACCTTGCGTAGAAATACATATGGTGAAGACGAACGTCTGGAAACCCCGTTTAACATTCGACATCTGTTGAGAGCCGGAGTGTACATTAAACGCTATCGTACTCCGATGATCGTTGCATTTTTGCTGAGTGCGCTGGCTGCCGGAACCGGTATGCTTACGCCGATGATTACGCAGTACGCCCTCGACGTTGTTATTCCGAACAAGGACAAGGAGATGCTGTATCTGCTTGTAGGAGCGGTTGTCGGTGTCATTGTCATCAGTATTGTGTTCGCTACCATTCGTTCGAAGATTATGACGATAGTGAGCCAGGATATCATCTATGATATTCGAAGCGATATATTCGCGCATTTGCAAGAGCTTTCGTTCCAGTACTATGACGACAGACCGCACGGAAAGATTTTGATTCGAGTTGTAAACTACGTAAACTCGGTATCGGATATGCTTTCGAACGGTATCATCAACGTTATCCTGGAAGTCCTCAATATGGTATTCATCGTAGTATTCATGTTCATTGTGGACGTTAAGCTTTCCCTTGTAGTACTCGCAGGTATGCCGATTCTTATGGTCTTTATGATGTTCATCAAGAAGCATCAGCGTCGTGCATGGCAGAGGGTATCAAACAAGAACAGTAATCTCAATGCATACCTCCAGGAGAACATCGTCGGTGCAAGAGTAACGCAGATTTTCACTCGTGAGGAGGAAAATGCGGAGATCTTCGATAAACTTTCCTTGCAGTGTCGCGAGGCATGGATGGAAGCAATCAAATACTCAAACCTCGTATGGCCGGGTATCGATAATGTATCGGTATGGGTACGTGCAGCGATCTATTTGGTAGGTCTTTTGTGGATCGGAACAGAGGGCGGAGCTACTATCGGTGTCGTTGTAGCGGTTAGCTCGTACGCAGCACGCTTCTGGCAGCCGATTTTGAACCTCGGTAACCTGTTCAACAACTTCATCAACAACATCGCTTATCTTGAGCGAATCTTCGAGACGCTGGATGAGCCGGTGCAGGTACATGACCACTACGGCGCAACCGAGCTTCCGCCGATTAGCGGTTCCGTTGATTTTGAGGATGTAACGTTCTCTTACGAAGAAGGTAAGGAGGTTCTTTCTCACGTATCGTTCCATGTAAATGCGGGAGAAAGCGTGGCGCTGGTAGGACCTACAGGTGCCGGCAAGAGTACAATCGTGAATTTGCTTTCGCGCTTTTACGATCTCGACAGCGGTCGCGTATTGATTGACGGACACGATATTTCCGAGGTGACTTTGAAGTCGCTTCGTTCCCAAATGGGTATCATGATGCAGGATAGCTTTATCTTCAGCGGAACGATTGCCGATAACATTCGATACGGCAAACTGGATGCTACGATGGAGGAGATTGTCGATGCGGCAACTACCGTACGTGCCGATGAGTTCATTCGCTTGGCTCAGGACGGTTATGAGACGGAAGTGAAGGAGCGAGGTTCGCTTTTGTCGCAGGGACAGAGACAGCTGATTTCCTTTGCACGTACGTTGATCAGCGATCCGAGAATTTTGATTCTTGACGAGGCAACCTCGAGCATTGACGTTCAGACCGAGAAGGCGTTGCAGGCCGGACTTGACGCGATGTTGAAGGGTAGAACTTCCTTCATTATCGCACATCGTCTCAGTACGATTAAGAACTGTGATCGCATTTTCTACATCGATGACGGCGGTATCGTAGAGAGCGGAAACCACGATGAACTCATGGCTAAGCAGGGCGAGTATTATAAGCTTGTTATCTCTCAATGGGATTAATAAACTGTAAAATTTTTTCCTTGACGCAAACGTCAAAATGGTTATAATATAAGTGTGTGGGGTCACTTCGTGAAGTGACCTCGCACACTATATTTTTTAGAATAAGGGGTTACATTATGGCGAACAAATATGCAGGTACAAAGACCGAGCAGAACCTCTTGGAGGCTTTTGCAGGAGAATCGATGGCACGTAACAAGTATACGTATTTTGCTTCCGTAGCGAAGAAGGCCGGTTATGAGCAGATCGCTGAGTTGTTTTTGAAGACAGCTGAGAACGAGAAGGAGCACGCAAAGCTTTGGTTTAAGGAGCTTGGCTTGTTGGGCGGCGTGGCAGACAATCTGTTGCATGCAGCAGAGGGTGAGAACGCTGAGTGGACTGATATGTACGATCGCATGGCCAAAGAAGCTGAAGAAGAAGGCTTCCCCGAGCTTGCAGCTAGATTCCGTGGCGTAGCAGCGATTGAGAAGACTCACGAGGAGCGTTATCGTGCACTTTTGAACAACGTTGAGACGAAGGCGGTATTCGAAAAGAGTGGCGTACAGATTTGGGAGTGCCGCAACTGTGGTCACGTTGTAGTGGGAACAAAGGCTCCGGAGATTTGTCCGGTATGCAATCACCCGCAGAGTTATTTTGAGATTAAGGCGAGCAATTATTAATTTTCTCGTAGAAAGGATCGGGCGCTCTACAGGAGTAGAACGCCCGATTTAGTACATTTAATACGTTGAACTTAGAACGGAGGAAACGATGAGTAAGAATTACCCGACAGCACATATCAATGCGACACCGGACGATTTTGCACAAACCGTGCTTATGCCGGGAGACCCGCTGAGAGCGAAGTTTATTGCGGAGACATTTTTAACGGATGCACGTCTTGTGAACAACGTGCGTGGCGTACATGGCTATACAGGAACCTATGAAGGCACGAAGGTGTCGGTTATGGCGAGCGGTATGGGTATGCCGTCTATGGGCATTTACAGCTACGAGCTGTTCAATTTCTTCGAAGTTGACAACATTATGCGTATCGGTTCCGCCGGCTCGTATCACACCGGGGTGAAGGTGCGCGATATCGTAATCGGACAGGGTGCTTGCTACGACTCGAATTATGCGGCGCAGTTCCATTTGCCCGGTACATTTTCCGCAATCTCCAGCTACAAGATGCTGAGCACCTGCATCGAAGAGGCGAAGGCGATGGGCGTAAATTATCATGTGGGTAATCTTTTGTCGAGCGATGCTTTTTACGGAGATTCCGAAGGCGTTCCGGAGGCAGAGCAGCCGGTAAATGCATGGGGCAAGATGGGCATCATGGCGGTTGAGATGGAGGCGGCAGCATTGTATATGAATGCCGCTCGCGCAGGAAAGAATGCGCTTGCAATCTGCACGATTTCAGACCATTTGATCACGGGAGAGGCTACTACGTCCGAGGAGAGACAGAATTCCTTTACGCAAATGATGGAGCTTGCGCTCAAGACCGCGAAGCGTCTGGAGCACTAGTCGGACGAAAGGAAGAGCAGGAGGTACGCACGTGTTTGGTTACGTGATTGCGAACAAAGAGGAACTGAAGCTTCGCGAGTTTCGTGAATATCGAAGCTACTATTGCGGTCTTTGCCATGCGCTCGGTCGCAATTACGGTGCAGTCGGACGACTGAGTGTAAGCTACGATTTGACGTTCCTCGCAATCCTTCTGACCGGCTTGTACGAGCCGGAGGAGCAGCTTCACACCGCACGTTGCGTGGCACATCCGACGAAGAAGGACGCGTATGTAGAGAGCACGGTGATAGATTATGCCGCCCATATGAACGCGTTGCTTACGTATTACAAATGCAAGGACGACTACCGTGATGAGCACAAAAGCCTGCGTCTTGTATACGGCAATTATCTCGGAAGAAAGGGTAGCTACCTGAAAGAGCATTATCCGGCAAAATGCAAAGAGGTCATGGCATGTCTTCGTAAGCTGGAAAAAGCGGAGCGCGCGGGGATTGAGAGCACGGATACGCTTGCGGCGTGTTTCGGCGAGGTGCTGAGGAGCATTTTTCGATACAGAGACGATGAATGGTGCGAGGAGCTCGGGCAAATCGGCTATTACCTCGGCAAATTTATCTATCTGCTGGATGCCTATGAGGACATGGAGAAGGATCGGAAGGAAGGGGACTTCAATCCGTTGCTTCGCTATGAGGGCTGGAACGAGGAGCAGATTAAGCAATACGTTACGGACATGCTAATGCATTATGCGGCAGAGTGCGCGCGGGCATTTGAGACGTTGCCGATTCTTCGGCATGCGGAGATATTGAGAAACATTTTGTACTCCGGAATATGGTGCGTGTATTACGGCAGGTGCCGGAGAAATCTGAAGCCGCTTAAGCGGGGTAAGGAGAAGCATGAGGGATCCTTATGAGGTGTTGGGAGTGCCGAGGTCGGCAACTGACGAGGAAGTGAAAAAGGCGTATCGTAAGCTGAGTCGAATTTACCATCCGGACGCGAACGTAAACAATCCGAATCGCGCTCAGGCGGAGGAACGATTCAAGGAGATTCAGCAGGCGTATCGGCAGATTATGAACAGGGAAACCGGCGGCGGACAGCAGGGATACTACAACGGTAGTACTTACGGGAGCAATCCTTTTCAAGGCAATCCGTTTGGCGGTAATCCCTATGGGGGCAACCCTTTTGAAGGGTTCTACGGTTTTTACGGAGGACGTGGCGGAGCAAGCGAAGAAAGTCAAGAGGATATGTATCTTCGGGCGGCTGAGCGCTATCTTGCAAATGCTATGTACGATCAGGCGATACAGGTGCTCGGCGGTATTGCGAATCGCAGTGCAAGGTGGCATTATCTTTATGCGGTAGCGAATTACGGCAAAGGAAACCGCGACGCGGCGCTTGAGCATTTGTTTCAGGCAGTGAACATGGAGCCGCAGAACCTGGAATATCGTGAGGCGTATCGCAGAGTGCAGGAGGGCAACGACTGGTATGTCAACCGCGGAACTGCGTATGGGATGCCCATGATGACGGGCAAGCTCGATTGTATCAAATGCTGTGCATTGAACATGATGTGCAATTTTTGTTTGGGCGGAGGCTATGGTTGCCTCGGTATGCCGATCTTTTGTTAGAGCTCTTGACGCTGCGGGGCATTTTCCGAGCGATAAGGGCTCTTATTTTTCGGGAAAAACATTGACTTTTTTTATGGTAAATACTATACTCTTTATATTGTTATCGAAATGCAGTGATGGAGGAAACTATGGGTAAGATTATATTGACCGGCGATCGTCCGACCGGTAGATTGCATGTGGGACATTACGTTGGATCCTTGAAGCGTAGAGTGCTTCTTCAGAATTCCGGCGAATACGATAAGATCTATATTATGATTGCGGATGCGCAGGCGCTGACGGACAATGCCGACAATCCGGAGAAGGTACGTCAGAACATTATGGAGGTTGCACTGGATTATTTGGCTTGCGGGCTGGATCCGGAGCGTTGTACAATCTTCATTCAGTCGCAGGTTCCGGAGCTGACGGAGCTCGCATTTTACTACATGAATCTCGTTACGGTTTCGCGTCTTCAGCGCAACCCTACGGTTAAGAACGAGATTATTATGCGTGATTTTGAGACGAGCATTCCGGTAGGCTTTTTCACCTACCCGATTAGTCAGGCGTCGGACATCACGGCATTTCGCGCGACGACGGTGCCGGTAGGCGAGGACCAGCTTCCGATGATCGAGCAGGCACGTGAGATTGTAAGACGATTCAACATGATTTACGGCGATACGCTTGTAGAGCCGGAAGCTATCATTCCGGAGAATGAGACGTGTAAGCGCTTGCCGGGTACGGATGGCAAGGCAAAGATGAGCAAGTCGCTCGGCAATTGTATTTATCTTTCCGATACGGCCGAGGAGCTGCGTCAGAAGGTTATGAATATGTACACGGACCCGAATCACATCAAGGTGTCGGATCCCGGTACGGTAGAGGGCAATACGGTATTTACGTATTTGGATGCGTTCAGTACTCCCGAGCATTTTGAGCGCTATTTGCCCGAGTACGAATCGTTGGATGCACTGAAGGATCACTACAGACGTGGTGGTCTCGGCGATGTGAAGATCAAGCGTTTCCTCTGTGCAGTACTTGAGGAGGAGCTTGCGCCTATTCGCGAGAGAAGACTTGAGCTTCGTAAGCAGATTCCCGAGATTTATGAGATGCTTAAGAAGGGCAGTGAGGCTGCAAGAGAAGTGGCTGCTGCAACGCTTGCCGATGTGAAGGCGGCTATGCGCATTAATTATTTTGAAGATGAAGATTGGATTAAGGAGCAGGTGGAGCGTTACGAAGCCTGACCATATCCCACGAAACACATCCGAGAAGGAGTAAACTATGCGTTCTGACACCGATTACATTCGTAATAATGAGCAAAAGATTAACCGCATATTGTGGAATTCCGTTCTGGGGCTTTTTCTTGCGGGACCGTTTTTGATGCTGGTTAGTCGGTACGGCATCGGTGTAATGAACTTTACCTTACGGGAGTGTATCATTCTTTGCGTATACGATTTGTTATTGGCGCTCGTTACATTTTTGATGTTGCGCAGCGAACGATGCAAAAGACTTACGAAATATTTTTTGATTTTGGGAATGCATCTCGGCGTATGCTATGTTGCGACGAAGGATGGTATTAACATTCACATTGCGTATGCGATGATGCCGGCATTGTCCTGCTTGTACTTTAGAAAGCGCTTTACTTGGCGTATCATGGGTATGTCCTATATTGGGATGATAGCTTCTCTGTATGCCCGTGCGTACATGGAGGTAGAGTTTCACTATCTTGGATGGGGCCATATGGAGTGGTTTGGTGCGTATGGCTTTGCACTTACCTTGGAGTATATGCTGCTTGCCGCCATTTTGTATGCACTGCTGGATACGATTGTGGATTCCTTGACGTTACTGAGGCGCAAGAACAGACAGGTGTATGAGATGCAAAGACAGCTCGTGATCGGCTTTGCAAATGTGCTGGAGTCGCGAGATCGCGGTACCGGTCACCATGTACAGCGAACGGCAATGTACGTGAACATGATAGCGAACCGACTTCGCGAGATGGGACATTATACCGAGGAGCTCACGGACCAATACATTGACAACATTACGATGGCGGCACCGTTGCATGATGCGGGAAAGATTTGCGTTCCGGACAGCATTCTTCTTAAGAAGGGTGGTCTCGAGGACGATGAATACGAGATTATGAAGAGCCATACGATTGAGGGTCATCGCTTGGTAAGCGAGAACCTTTGGAACATCGCCGATGCTAAGCTGGCTGAGAATATAAAGAACGTAGTGCTGTACCATCACGAAGCCTGGGACGGCTCCGGTTATCCGATGGGTTTGAGTGGTGAAGCGATTCCGCTTGAGGCGCGTATTACAGCGGTTGCGGACTCTTTGGATGCGCTACTGAGCAAGAGAGCCTACAAGAGTAGAATGAAGCCGATAGAGGCACTTGCGATTATTTCAAAGGAGAGCGGAACGCATTATGAGCCGTGTATTGTCGATGCTGCGATTTCGTTGATGGATAAGATTGATTCGTATGTGAATGGCGAATATCTCGAGGAACTCGAGGAGTTCGTGGTGTCGGAAACTACGGGTCACGAAGAAGAAACGACAACGGTGGAAGATGGTGCCGAGGCATCGGTGACAGAGGAACGTACAGATGCTTCTGTGACCGAGGATGGCAGTGATGAGCTGCTTGCGGAAGAAGTAATACAATCGGCGGAGATGCTGAGATAGATAAGTAATCAAGATGTGACACAATCAAGGTGAGACGATCATTTGGAGGTAACGATGAAGCGGATTGGTTTTGATAACAATAAATACTTGGAGATGCAATCGGCACACATTAAGGAGCGCATTGCGCAGTTCGGTGGCAAGCTGTATCTCGAGTTCGGTGGCAAGCTGTTTGATGATTTCCATGCATCGCGTGTACTGCCTGGCTTTAAGCCGGACAGTAAGGTGCGCATGCTTACGCAGCTGAAGGACGATGTTGAGATGGTAATCGTCATCAGTGCCAATGATATTGTTAAGAACAAGGTTCGTGGCGATCTTAGCATTACCTATGATGCAGAGGTGCTCCGTTTGATCGATGCATTCCGCGGCTATGGGCTGTATGTGGGAAGCGTTGTATTGACGCATTTTGTTGAGGAGGCGAGCGTGCTCGCTTATCAGAAGAAGCTCGAAGGACTCGGCATCGTCGTATACCGCCATTATAAGATTGACGGCTATCCGTCGAACATTTCTAAGATTGTGAGTGATGAAGGCTACGGACGTAACGATTATATCGAGACGACTCGTTCACTCGTCGTGATTACCGCACCGGGACCGGGAAGCGGAAAGATGGCAACGTGCTTGTCGCAGCTGTATCACGAACATAAGCGTGGCGTTTGCGCCGGCTATGCAAAGTTCGAGACGTTTCCGATTTGGAATCTTCCCCTGAAGCATCCGGTCAATCTGGCGTATGAGGCGGCAACAGCTGACTTAAATGACGTGAATATGATCGACCCGTTCCACCTTGAAGCATATGGAGTAACTACCGTCAATTACAATCGCGATGTGGAGATATTCCCTGTACTCAATGCGATGTTTGAGCGTATCTACGGTAAGTCTCCGTATAAGTCCCCTACGGATATGGGCGTTAATATGGTAGGCAACTGTATTGTAGACGACGAGGCTACCGTAGCAGCTTCCCGTGAGGAGATTGTAAGACGTTATTTCGCCGCTATGTGCGACAAGAGAAAGGCACGTGGCAACGACGAGACCGTATATAAGATTGAATTGCTCATGGAAAAGGCGGGCGTAAGCATTGACGATAGAAAGGTTGTTCCGGAGGCCAGAAAGCGTGCTGAGGAGACTGGTGCTCCCGCGGTAGCGATTGAGCTTAGTAACGGAACAATCGTAACAGGAAAGACTTCGGCGCTTCTCGGAGCGTCCTCCGCAGCCTTGTTAAATGCTTTGAAGCATTTGGCCGGAATCAGCAGCGATAAGGATTTGTTACCGCCGAGTATTATTGAGCCGATTCAGGATTTGAAGGTAAACCATCTTGGTAATCGTAATCCGCGTCTCCATACGGATGAGGTGCTTTTGGCATTGTCCATTTGTGCAACGACAGACGATGATGCCGAGGAAGCGATGAAGAGCATAGAGCAGATGGCGGGCAGTGAGGTGCATAGTAGCGTTATTCTGTCGTCCGTGGACGAAGGAGTCTTCCGTAAGCTCGGTGCACATTTGACTTGCGAGCCGGTATATGAGACGAAGAAGCTGTACCACAAGTAGGCGTGTGATGAGTCTCCTTTAGGTGATTGGTTGACAATTAGGGAAAAAGTATAGAGTGATGACGAGATGACTGCCGTATCGGCAGTCATTTTGTTTTTTGCGGCAGGATCGGATGTACTTTCGAGCAAAATGCATTAGTAATTTGTTGCTCCTTCTGTTATAATGGTATCTATCAAGCGAAAGGACGTATTCGTATGAAGAAGACAGTACTTATTTTATTGCTTTTCTTGTTGGCATTTGCTGCTATGGCTTGCGGCAAGGAAGAAAAACAGGAAGAACCGTCACCGACACCTACCGTAGAGCAGGAGCCGTCGGCGACACCGTCACCGACTAACACACCCGAAGCGACGCCGACACCGGAGTTGTCCGAGGAAGAGATTTGGTACAACGACATGATCGCGGATTCCCTCATGAGCACCGGTAACAACGCTCGCGTGAAGGACGTCATTCGCCGTGCTCAGGCAGGTGAGGACGTGTACATTGCCACCATCGGCGGTTCCATTACCGAGGGTGAGGGCGCTAACATGTATTTGAATTGTTATGCTTACCAGACCTATCAGTATTTCGTTAAGGACATCGCAGGCGGCGGTTCCAACGTGCATTTTGTGAATGCAGGTGTATCCGGCACACCGTCTACCTTTGGCGTAATTCGCTATGAGGACGATGTGGTTGCGAAGTTGGACGGACATTTGCCGGATTTGGTTATTGTGGAATTCGCGGTAAATGATTACGATGATCCGACGAACGGTAAGGCTTACGAGGGACTTGTTCGTCACATTTTGAAGGCGGAGAACAACCCTGCGGTTGTGCTTTTGTTCAGCGTATTCCAGTCTCAGTGGAACTTGCAGGATCGCTTGGGACCGATCGGAAAGTACTATGACCTTCCGATGGTCAGCATCAAGGATGCGGCTGTTCCGAGATTGAAGAACGGAACGCTTACCGACAGAGAGTTCTTTAAGGACATCTATCACCCGACAACCTACGGACATACGATCATGCTGGACTGCTTGAAGAACCTGTTCAACACGATTATGGAAGAGGAAGAGGAGACGATGAATGAGGTTCCGGAGAGGGGCTACATGAGCGCTAACTACGACGACGTGAAGAGAATTCAGTCGACAACCGAAGGAATCGACATTACGGTCGGAAGCTTTACACAGACCGATACGGCAATCGGCTCCGTTCGTTATGACAATACGAAGATCTGCCCGAACAACTGGAAGCGTGATACCGCAAGCGGCAATGAGAGCTTTGTTATGAAGCTGAATTGCAAGAACCTGCTGTTGACATACAAGAGCTCCGGTAGCGCAGGCAAGGTAGATGTATACGTAGACGGTGAATACGTGAAGACGATTGACGGAACGGCAGGTGGCGGATGGAACAATCCTTACACCTCCATCATTATCGACGAGAACGAGGCTGCAGAGCATACGATCGAGATTAAGATGGCAGAAGGCAATGAAACCAAGGACTTCACAATCATGACATTCGGATATTCCGAGTAATCGTAGAACTCGGCATCGGCCGAAAAGATTTTGTGCAGAAAGATATGTGCAGATATAAAGCAAGCAGGAGGCGATTGCAATCGCCTCCTGCTTTTATGTTATCATTCGAATTGTACGACGAACGGTACTACGAAATCATTCGTTACGTTACAGAACAAGCATCTTACTGAATGCGTGCACCGTCGATTACGATCGTTGTAACGCTTTCGCCGGGAAGAGTTACGATGTTATTCTCGGCAAGTGCGCCCATGTCCTGATAAAGCTGTTCAGCCGTAAAACCGTCAGAGAGTGTGGACTGAATTACCTTCGAATCCGTAATGTTGAAATCCGCCATCGGAAGCTGTAGCTTCTGCTCGGTGGAGGAGTTGTTCATCAGCACGCAAACAATGCGCTTTCCGTCGGGACTGATGAACATAGAGTTTCTTACGTCCAAGGAACCGCTTGCCGCATTTACACGGATGTAGCCGGGGCGAATGTACTCAGAGAAATGACGCATAGAGTAGTAAGCGCCGGTTGCGAGGTAACCGTGCGGTCCCGGCCAATTGGCCATCGAGGAGCCTACGACAATCATGTTGCCCGTGTTGAGGTCTGCACCCTGTCCGGAGGTCCATACACCGCCCCAGTAGATGTATGCATTCGCATTTTCATATACGAGGGAGTTGTTGATGATGTTCGCGGTCTCAAGGGGAGTACCACGGTAGAACTCGGTCTGCCACTTCTTCAAATTGTGCTCATTTGCGTAATCGTTAACGCCCATGAAGTTTAACAAGAAGGAATCGTATGCACAGTGAGGCGGGTTGTCGGAGGAATCGCCGCCGAGGTACAGGTGATGACCGATACCGTAAATGCTGTGAGGCTCCTCCTGAAGAATCTTGCCGATGTAGCCCTTCAAGGAGCCGCTGTCAACGGTCATCGTCTCGGGAGCAAGCATCAAAGGAAGCTCATCGCCGTATTCATCGCGGAACAGGCGGTAGGTTGCCAAAAATGCATCTGCGTAGCAAGCCTGCGCTGAAGTCTCTGCCGGGGAGAATTCACATCCGTCATAGCTGGCAACAAAATCGCATTCGTTCTGGATGCTGACTACGTCAAGGGGAATGCCTGCTGCGCGGTACGCGTCTACGGATTCCTTCCACCACTTAGCGAAATCCTCATAACGGTAGTTGCCGTTCTCATCCTTCGCCAGTGTACCGCCGCCTTCGATAACGCCGTTGCTCTTTAAGTATCCCGGAGGGGACCAGCTTGTGTAAAGGACCATGATGTCCTCGCCACGGGACTCGGCAGCTTTTTTGGCGTATTCATAATACTGCAAGTCCTTGCTTGCCCAGCCTTCGAAATCGCCGTAGTCGTACTGGTTCTTGAATCGAAGAATCGACAGTTTGGCGTCGTCGAACAGAAGCTTATACACTTCGTCGCGATAGTCCGCAGGGAGGCGGAAGATCATATCCGCATACCAGGTGAAGCCGGCACCGAAGCCGTCAATCGTCTGGTAAGTGGTATCGAGGTCGTAAGTCAGCTGGAGGGCGGACTCGTCAATTACGATGCCCTGCGTGGGGGTCGGTGAAGGACTCGAAGACGGGGTTTCTCCCGGAGTCTCTTTGCTACAACCCAAGGAACTGAGAAACGAGAGCAAAATAAAAAATAATACAATGTATCGAATCGTTAATTGCATAGAAACCTCCTATAAAAATAACTGTCTTAAGTGTATCGCAAATGCGGTGTTTTGGCAAATCATTTTTGCATACCGTAGCATTTTGCGCGAGATATACGACGCATTCGCTTTGAGGATGTAAAAAGAAGCGTCGCGAGCAAAATAATACTTGCTTTTTTGTGTTCGCTAACCTAAAATTAAACTGTTGCAGTTTATTATGAAAAGGACTGTTCGTGTTAGAGGAATCATCCGTGGACCGGTGATTTCTCGGGTCACGGAATACAATAGACAAATACGTATTACAGAAAGGAACGAAGCAGAATGAAAGGACCGGTAGCACCGAAGGATCCCACTAAAAAACGCCCGAAGATTTATTTGATGTTGGAGACGAACATCATGACTGCGTTCGAGCAGAACGGACGCTATGCGGAGGTTATCCATCTGGATGGAAGAGTGTCGGGAAATGTGCGCCTCATTTGTCCGGAATTGCCGGAGGATTTGGCGGGCAGATTGCAGAATAGCCACGATTTCTTTGAAATTGTACATAGTGTCGGCGTCATCATCGAGGCCGCACAGGAAGAACAGAAGGAGACCGAGATTATGTGCTCGTTGCACCACTATGCAACGACTGAGCGTTTTTCGGCCGGTACGCACATGAATATGGAGGTATGTGCGGACGGTGCTGAGAGAGTGTTCCCGCTTTCCGAGTTCGAAGACAAGGAAGTGAATCTGTGCCTCGGAGCAATGTTCTTCTCGTCGGATACGAAGGACTTCTGCGGTAAGGCAACGATTATTTTGTATCTTCAGGACGGTTATGAGGTTCCGGAGCCGGAGCTCGATCCGCCCATTGATTTTGAGTCCGACGAGTATCGTCAGCTGTTGGAGCGTTCTTTGATGTCTCTCGGAAATACGCATCGTCTTCGCAAGGTGATTGAGAAGGCTGAGCGTGGTGAAGAGGTTACAATCGCATTTATAGGCGGTTCCATTACGCAGGGTGCCGGTGCGAAGCCGATTCATACGGAGAGCTATGCATATCGCATCTACGATGCATTTGCAAAAAATTATGCTACGAGACCCGAGCAGGTGCGCCTGATTAAGGCCGGTATCGGCGGTACCCCGTCAGAGCTCGGATTGCTGCGTTACGAAAAAGATATTTTGCGCGACGGCGAGGCGAAGCCGGATCTTGTAATTATTGAGTTTGCGGTAAATGATGCTGGAGACGAGACGAACGGCATTTGCTACGAGAGCTTGGTTGCTAAGGCATACAACCAGCCCGAGATGCCTGCGGTTCTCTTGCTGTTTGCTGTGTTTATGAACGACTGGAATCTGCAGGACAGACTGCGTCCGATCGGAGATCACTATCAGCTTCCGATGGTCAGCGTGCTCGATGCGGTAAGTCCGCAGTTCGGCGCATGCGAGGATCACGTGTTGTCCAAGCGTCAGTATTTCCATGATCTTTACCATCCGACCAATGACGGACATCGCGTTATGGCGGATTGCGTGATGCATTTGATTGAGCAGTCGCTTGCTAACATCGACGAAGAGTGTGTATGGCCCGAGGATGCTTGTCTCGGTCGTGAGTACGAGAAGACGGTGACGATTTATCGTGCCGAGGACGGAGTGTATCCGGAAGGCATTGAGGTGTGCGAGGGCTCGTTCGGTGGAGTAGACAATCAGCTGCAGTGGGCGGAGTTCGATAAGAATCCGCACGGCTCACCGTGCTTCCCTTACAACTGGGCGCGCACGCCGGAGAACGGTACCGATGCGTTCAGCGTAAGACTGACCTGCCGTAGCTTCTTCTTTATCTTCAAGGATTCCGGAGACAGTGCCTTCGGAAAGCTTGAGGTGCTTGTGGACGGTAAGCCTGCAAAGGTATACGACACAAGAGAAGTGGGCTGGAATCATTGCAACGCCGTACTGATTATTCCGGACGGCGAAGCTGCTATGCACGAGATTACGGTTCGTCCTACGGAGGATTCCGTGGACAAATGCGGAACGATTCTTGCATTTTCCTACGTACGATAACATTCAAGGCCGCGGCAAGCCGCGAGCAATTACGAAGAGAGGTGAGCTTTGTGGACGGTGACAGTAGTTGCGCGAATCCCGACGGGTGTCATTCGCGCAGAATAATGAATATGGTTTTTCCTGCTGCAGAGCTCATTGCAGTATAGAGAAGAGCCGGGGATTCTAAACGAACGAAATAACCCATAGGCTTCGTGTTAATACTTACTATTGAGGGCACGCAGTGCCGATTTTATCATAGGAGGAATAACACATGAATGCATTTTCATTTGAAGAAGCAATGGAACTGCTGGAACAGCGCCGATACGCTTTGCTGCGTCAGCTGTTGAGAGAAGCGGAACCTGCAGATATTGCGGAATTTTACGAGGAGCTGCCGCAGGCACAGCATGCGGTTGTCTTTCGTATCCTGCCGAAGGAATTGGCGGCAGAGGTATTTGTCGAGCTGGACAGTGACTGGCAGCAGAACCTGATCGGCTCCTTTAGTGATAACGAGTTGCGAGAGATGCTCGACGAGTTGTACATGGACGACGCCGTAGACATCATTGAGGAGATGCCTGCGAATGTAGTACATCGAATCTTGGCAAATGCTACGCCGGAGATGCGTAAGACGGTCAACGAGTTATTGAAATACCCGGAGGACAGTGCCGGAAGCATTATGACCACAGAGTGCGTGTCGTTGAAGCGTACGATGACGGTCGATCAGGCATTTGAATACATCAGACGGGTAGCGATTGATAAAGAGACCATTTATACTTGTTACGTAATGGATGTGAACCGAAAGCTGGTTGGCTTTGTGTCGGTCCGCAATCTGTTGCTGGCAGACGGCGATGCGCTCATCGGCGACATTATGGAGGAGCGTGTCATCAGTGTCCATACGTTGGATGACAAAGAGGATGTGGCGGCAACTATCCGTAAGTACGATGCACTTGCATTGCCGGTAGTCGATGCCGAGGACCGCTTGGTCGGAATCGTAACGGTAGACGATGCTATCGATGTCATGCAGGATGAGGCGGAAGAGGACTTCGCGAAGATGAACGCTATGGCCCCTTCGGAGAAGCCGTATCTGAGAACGACGGTTGTCGAGCTGTTCCGTTCGAGAATCGTATGGCTGGTGCTTTTGATGGTATCGGCGACCTTTACCGGTATGATTATCAATAGCTTTGAAAGTGCGTTGGCGGCACAGGTGGCGTTGACGGCATTTATTCCGATGATTATGGGTACCGGCGGTAATTCCGGTAGTCAGTCCTCTGTTACAATCATTCGTGCATTGTCACTCGGTGAGGTGGAGATGGGAGATATCTTCCGAGTTGTGTGGAAGGAATTCCGCGTTTCCATGCTTTGCGGTGTTGCGTTGGCTGTAGTAACCTTCGGAAAGATTTTGTTGGTAGACAAATTGATGATGAGACAGGACATCACGATTGCGGTGGCGCTTGTAGTAAGTGCTACGCTGTGCGCGACGGTCATTTGTGCAAAGCTGCTCGGTTGTATGCTGCCGATTTTGGTGAAGCGAATCGGAATGGACCCTGCGGTAATGGCGAGCCCGTTTATTACGACAATCGTAGATGCGGTTTCGTTGATTGTTTATTTTCAGTTGGCTACGATGATATTGGGTATATAGACTGTCGGTAGTTTGTTGGTGGTTTGATGTTGTATTAGAAGGTATGTTTTGTGAGGAGGTGCGGTGAGCAATGAAGCAGCTGCTGAAAAAGCTGAAGCTGGATGTAATCGTGACGTCGAGTATTTTAGTATTTCTCGGTATCGTTACGTTTATTTGGCCCGAGACGACGCGCGTCGGTATTAGCTACCTAATCGCATTTGTGATATTGGCAGTCGGTGTCTGTATGGTACTGGATTATCGTAAGAAGAAACGGAGCGGAGAATTGCGTAGGTATTCCTTTACGCTTTCGGTATCGGTTGTGCTGTTGGGTCTGTATACGATGATTGATGCGAAGGATGTTGCGGAGCTGTTGCCGCTTGCACTGGCGTTCTTAGTGCTGTTCAGCGGACTGGATAAGTTCCAGTTCACTTGGGAGCTGAGAAAGCTTCAGGATAAGAATTGGTTGCTCCTCATGGTAGTATCGTGCATCGGTATCTTGATCGGCTTTTTGCTGATGCTTGAGGTGCTCGACAAGCGAATGGAAAATTGGCTTGCTGTGTCGCTCATTTATTCCGGAGTGACCGATTTGATTACGGCAATGGTTTTGACAAATGCGCGTATGCCAAAGGTGGCAGGTGCGGCTGAGCCTAAGGAGTAGCTTCGGCGGCGACTTGGGAGCGGATGTATCGAGAAATAGGTGCTTTGAATTGTGAAAAAATCGTGCTTTTGCTTTACATTTTCATAGCTCTTTGTTAGAATGGGCAATAGTGTACGTAGAAGATAGGCAGAGTTCGTGAGAGAGTGGATGCCTGAAATATGGAGGTTATTTATGAAGAAGACATGGTTCGTTGTAGCGCTTGCATTGTCTATGCTGTTGGCGCTGACCGCATGCAGTGATAAGGGAGGAAGTGGTATTCCGACGGCGACGCCCGGTGTGGGTGCGTCGATGCCTTTGTTCCGTGATTGCGGCGGCGAGGTGAAGCTCGGACAGTACAAGGGTATCAAATATGAGTACGAATCCATCAAGGCGACGGATGAGGACTTGAAGGGCGGTATTGAAGAGATTTTGAAGCAGTACCCGAACTACCAGAAGGATGAGACTCGTGATGGTTCTGAGGTAAAGAAGGGCGACTTGCTTAATATCGATTATACCGGTTATATGGATGGCAAGGCATTTGAGAACGGTGCGGATACGAACTACGTTCTTGAGATTGGTTCCAAGACGTTCATCGATGGCTTCGAGGATGGCTTGATCGGTAAGACCGTCGGCGAAGAGGTGGAAGTTAACGTGACGTTCCCGGACCCTTATCAGAACAATCCGGATCTTGCGGGAAAGCCGGCTGTATTCAAGGTTAAGATTAACCACGTATGCAAGATTGTCAAAGAGATGACGGATGAGTACGTTTCCGAGTATACAAACGAGAAGTATAAGACGGTAGAAGAGTTCACAGAGGCTCTCCG
The DNA here is from genome assembly GCA_045645665.1 of Lachnospiraceae bacterium. Lineage (GTDB taxonomy): Bacteria > Bacillota > Clostridia > Lachnospirales > Lachnospiraceae > ISDg. The sequence goes on along the minus strand of JAZRJF010000075.1, from coordinate 11,250 downwards.
CGTGGAGATTGAGAAGGAGAAGGAGACCTCCAGAGAATCTACGATGTGGAACGCACTGATGAAGATGGTTCTTGATGACACCGAGTTTGTTAAGGTTGATCAGGAGGACATTGATTTCTACTTCAATCTTTCTATTGAGAATGTAAAGCAGACTGCAACTATGTACGGCATGACAATCGAGCAGTTGATTCAGTTCGCGGGCTATGAGAGTGCCGATAAGTACTATGAAGAAGAAAAGGGCTATGCTGAGACGAACGTTAAGCAGTACATGATTTTGGAGGCTATTGCGGAGGCAGAGGGTATCAAGGTTACCGATGAAGAGTACAGCAAGTACGTTAAGGAGTACATGGACCAGACCGGTGAAAAGGATCAGGCAAAGTTTGAAAGCAGCTATGGCAAAGACTATCTGTACTTCCTGATTCGAAATGATTTGGCTCTTGAGTTCATTCACGACAATGCGATCATTACGTATCCGGAAGGTGAAGAGCCTAAGGATGAGCCCGAAGGTGATGCCGAAGGTGATGCTGAAGGCGATGCTGAAGGCGATGCCGAGGGTGACACCGAGGATAGCGCCGAAGAAAAAACCGAAGAAAACAAGTAAATGGGATTTACAAAGAAGTCGCACAATTTGCGACTTCTTTTTTATTTATTATTTTGAAAAATACGCAATGTAATACGTCAATGTCGAAAAAAATTAATAAATGCTTTATATTTTGTCGCAAAAGCTTGCTTGAAACGCAAAGACGTTGTAGAATATACAACGGTGGTAGTGAAAGGAGGTTTGGCTATGGCAGTAGATAAAATTTCCGGATTATTGTACTACGATGATTTCGTAGAACAGGCGACCAAGTTGATTCAGACTACGCGGGACCGTTATATTGTCCTTGCATCTGATTTCAGCGATTTCAAGTACATTAATAAGCTGTATGGTTTCATGGGCGGCAACGATATCTTGCGCAGCTATTCCGACTTCTTATTGTCGGTAGATGGGCTTGAGCTTGCTTCCAGAACGCATTCAGACCATTTTGTATTTGTCTTTCGTTATATCGACGGCTCTACTTTGGCTCAGCGTATACACGACAGCAAGATTGCTTTTGCGCGCATGCTGAAGGTGAAGTATCCCGACGTATTGTTGAATACGAACGTCGGAGCATACGTTATCGAGAATCCCGACGAGCCTATCGTTGCAGCAGTTGACAAGGCGAATGTGGCAAGAAGAACAATCAAGGGCAACCTAAGTGTTCCCTACAAGCTTTTCTCGGATGATATGATCGAAGAGAAGGAAGAGAGTGCACGCATCAGACAGTTGTTTGAGTCGGCTCTTGAAAATGATGCGATTCCGGTGTACATTCAGCCGAAGGTCGACATCAAGACGCAGCAGATTCTCGGTGCAGAGGCACTTAGTCGTCTGTTTGATAAGGACGGACAGCTCGTATCGCCGGGCGTATTCATTCCGATTCTCGAGCACAGCGGTCGTATTGTTGATCTCGACATCTACGTTGCGAAGTACATATTCCGTACGATTCGCAGATGGCTCGATGAAGGCATTCAACCGGTACCGATGTCTGTGAACCTCAGTAGATTGCATTTTTACAAACCGCGTTTTGTGGAAGAGTTGATTGCGACCTTTGAAACGTATCAGATTCCGCCGCAGCTTGTTGAGTTTGAGGTGACGGAGAGTGTCTTCTTTGAAGATAAGGCTTTGATTATTGCGAAGATTACGAAGCTTCGTGATTATGGTTTCCATGTCAGCGTAGATGATTTCGGCGCCGGTTATTCCTCTTTGAACATGGTAGGACTTCTTCCGGTGGATTACATTAAGTTGGACAGAGGCTTCATTAAGGACAGTCTTGGTTCGACAAGAGGTCAGGAAATCATCCGCGGACTCATCGGAATCTTGAATCAGATTGATTTGGATATTGTGTGCGAGGGTATTGAGACCCGCGCAGAGGAGAAGCTTATATTAGAGTACGGTTGTAGTAAAGCGCAGGGCTATTTGTATGATAGACCGATGCCTGCTGCCGATTTCCACGAGAAGTATATGGCGGGACGTAAGGTGGCAAACGGCAATGTGGCAAAGCAGTAAACGTATTGGGGATATAGAAAACAGCGTGGCGGAATGTCTGCTACGCTGTTTTTTCGTTCGGGCTGATTTATAGATATTCTATAGGTGCTTGATAGGTCCGATGGCGTTTCTCGGCTTGTGCTTATTGCTTTGTGCTTTCCGCTCTTGTCATCGTGCGTGTGAGATGATAAAATGAGTCGAGAGTTTAGTAACCAAACGGAGGTGACGTGATGGAACGAAAAAGAGTCGTAATCGGTTTGTCCGGCGGCGTAGATTCTGCCGTGGCAGCGTATTTGCTTGGGAAGCAGGGCTATGACGTTATCGGAATCACGTTGCAGGTGTGGAACGGAGAGGCCGGCTGTGATCATCCGGTTGTGCAGAAGATGCTTGAGGATGCCGAGGGTGTTGCAAAGCAGCTCGGCTTAGAATATCACGTCGTACACATGGAGTCCGAATTTCGCGAAAAGGTGGTGGCGCCTTTTGTCGAGGACTACCTTTGCGGAAGAACTCCGAATCCGTGTGTCGGCTGTAACCGAACAATCAAATGGGAAGCGCTGTTTCGCGCGGCAAAGGAATACGGTGCCGAATACGTGGCAACCGGCCACTATGCGAGGATTGAGCAGCTGCCAAACGGTCGATATACGATTGTGATGGCCGAAAGTGCGCAAAAGGACCAGACGTATGTGTTGTATCGGCTGTCGCAGGAGCATTTGGCTCATACGTTGATGCCGCTCGGAGACTATCAAAAGGATGAGGTACGAGATATAGCCGAGATGCTCGGGCTTACGATTGCGCAGAAGGAAGACAGTCAGGAGATATGCTTTATTCCGGACAACGATTATGTGAGCTACGTGGAAGCGCATACCGATAGAGTTCTCCCGCCGAAGGGCAATTTCGTTGCAACGGACGGAAGTGTGCTTGGGACGCACGAGGGCATTTGGCACTATACGGTCGGTCAGAGAAAGGGACTTGGAATAGCGCTCGGAAAGCCGATGTATGTCGTGGCGATACGCCCTGAGACAAATGAGGTAGTGCTCGGTGATGACAATGAGGTATTTGCAAATGCGATGAGTGTTTCGAACGTGAACTACATGGGTGTTGACGAGCTGAGTGAGCCGATTCGTGCGATGGCCAGAATTCGCTACGCACATCGTGGTGCGATGTGCATGATTTATCCGATGGGGGATGGAACACTGGATGTTGTATTCGATGAGCCGCAGCGCGCGATTACCCCCGGACAGTCCATGGTTGCGTACGAGGACGGCAGAGTGTTGCTCGGTGGAACGATTGAGGCGGTTTTGCTATAGGAGGATGCTTCGAGGGTATGGAACGGTTTGAGGAAAGAGAACAATTTGCGCGAACTGCAAGGCTGATCGGAACAGATGGTGTGCGTCGTCTCGCGTCTAAAAAGGTTGTTGTGTTCGGAATAGGCGGTGTCGGCGGTTATGTGGTAGAGGCTTTGGCACGGAGCGGCATCGGTGAGCTTTTGTTGGTTGATGCGGACTGCGTCAGCGAGAGCAATATCAATCGCCAGATTATCGCGGATTTTACGACGATAGGGATGCCGAAGACGCAAGCGATGAAGCAGCGAATCGCAGGCATTTGCCCGGACATTCGTGTTGAGACGAGAGAAGAGTTCTACTTGCCGGCGGTGCGTGAAAGCTATGCGCTCGGCGAGTACGATTATATCGTAGATGCCGTGGACACCGTGACGGCAAAGGTTGATCTGATTGTGAAGGCGAAGGAATGCGGAGTGCCGATCATCAGCTGCATGGGGGCGGGCAACAAGCTTGACCCGACGAGATTTGTGGTGACGGACATCTATAAGACATCTGTGTGTCCGCTTGCAAGAGTGATGCGCAGAGAGCTGAAGCAAAGGGGCATTGACTCCTGCAAGGTAGTGTATTCGACGGAGCCGGCCAGAGAGCCGATTATCATAGGCAGTGAAGACGAGGGGCGTAAGGTCGCACCGGGAAGCATTGCATTTGTACCGTCGGTCGCAGGCTTGATTGCGGCGTCAGAGGTCGTGAGAGACTTGCTGACGGAAGCTCCGAAAAAAACTTCGTAAATTGAGGTAAATGATATTGACATATTGATTTCTGTGTGCTACAATGCGTTCATAAGGTTGCCGATTGAGTTCGGTTTTTCGGCAGCTTGCGCGGTGGCGCAGAAAGGAATGTGAAATGAAAAAACTAATACCCCATTTGATTTCATTGGGAGCTACTGCCGTGTATGCATTCGCGGCATTTTACTTTACACTTCCGGCGTTGAATCTTCAAAGCCCCGGATTGTATGCGTATGGCCTGAGCATTTTGATCGTATACACGATAGTGTACTCGATTGTCATGGCAGTTCAGAAGCGTTCTGAGATCGAGACCGTTAAGGGACTCTTTCCGGTGCTCGTAATCGGTCTCGTGGGATTGCTTGTGTTCGTCGGCGGAGGCATTTCCTCGATGAAGCTGTTCCGTGCGAAGACATATGCGAATGTAATTACGGTAGAGAATGCTGTGTTTGAGGAGGATATGCCGGAGACGACGAACGTTACGAACATCGCTTTGATGGACACGGCTTCCGCACAGATTATCGGTAACCGTACGCTCGGTGCACTTTCTAACGTGGTGTCGCAGTACGAGATCGGTGAGACCTACACGCAGATCAACTTCCAGGGTACTCCGAAGAAGGTGGCTCCGCTTGAGTATGTCGGCTGGATTAAGTGGATGAAGAACAACGAGAATGGCGTTCCCGGATACGTTATGGTTGACCCGGTGAACAGCCAGGCGGAATATTGTGAGTTCGCCGAGCCGATGATTTATGCGAAGAGCGCATGCTTTGGCGAGGACTTGAAGAGAAAGCTGAGATTCGATTACCCGACGAAGATGTTCGGCTCGATGTACTTTGAGCTGGATGAGGAGGGCAACCCCTTCTACGTAGTGTCTTGTCTTAAGGCAAATGCCGGATTGTTCGGTGCGAAGGACGCGGAAGAGGTCATTTTGTTCGATCCCTGTACCGGTGAATCGACCATTTGCCCGGTAGAGGAGACACCGGCTTGGGTAGACATTGTATACGACGGTGATTTGGCATCCGAGAAGTACAACTGGCACGGCTTGCTTTCGGGCGGTTTCTGGAACAGTGTATTCGGCAACGAGAACTGTAAGCAGACGACCGACGATTACGGCTACATTGCAATGGGTGACGATGTGTGGTACTTCACCGGCGTTACGAGTGTGACCAGCGATGAGAGTAACATCGGCTTCATCATTACGAATGCACGTACCGGAGAGTATAAGTTCTATTCGGTAGTCGGTGCTGAGGAATATTCCGCAATGAGTGCGGCCGAGGGTGAGGTTCAGGAAAAGGGTTATACCGCAGCATTTCCGTCCTTGATCAATGTGAACGGTCAGGCTACGTACATTATGGTACTGAAGGACACGGGCGGACTCGTGAAGCTGTACGCACTTGTTAATGTAGAAAACTATAGCATCGTTGCTACCGGCAATACGCAGTCGGAGGCAATGACGAATTATAAGAAGCTGTTGCTTCAGCATCAAATCGGTGACCAGACACCGGATGAGCTACCGAGTGAGAAGATTACGGTAGAGGATGTTCGTATGATTACGATGGACGGACTGCCTACGATATACATTACCGCGGAAGACGGAAAGGTGTATAAGGGTTATCTAACGAATGACGAAAGTCTGGTGCTTGTGAGAGTGGGAGATGAAATTACGGTATTCTTTGAGGAGACCGGAATCGAAGGCTTGTATAATATCAGCCGTTATGAAAGATAGTAAGAAACGATAGTAGTACCGTAGGGGTCGGCATTGTGCCGGCCCCTATTTTCGTGTAAAAAGGGATGACACGTGTTGTAAGCTGTAGTATAATCGACTTAAGACTAGACAACGGGAGGACGTAAGCATGAGCTTTTCAGTGGCGGCGGTGTTCAGCAGTAATATGGTTTTGCAGCGTGATAAGGTGATTCGTGTGTTCGGCGAGGGCGAAGAAGGTGCTGTCGTATCGGCAACGTTGAATGTCGACGGCCATTCTGTTACGAGTGATGGGATCGTTCGTGCAGGTCGCTGGGAGCTTGAACTACCTCCGCAGCCGGCGAGCGAGGGTGCTACGCTTACGATAGCCTGCGACGGTGAAGAGAAGGTGATGACCAACGTTGCCATCGGAGAAGTGTGGCTTCTCGGCGGACAGTCCAATATGGAGATGGAATTGCAGAATATCAAGGACGGAAGGAAGCATTTACAAGAAGATAGATGCCCGAAAGTTCGATATTATTATACACAAAAGAACGGCTATATGAACGAGGCATTTTACGAAAATGAGCGACATATGGTTTGGAAGGAATTCAGCTCGGAGTCCGCTGCGTGCTGGTCGGGAGTCGGCTATCTGTTCGGCAAGCGGCTGTCGGAGCATCTCGGCGTAACGGTAGGTTTGATTGGCTGCAATTGGGGCGGCACGAGTGCGTCCGCATGGATGAGCAAGGAGAGCCTTCTTGCCGAGGACGATCTGAAGATCTACTGGGAAGAGTATGAGGAGCGTATAAAAGGGCGCAGCGTCGAGGAGCAGGAGCGAGAGTACCGCGAGTACGAGGAATACCAGCGAGAATGGGATGTCAGAGCCGCGAAGCACTATGCGGTGAAGCCGGACATCGGTTGGGATGAGATTCAAAAGCTTTGCGGCATCAACTACTGGCCGGGGCCGATCAACATTTGCAATCCGTATCGGCCGACGGCGTTGTACCATGCGATGATACAGCGCATCGCACCGTATTCTATGAGAGGCTTTTTGTTCTACCAGGGCGAAAGCGACGATCACAGACCGAATACGTACGAGCGCTTGCTCAAGCGAATGATCGGCGATTGGAGAAATGAATGGCGCGAGCCGGATATGCCGTTTGTGTTCGTACAGTTGCCGATGCACCGTTATGCGGCAGACCCGGATTACAAGCACTGGTGCGGAATCAGAGAGGCGCAGCTCAGAGTGTATCAGACGGTAAAGAATACGGGTATGGCAGTGGCGATAGATTGCGGCGAGTTCAATGAGATTCACCCGAAGGATAAGGAACCGGTGGCGCAGAGACTGTATTTGCAGACGTTGCTGCACGTCTACGGAGAGCTGACACCGTCGGAGGCAAATGCGCCGATTTTCCGCGAAAGCTACCGGGACGGGGACACCCTGCGATTGCGCTTCCTATATGCGCAGAATGGCTTCGTGACTAAGACCGACGTTTCGGAGAAGCCGCTTGGCTTTGAGCTTGCGGGAGAAGATGAGGTGTATTATCCGGCAGAGGTGACCATCAGCGGTGAAGAGATATGGTTGAAAGCATCGGAGGTGGCAAAGCCGGTAAGTGCGAGATATTTGTGGACGAATTACGGACCTGTGAATCTGTATGGAACCAACGGAATTCCGGTGGCACCGTTCCGAACGGTGGTGACGGCGAATCGTAGCGCTACCGTACAGACGGAGATTCGACAGGTGATGGAGCTGTAGAAGGCGCGGCGTGCAATGACACGGTAGAGACTTCTGCGAGTGGCGAGAGGATCGAAGAAAGGTGTGGCGGATGAGTACACGTAAGACAAAAGATAGACATCGTATGACCACGTGGATGAAGGTGGTTCAGTTGCTGTACCTTCCGCTTTCCTTCGTGTGGATGGAGCTTGTGCTGCATCTGTGGATATACAAAGGCTTGGATAAGTACATCGTGTTTCCGATTTTGTTCGCATTTGGTGTCGGCATGCTGTGCACGATGCTGAATGCCTGCTTCGCTCACAAGGGCGCTGGGATTATCAGCTGGATTGCCCTTGGTGGCGCGACGCTTTTGTATGCGACACAGGCGGTGTATCAAGGCATCCTTAAAAGCTATCTTACAATCTATATGATGCTCGGAAATGCGGGCGATGCGACGGAATTTTGGCGTGAAGCGCTCGGTGGGATAGGGACGAGACTGCCGCTCATTCTGATACTGTGCATTCCGCTCATCCTGTATGGCATTTTGCGGCGGATGGGCTATTATCACAAGAAGCAGACGACTATGTATCGAGTAGGTTGTTTTGCGGGCTTCGGAGCTTGCTTTTCGCTGGCATTTTGTTTGTTCTCTACGCAAATGGGCCGCGAGGCCGGGCTGGAGAAGTTGTATTTCGAAGAATGGCAGGTTGACAGAGGCGTGCAACAGCTCGGCTTGTTTACCGGTACGTTGCAGGATATTCGAATGTGCATTGATTACGATACCGAATTGGATGTGGATATCGAGTTTGTAGGGCTGCCGTCAATACCGGTCGCGACCCCGACGACGGGTGGTACGCCGGAACCGACTAGGCCGCCGGAAGCGTCACCGACCCCGACTCCGACGCCGATTGACACCTCACCGAATGTTTTGGATATCGACTTCGCGGCACTTCTGCAGGATTCGAAGAACGATTCGTTGAAGACCATCAACGAGTACATGTCGCAGGCGACGCCGACGAACAAAAACGAATACACCGGCATGTTCGAGGGCTACAATTTGATTATGATGACCTGCGAAGGCTTTTCTCCTTGGGCAGTCGATGAGGAGGTAACTCCGACACTATACAAGCTTGTGCATGAGGGCTTCTATTTTAAGAACTTCTATACTCCGATCTGGATTACGAGCACGAGCGACGGTGAGTATGTGGCCTGCACCGGCTTACTGCCGGATCTGCAGAAGAACAATAGCTTTAAGCGTTCCGCGGATGTGTCTATGCCGCTTTGTATGGGCAATGTGTTCGGCAAGCTCGGTTATACGACAAATGCGTATCATAACAACAGCTACACCTACTATGGCCGAAACAAATCGCACCCGAATATGGGCTACAGCTTTACGGCGGTCGGCAATGGTTTGGAACTGAAGAAGGCGTGGCCGGCGTCCGATCTTGAGATGATGGAGAAGACCGTTCCGTTGTATGTTAACGATGAGCGGTTCCACGCGTACTATATGACCGTGAGTGGGCATTTGCGCTACACCTTTACCGACAATTCGATGGCGAGTCGTAACAAGGCTGCGGTGGCACATCTTCCGTATTCCGACCATTGCAAGGCATACATTGCGTGCAATGTGGAACTGGAAAAGGCAATGGCATACTTGCTGGAGCAGCTGGAGGCGGCGGGAGTTGCCGATAAGACGGTCATCGTGATGTCCTCGGACCATTATCCGTACGGCTTGGAGCACGAAGAGATCGAAGAGCTGCAGGGCGGAGAGGTAGAGAAGACCTTTGAGCTGTATCGCAATCATTTGGTGATTTGGAGTGCTTCTATGGAGGAGCCGATCGAGGTCGAAAAGTATTGCAGCAGTCTGGATATCATTCCGACCATTTGCAATCTGTTCGGTATCGAGTACGATTCCAGGCTTTATATGGGCAGCGACATCCTGTCGACAGCGCCTTCGCTTGTCATCTTCAAGGATAAGAGCTTCATCACGGATTATTGCAAATACAACGCCGGAAACGGCAAGGTGACGATGCTTGCGGACGTTGAACTGCCGGATGGCTATATTCGAATGGTGCAGGATGTAGTGAAGAATAAGCTAAATGTATCGCGTGCGATTTTGAATCACAATTATTACTCTACGATAGAAGCGTATCTGCCGTAGACAAATGCAAAAAGAAAGAGAACAGCTGATGAAGCAGCCGTTCTCTTTTTTTGTTATTCGTTCAGAAAATGCACCGATTAGATGTTCAGGTTCAGCTGGACATCCTCTCTCTTAGCTGCCTCGGCCTCGAAGAAGGCTTCCTTGGCAATGCCGCAGGAGCTTGCCACGATGCTGGTCGGGAAGCTTACGATACGCTGATTCAGCATGGAAACGTTGCTGTTGTAAGCGCGGCGGGATGCCTGAAGATGCTCTTCAACGTCCATGATAGCAAGCTGGAGCTGACGGAAGTTCTCGTTAGCACCGAGCTGAGGATAAGCCTCTGCGAGAATGTTGAACTGTCTCTGAGCCTGGTTCATTGCCTCGGCAGCGCCGTTACGATCCTTCATGGACATATTACTACGGAGCTGTACCGCACCCAAAATCGTCTCTTTTTCAAACTTCGCATAGGAGCTGGCAACCTCGGCCATCTTCGTCAGTACGTCATAGCGCTTCGTCAACGCAACATCGATACCGGAAAGTGCTTCCTGAATCTTGACCTGCAACTGACGCAAGCCGTTCATCGCTGAAATCCACCAAATGATCGCAATCACAACAATAACTACAATAGCAATAAGAAAAGGCATAATTTCCTCCTGTTCCGCACAATCACTGTGCATTAAAAGTGTTTAAGAATAAATGCTTTGGTCCAGCTTCATCTGGTTCACAAAGGTGGTGATGGCATTGATCTCATCGTTGATCGCCACCGTGTCGTTCGCATAGTTGACAGCACGGAAGATGGACGGCTCAAGCGAGTCCTTTCCGGTGGACACTGCGACATGTAGCCGGTTGGCTACGAAACCGAGCATCAGCTCTCCATCCATAATCGTAGAAATCTGCTGAATGGCCTGGAGAAGATGCGGCGTAAGCACGTAAAATGCTTCGTGCTCATCCTGTGCATAGCAACGAAATGCTTTGTTAAAGGCTTCGTCCTCGAATTGAACGCGGCGTCTGCGATTCTCCTTCGAGGTAAAGATGCTACTGCGAGTATTGCTGTAGCTAAAGCCCGATTGCACGAGCTGCACATCAGAGCGAAAGTTCTTATTGAACTCAAAGATCATCCATCGTCCTTGGAATATCGTGACGGTATGGGAGTTGCCCTTACTGTCTCTGTGCGTCTCGGTAATATGTACATCGGCGCGCTCGAAATGAACGTCTTTGTAATAGCCGGTCACATAATCCTCCGAGGTAAAATCGTCTCCCATGTCAATCAAGGCCGTTGCTTTGATGTCGGCTTCCTTCAGTCCGTTGCGCGGCTCATAGGTGCATTGGTCAAATGCGGCGCGGAACGGTCCGGCAACAAGAAGCTCCTTATACGCATTCTCAAATTCCGTCTGCTTTGTGCGTATGCCGAATAGAAAAAACAGAGTGCCGCCGACAAAGCACAAGATTGTGATGATCGGATTGATCATGCTAAGGACAAATCCGCCGATAAAGAGAGCTAGCATGATTACATAGCGCGGGAGAATGGATTTTCTCTGTTGTTCCAAAAAATCAATGTCTTTTTGGTTCATCGTGTACCCTCCACATCATA
>JAZRJF010000074.1:0-59017 GCA_045645665.1 Lachnospiraceae bacterium | reverse complement strand
GTTTGATATTTACTTAGAAAAAGGCACGCACACCATTCGCATGGAGGTTGTGCTCGGCGAGTTTTCTACCATCGTTGCGGACGTTCAGGAGGCGGTAACGCAGCTCAATGAGATATACCGTGAAGTGCTTTGTATTACCGGTACAACCCCCGACGCGTGGAAGGATTACCAGATCGAACGAAATCTTCCGGAGCTCGAAGCAAAATGCGTAGAAGTTCGAGACCTACTCACCGATATTATCGGACGTCTTCGCACGTTGGTCGGAAAGGGCAGCGACAAGGAGACGGTATTGGTTACAATGCGTGACCAGCTCGACGATATCATCGAAGACGTTGAGTATATCGTCAAGATCATCTCTACCTTCCGTACCAACATCCGCGCCTGCGGTACTTGGATTACACAGGTAATCGAGCAGCCGTTGGCCATCGACGCCATCTATATGACGGCAGGAGACGAGAAGGCACCGAAGATGAACGATTCTTGGTGGAGCAAGCTGATTCACGAGATTAAGCGACTGTTCTATTCCTTCATCATCGATTACAACATGATCGGTAACGTTTCCGACGGAGACGATGTTACGGCAATCACTTTGTGGATCGGTACCGGACGTGACCAGGCAAATGTTATAAAGGACATGCTGGACGAGACGTTCGCACCGAAGACCTATACGGATAAGAACGGACAGACTTACCATATCAGTGTTAACGTCATGCTCGTAGACATCGGTACGCTTCTCCAAGCGACGCTCGCAGGCTCCGGCCCCGACGTAGCCATTCAGGTGGCAAATGACTGGCCGATGAACTACGGACTGCGAAATGCGGTGGCCGACCTGATGCAATTCGAGGATTGTGAGGAGGTCGTTGCTGAGCGTTTCCGCGACAGCGCAATGGAAGCCTTTACATTTGAACATAACGGACAGAAGCACATTTACGGCTTACCGGAGACACAGACCTTTGCGATGATGTTCTATCGTAAGGACATCTTGAAGGAGCTGGATATCGATATTCCGACTACTTGGGATGAGATGAAGGTAGCGCTTACCGTGCTCAGTCAGAACAATATGGATCTGGGCATGATGCCGACGGAATCGAATTTTGCGATGCTTCTGTATCAGAACGGCGGAGAGTATTACAACGAAAGCGGTTCCAAGTCTATGCTCGATTCCGAGGAAGGCGTAACGGCTTTCCGTAAGTTCACGGAGTTCTATACCGATTTCGGCATGGACACCGTAACTTCGGTAGAGGAGCGGTTCCGTACCGGTGAGGCACCGATTATCATTACGGATTACACCTATTACAATACGTTGCAGGTATCCGCACCGGATATTCAGGGACTTTGGGGTATGGCAACCGTACCCGGAGAGGTTGTCACCGGAGAGGACGGCGAGACGTATATCGATAATACGGTTGCAAGCGCCGGCTCGGCATGTGTTATCATGGATGCTTCCAAGCACAAGGAAGCGTGCTGGGAGTTCCTAAAGTGGTGGACAAGCTCCGAAACGCAGTACAAATACAGCTGTGAGATGGAGTCCTTAATGGGCGCATCCGCACGAGTTGCTACGGCAAATATCGATGCATTTGAGTTGATTCCTTGGCCGACGGAGATTGCGGAAGTGCTGAGAGAGCAGTTTGAGCATGTTCGCGGAATTCGTCAGGTGCCCGGTGGATATTTCTCATGGCGTAATGTAAACAATGCATTTTACGCAGTAACGACACAAATCGATTCCGCAACGCCACGCGAGGAATTGATGGACCGAGTTATCGATATCAACGACGAGATTGCTTATAAGCGAGAAGAGTTCGGATTAGACTAGAAAGGAGGTAGCACATGGATTCTGTGAATCAAAGAGTGATTGACGAAAAAGTGAAAAAGGAACATACGCTTGGTCAGAGAATCTTTCGTGCGAGATCCTCCTATCTGATGATTGCACCGTATTTCGTACTGTTTTTTCTCTTTACGATTTTGCCGGTAGCAACCTCCATCTTTTTGAGCTTTACGCATTTCAATATGCTCCAGATGCCGCAGTTTATCGGTTGGGCTAATTACGTGAAGCTGTTTCTGCAGGACGACATCTTTTTGATTGCACTGAAAAATACACTTCTTTTTGCAGTGATTACAGGACCGATCAGCTATTTGATGTGTCTGTTGTTTGCATGGATTATCAATGAGTTCCGCGGTAAGTTCCGAGCGTTCCTTACGTTGATTTTCTACGCACCCTCTATCTGCGGACAGGCATATTACGTATGGAGCTTGATTTTAAGCTCTGACCGTTACGGTTACTTAAATGGTTTCCTGCTTCGATGGGGAATTATCGACGAACCGGTGCTTTGGTTTCAGACGGAAAGCCTTGTATTGCCGTGCTTGATCATTGTTCAGCTGTGGTTGAGTCTCGGTACCGGTTTCCTTTCCTTCATAGCGGGTCTTCAGACAGTGGATCGTACGCTGTACGAAGCGGCGGCAATGGACGGTGTAAAAAACCGCTGGCAGGAGCTTTGGTATGTAACCCTTCCGGCTATGAAGCCGCAGCTTATGTTCGGTGCCGTAATGCAGATTACGAACTCCTTCGCGGTTTCGGACGTATCGATACAGCTCGCAGGTAACCCGAGTGTGAACTATGCGGGCGCTACGATTGTAACGCATTTGCTTGACTACGGTACGTATCGTTTTGAGATGGGTTATGCATCCGCAATCGCAACGGTACTGTTCCTTTTGATGGTAGTTACGAACAAGCTTGTTCAGAAGCTGCTTAGAAGGGTAGGTGAGTAGTTATGGCAAAGGATAAGATTCAGAAGCCGAAGAAAAGACTATTTCACCGTCGGAAGCAGTTGAACCGATCCGCGGCCGGAAATGCACTACTGTTTACAGTGATGATTATTTGCGGTGTGTTTATGGCATTGCCGCTTGTCATGATCGTAAACAACGCACTGAAGCCGCTGGACGAAATCTTTCAGTATCCACCGAAGATTTTCGTTAGAAATCCTTCCCTTGAGAACTTTGTGGACTTATTTGTAGCAATGAACGATACGTGGGTACCGTTCTCACGTTACATTGCGAACACATTTATCATTACCGGTTTCGGTACGGTCGGACATGTCTTGATTGCTTCCCTCGCGGCTTACCCGCTTGCAAAGCACAATTTCCCCGGAAAGAAGACGTTGTTCAGCTTGGTAGTCCTTTCCCTTATGTTCTCGTGGACGGTAACGCAGATTCCGATTTATATGATTGTATCGTATATGGGAATCAACAATACACATTGGGCTTTGATTCTTCAGTCTTGGCAATACGGTCTCGGACTGTACCTGATGAAGCAGTTCATGGAGCAGCTGCCGAATTCTTTGATGGAATCCGCCCGACTTGACGGAGCGAGTGAGTTCGCGGTATTTTGGCGAATCGTTATGCCGAACGTAAAGCCGGCATGGCTGACGCTTGCAATCTTTCAGTTTCAGTCTATGTGGGGCAACACCGGTTCTACCTACCTTAGAAGCGAGCAGCTGAAGCCGTTGCAATATGCACTTCAGTCAATCGCAGGGGGCGGAGCGGCGAGAGCCGGGGCGGCTCAAGCGGTAACCTTCATATTGGCGCTTGTTCCGATCATTTTCTTCTTGGTTTGCCAGAGCAACGTACTTGAGACGATGACCTCGTCCGGTATGAAAGAGTAAGAAGGGGAGGAATGATGATGAAAGACAGAACGAAAGTTTTGATACAGAGATTTCTCCTTTTGATGCTCGTTGTGGCTTTGACCGCGCAAAATGTAGCATTTGCCGACGACGTACCGTACATCACTTACAACTATGATTATTGGCAAAATGTCGTATATACACCGGCCGCCTACATTCCCGACGGAAAGCTGGATGGCAACGCCATAGTAAACGAAGAGGGCGAATCGATCGGTGCCTTTAAGAGCCCCGCTGATATATATGTAGCCTCCGACGAGCTCATATATATTGTGGACAGCGGCAACAACCGAATCGTGAGACTGCACCAAGAGGATTATTCCTACGTCGATACGATTGATGGCTTTACGAATGCAAATGGTGCTTGGGAGACGTTCAAAGCCCCGGAGGGCATTTGCCACTCGGATGACCCGAACGGTATGATTTACATAGCGGATACCGGCAATTATCGAATTGTCATTCTCGATAGTGAGCTCAAATTGGTCGACATCATCGAGAACCCGCAAAACGGCGACAACGTATTGGGTGAGGGCTTCGTATTTGCACCTCAGAAGCTCGTTGTCGATTACGCCGAGCGTTTGTACGTAATCGCAAAGAATACAGAAGAGGGTATCATGATCTTCGGAACGAATCATGAATTTGAATCCTTCTTCGGAACGATTACCGTATCGCTGACGACTTGGGACCGCGTGTGGAGAAAGCTTTCCACTAAGACGCAGCGTTCCAAGCAGACGTTGAACATTTCCACGGAATACAGCGGTATGGACGTTGACCCTAACGGCTTTGTGTACGCTTCGTATCTCGATGAGACCGGACTTCAGTCGGTCATGCGATTGAATCCGAAGGGCAAGGACGTTATCAAAAAGGGGTATAACCAGAACGTCGGCGGCGATTTGGATATTGTCGAGACAAATGAGTACAGCGGCAAGGTTCAAGCGGTGGATGTAGTGTATAGAGATCACGGTATTTATTCGTTCCTGGATAGAAAACGCGGCCGTATCTTCACCTACGATCACGAAGGAAATCTTCTGTACATCTTTGGCGGCCTCGGTTCCCAGGAGGGATGCTTCAAGGCGCCGGTGGCAATCGAACAGAACGTAAACGGTCAGATTATGGTTCCGGATTCCACGCAAAATGTGGTGCTTCTGTTCAAGCCTACGGAATACGGCCTGTTGATTAACGAGGCGGTTGGACTTCGTCACGACGGTGATGAAAAACAGGCGGTTGCGCTTTGGGAGCGAGTGCTTGAGTACGATTCGAATTTCGAGCTGGCGTACATCGGCCTCGGAAAAGCGTATTTGTCCGCCGGCGACAACGAGAAGGCTATGGAGTACTTGGAGCTCGGCATGAGCAGACAGTATTATTCCATCGCATTTCGCCGTTATCGCAATGAGTTCCTTGTGAACAATTTAGATTGGATGCTGACGGTAGCATTGATTCTGGTTATCGGCATCTTCGTATTTGTGAAAGTAAAGAATCGAAAAAATTATAAGGACGACGAACCGGATACGTTAGAATGATAGGAGGTGAGCAGACATGAAAAAGTATTTTTCCAAAGACAAATGGGCTTATAGCTTTTATTGTCTGACTCATCCCGTTGACGGTTTTTATGAAATACGACACAGAGATCGCGGAAGTGTGCCGATTGCTTTCCTCTATGTCATCTTGTTCAGCCTGTGTTATTCGTGGAATCGCTTAGCGTCCAACTTTATCGTAAACGATACGGACCCGCGAACCGTCGATGCACTGACCGAGCTGTCGGGAGTATTACTGTTGTATCTGTTGCTCTGCATCGGTAACTGGTCAATCACATGCCTTATGTCCGGCGAGGGACGTCTTAAGGACATTTGCATTATTGTCGGCTATTCGTTGCTTCCGATGATTTTGACCTACATTCCGGCGACGATCCTTTCGCAGTTTGTTGCGCAGAATGAAGAGGTGTTTTACTACATCATCATCGGTGTCGGCACGGCCTATGCGGCGCTGCTGATGTTGCTTGGCATTATGATCATACATAATTACACGCTGCTCAAGACGCTTTTGACGATAATACTCACATTTGTCTCCATGTTGATTATGATCTTCTGTGCAATGATGATTGCCAGCCTAATCAGTCAAGTGTTTGGTTTCTTTCACAGCCTGTATCTCGAGTTACTGTTTTAGCAGGAGGATGATTGCGAATGAGCAAAATGAGCAAATTGAACAAGATTATCCTTGCTGTTGTAGGCGTAGTGGTGATCGGCGTGCTGATATATATAGCACAGTATCTGATTCGCTTTACGTTCTTCAGACAGTATCGTGATTATCTTCAGGAATATAATCAATACGAGACCGGCACGGAATTCAAGGCACTTTCGGGTGGCTCCTCTGAGCTGAGTGAGTTCTCATTGGCCGCTCAGAATGAGCGTTTCCGCCTGTACATCAATACGACGACTTGTAACGTGGCACTTGAAGAGATTGCAACGAACCAGGTGTTCTATACGAATCCGTATCCGCTCGGCGACATGCAGTCCGAAGGGACGAATTCTCAGCTGTTGTACTCACAACTCCAGTCACAGCTGTTGGTCGACTATTACATAGAATCTAAGCCCACCTTGCTGATGTCCTATTCCAGTCATGGTGATTGCATAGGGCTTGAGCTAAATGAGGGAGAAGAGCCGCATTTTACGATTGAGAGCATAACCGACGGTGTTCGTGTTATCTATATGCTCGGCGATACCGGTACCGAGACCGGAATGGTTCCGAAGTATTTGACGAAGGAACGCTACGATGAGATCGTTGCGAAGCTCACAGAGCTCGGCGGAACGAAGCTGGCGAAGCAAGGTATTCGAGGCAGATATATTGACTCGAAGGATTATAAGGGCTACATGCAGTTAAATGAGTCCAATATCAATCCGTTTACCCTCGGCAAGATGGAGGATGCGCTTACACAGATCGGCTATACGATGGATGACTATTACGAGGATATGAGAGCCGTCGGTGCCAAGGTGGAAGAAGTGACGACCATCACAATACCACTGGAATATCGTCTCGTAAACGACGGTATGCAGACGAATATCGTAACGGAGCGGATTGAGGAGACGGGCGGAGCGGTAATCTATGATTTGACCGTGCTTCCGTTCTTCGGTGCAGTTGCGAGAGATACAGAGGAAGGCTATTTCCTCGTGCCGAACGGTTCCGGTGCTCTGATTGACTTTGACAACAATAAGATGAGCAGCAATATGTACTATTCGGAGTACGTATACGGACAAGATCTCCTTGATCAAGAGGAAGTCATCGAGGACATCGCGGAGGATGTAAAGCTTCCTGTGTTCGGTATTCAAAGACCGGATTCTACCTTGCTCGTTACACTCGATAACGGCCAGGTGTTTGCACGTGTCAACGCCATGACCTCTAAGGTGACAGCGGACAACAAGCTGTCCAATAAGTACAATCAGATTTATGCGGAATATCGACTTCGCGGTTATTCCTCGGTTCCGGTTGACGGACAGGCCGACCCGATGTCTGTAATCGAAGAAAAGCTTTATTCGACGTATTTGACACAGACCTATCACGTACTTCCGAACACACCGGAGTACGACGGTTATTCCGGTATGGCAAAGTATTATCGTGAGCTTTTGTTCGCAAACGATGAGTCTTCGGACACCTCGGTAATTACAAATGAGGAAGAGGATATCAAGCTGTATGTGGATTTGCTCGGAGCGGTAAAAAGAGAGAGCTCGTTGCTTGGCTTCAAGTACAATGAGATGTTGGCGATGACAACAATCGCGGAAGCAGAAGAGATTGTTCGTGAATTGTACGAAGCGGACATCAACCGATTGATTGTGAATTACCAAGGCTGGATGAACGGCGGCTATTACCACGATACGGTGGACAATATCAAGCTCGTTCGTAAGCTCGGTAACAAAAAGGATTTGCAGGCACTCGATAAGCTGTTAAAGGACAACGGCGGTGCTTTGTACGGTGATGTCGCACTGCAGTACATTTCCTTTGCGGCTGAGGATTACAACTTTATGGCACAGTCCTCCCGTTATTACGGCAAGGGCTACGCCGCAAGCTTCGGTAAGATCGGGCCGACGACCTACAGTCGCACGGCTTCCCTCGGTTACATCGCAAATCTCTACGATTTGCTCTCGCCGAAATTCTTGCCCAAATACGTAGATTATCTCATCGAGGAGATGGAGGACATTGAGCTTTCCGGCATTTCCTTAAGAGATTTCGGAACGGTGCTGTACTCGGACAAGAAGAGAACCGAGTTCATCTCGCGTGAAGCTGCTTTGAACATTGCGCTTGCGATGTTTGATAAGCTGGCGGCAACGGACAAGCAGCTGATGCTGAACAATCCACTCAGCTATGCGGTGCCGTACGCAGACGACATCTTGAACGTGCCGTTCTACAAAAATGCTTACGTCTATGTAGATGCAGAGGTGCCGTTCTACGAGATGGTTCTTCACGGCTACGTGGATTATTGCGGTAAGGTTTACAATCTAAATGCCAACATCACGACTGTAGAAGAGTGCTTGGAGTTGATTGAGATGGGCGCCGGTCCGCATTTCGTATTCACGCACGAACGTTCTTCCGAGATGAAGTACACGGCATTGAATGACCATTACAGTACGCAGTTCGCAACATGGAAGGACACGGCGGTCGAGATGTATCGCCAAGTGAATCGGATTCTTCGTCTCGTTTCCAATTCTACAATGGAACGTCATGAGATGGACGGAGAGCTTACAACGATTACTTACAGCAACGGCGTTGTGATTGAGATTGATCGCACAAATAATACGGTTACCGTCACAAAGGACGGCAACGCGACGACTTATGAATTCTAGCAAAGGAGGATGCGCCGGTGAAAGGCAAGGAAAATAAAAAGACTAAAAAGAAGCTTACACTGGCACAGAAGCGTGCGATTACGGGCATTGTGTTTATCAGTCCTTGGCTTCTCGGATTCATCCTTTATTACGTTCGAAGCATTTTCATGACGATACAGTTTACGTTTTCGGATGTGAAGAACGGTGCGACCGGATACTCTACCGAGTTTACCGGTTTGGCGAATCTCAAATACATCTTCACGGAGGACCCGAAGTTCAACCAGCAGCTCGTATCTTCCATGCGAGACGTATTTATCGATGTACCGTTGATTATCATCTTCAGCCTGTTGATGGCCATCCTGCTGAACCAAAAGTTCCGCGGAAGAACGATTATGAGAGCGATCTTTTTCCTGCCGGTCATCATGGGCTCGGCTGCGATTTCGGAAGCCATCGACCTCGCAAGACAGGCAATGAATGGCGGCATTTCCGCCACCTCCGCAGAGATTGCCGCATCCTCGGCAAGCGGCATTGATTTGAACTATTATCTGTCGCTGTTTAAGGACATCGGTATGCCGACCGGAATATTGGATTACGTAGTCGGTGCGGTAGAGCGTCTGGCAAATGTGGTGTCTATGTCGGGCGTGCAGATCGTTATCTTCATAGCGGCCCTCCAGTCCATAGCCGGATCGCTCTATGAGGTAGCTCGTATCGAGGGTGCAACAACGTACGAAACCTTCTGGAAGGTTACGTTCCCGATGGTGATGCCGCATATCATTACGTGCTTAGTATATACCGTTGTGGATTCCTTCGCTTCCAGCGAGGTAGTGAACCTTTCCTACAGCATGATCTTCAGTTCGAATCAGTATGGTTATGGTAGTGCAATGAGTTTGGTTAGCATGTTGGCCGTATGTGCGGTGCTCTTTGTCGTAGTGGCACTGATACAGCGTCGGACCTTCTACTATAACTAGGAAAGGGGTGGCGTATATGGATGCAATTCAAAAGACAAAACTCCGATTCCAAGAGCTTAAGGAAGATCAGGTCTTTCAAAATGACGTGCGCAGAGCGCAAAGAAACGTAAAGAAGTTCGTCTTCGCACTGTTTCGCTTGTGCGTATTGGTAGGCGTTGCCTATATCATTCTCAGTCCGTTGATCGAGATCGTTTCGAACTCCTTCTTTTCGGACAAGGATGCGACAAACCCAATGGTTTACGTGTTTGCAACGGAGCCTACGCTTGAGAAATACATTGTGTCGTGGAAGGTGCTTCCGTTCCCGTCTACGCTCGGTTTGACGCTCGGACATGACTTGGCACTTATGCTCATTCAGATTCTCGTATGCTCGATGGTCGGCTACGGCTTCGCGAGATTTCAGTTCCCGTGCAAGGGCTTGCTGTTTGCATGTGTCGTTATCATGATTGTCATTCCGACGCACGCAATCATGCTTCCGCTGTACCTGACCTTTACGAAGATCAATTTGTTCGGAAAGATGATTAATTTGTATGATTCGATGGTACCGTTTTATTTGCTGACGTTGCTCGGCTGCGGACTTCGTTCCGGCTTGTACATCTACATCTTCAATCAGTTCTTCCGCGGATTGCCGAAGGAGATAGAAGAGGCTGCATTTGTAGATGGTGCCGGTAGCTTTTATACGTATTTTCGAATTATGCTCGTAAATGCGATGCCGTCCGTAATTACCGTAGCGGTATTTTCGATGGTATGGCAGTACAATGACTTGTTTTATTCCAAGCTGTTCGGAGTATCCAAGGTCGTTTCGATGCGACTCGGAGCTTTGACAAATGAGGTGGGTAATATCTACACCATCAATTCACCGGCGTTGCTGAATTTGTACTTATATGCAGCAATCGTCCTAATTCTATTACCGATTATTTTGCTCTATATCGTTCTTCAAAAATTCTTCATTGAAGGCGTGGAGCGAAGCGGTATCGTAGGTTAATATCGTATTAAACGAATGCATGCATTCTTTTAATAAAACTTATCTTTATAAGGAGGAGTAATATGATGAAAAAGTTTCTTGTGTTCTTGATGATCGGTATCATGGCAGTATCCGTTGTTGCTTGTGGCAGCGATGAGAAGAAGCCTGCTTCCGATCCGGAACCGACCCCGACGGTAGAAGCGGAAGTGCCTAAGAATGAAGGCATCGATCATACCAATGATCTTCCCGCAGACGCATCCTCTTATCTTGGCTTTGAAGATGGCGCGATGGCATTTGCCGCACTGATGTTCAGTAACCCGGCATGTAACCTGTCGTCCGAGCTGAGTATTGTTGATTTCGGAGGATCTAAGGCGTTAAAGGCATCCTCACCGGTAAGCGATAATTTCTTTTCCGGTGTAGTTCCTTACGTTGCATTTGACGTAGTGTCCCTTTTGGGTGATAAGGCGGCCGATGTAGCTAAGATTCAGTTCGACATCGGTATGGATCACGGTACGGAGGCGTTTGCTGCGATTTCCGGTTACCTTGCAATGTATACCGGTGCGGCTGATGCATTGGTTGAGACGAAGGAGCCTTGGAGCATTTACATGGAAAATGCGAATCCGAAGGTTTATACAATGGAAGTTCCGGAAGGTGGCTTCACCGATCCGAGCAATTACTTCTGTTTCTACATTGATGAGGATACGGCTGCAAATGGACATGCTAATCTGTACTTTGATAACCTCGTATTCCTTGATAAGGACGGCAATGCAATTGCACCCGACGCAGCAGCAACCTTCGCACTGGAAGGCATGGATGAGAGCTTTTGGATGAGCCTTGATTGGTCCAACGCCGTTAAGCAGCCTAAGGATGAAGTGATTCTCGAGGGCATCGGCGGTGCTTCCGGTACTTCTTGGTGGCCGGTTAAGGAGAACTCTTGGTCATTTGCACTTGAGAATGCGAATGTAAATGCTGTGTTCTCACCCGAGCTCTTCGGACCCGGTAAGGTGATCACAATCTACTATCAGTATGAGTGTGAAGATTGGCAGTTCCCGCACATTATGATTCAGAGCTATCCGAACGAGGAGACCGGTTATGCCGGAGGTAAGGATCTTCGTTATCAGCCTACCCTCGCTTCAGGAGAGGCTTCCCAGAGAAACCAGTCTAAGACGATTATTCAGTACACCTACGAAGAGATGAACGAGAAGTGTACCGAGCTTTACGGTGAGGATTGGGTAGACAAGCTCAGTTTTATCGGTATTTCCGATATGGGTACGAATCCGGTTAACGTTCTTAAGGTTACGATTGGTACAATCGCAGAATAATGGAGGAGATGAGAGTTATGAAGAAAGTATTATCGCTTCTTTTAGTGCTCAGTATGGTATTTGCTATGGTTGCTTGCGGCGGAGATAAGCCGAGTGACGGCCCCGAACCGACAAGCGGTCCTCTTGGTGATCCCAGAGTGATCAACATCGGTACTTGGTACACGAGTTACTACACTTCCGAGCACGACAGTATTGATGACAATCCTGATGTTCAGGACGTAGAAGTTGCACAGATGCAGCTTGACAACATGAGAGCGATCGAGCAGAAGTACAACGTTGAGCTCTACTACAAAAATCTGACGTGGAATGGTACGATTGAGTCCATTAACACCTCTATCATGGCAGGTTCCCCGAACTGTGATATCTACATGGTTGACCTTCAGTTTGGTGTACCGGCAGTACTTGCAGGCTATGCAATGTCTCTTGAGGAAATCGGCGTTGAGAAGATCAATGACGATGTATTGAAGGGCTTTAACTTTACGAACGACGGTAAGACCTATTTGTTCCTCGGCAGTACTCCCGACCTCGGTGGTTTCCCTCTCGGTTACAACAAGGATATGATCGAGGCGGCAAATCTTCCGGATCCTTATCAGCTTTATCTTGACGGCGAGTGGACTTGGGACGCTTGGGTTGAGATGATGGAAGCTTTGAACGATCCTGAGAACGGTGTATACGCTTTCCGTGGTGCTTGGACGAATACGCTTGATCAGATTCTTCTTTCCAACGGTGCGTCTATCGCCGGAATCAGACCCGATGCAGATGGCAACATCGTAGAGGGCATCAGCTCTAAGGCAACGACTGAGTGCTTGGATTTCATGAGAGAGATTTATGTGGATCGCGGTCTTTCCTTCTGGAATGCAAGCTGTGATGAGGACTGGAACTCCAGCGTTTACGCATTTGGCGAAGGCGGATGCGCATTCTTCCCTGCAGCGGCATGGATTATTGACGAGGCAGATCCGGATCACGAGATTAACCTCGGCGTTGTGCCGTGGCCTCTCGGACCGAGTGTAAGCAGCTATGATGAAGTTGCTCAGATTAAGCAGGGCGGTACCTACTACATGATTCCTAAGGGAGTAAAGGATCCGTTGACTGTTTACAATGTAATCTACGATTACACCAACTGGTATGGAGGAGATGTTGAGCTTCGTGACGATTTTGAGTGGTTCGAAGAGCAGATGGCAGGCCGTGAGAACAACCCGACGAACTTTGAAGTTTTGAAGGGTATGTCCGATGAACCGAAGGACACTTTCGTTGACCTTTGGATGAACATCGAGTTCCCGGTTGATGGTCCTACCATTCGTGGTATGTTGGAAGGTAACTTCGAGGTTGCTCAGGTAATTGAGTCCAATAAGAACATTGTTCAGGATTACTTGGATACCTATTTCGGAAATTGATGAATTTAAGCTTCGAAAAGGGGCGGTAAGTAATTACCGTCCCTTTTATAGAAAGCGATTACGGAGGTAACGCATGAATACGATGAAAATGCAGGCAAAGGAACATCTGTATGAAGTGATTTTGCCGTTTTGGATAAAACTAAAGGATGATGTCTACGGAGGATATTACGGGTACCTTGACGAGAATCTTGTACTGGATAAGGAATCGACGAAGGGCTGCATCTTGAACAGCCGTATTTTGTGGTTCTTTTCAAATGCTGCGATGGTGTTGAAGGATTCTTCTTTGGAAGAGTATGCGAACCATGCATATCGTTTCCTGTGTGAGCATTGTACGGATGACGAATACGGCGGTATGTTTTGGTCTTTGGACTACAAAGGAGTACCGGAGGATACGACAAAGCACACGTACAATCAGGCATTTTCCATCTATGCGCTGTCTTCGTACTATGCACTGACCGGAGAAGCGGAGGCACTCGAGAGAGCATTTGCGATATATCGCTTGATTGAGACAAAGATGAAGGATTCCGTCGGGTATCTTGAGGCATTTGACCGATGCTTCGTGGCGATAGATAACGAGAAGCTTTCCGATAACGGCGTCATCGCACATAAGACGATGAATTCGCTTTTGCATGTGCTGGAGGCATATACGGAACTGTATCGAGTGTCTCACAACGAAGAGGTTAAGGCGCGCTTGCGATGGATCATTGAGCTCGTTGATGAGAAGATATACAACCGTCAGCTGTGTAGACAAGAGGTGTTCTTTGATGAGAACCTGAATTCGCTCATTGACTTGCATTCGTACGGACACGACATCGAAGCGGCGTGGTTGATTGATCGAGCACTGGAGATTATGGATATTCCGGAGTTGACGAGTCGCATTCGTCCGATGACATCGGCTTTGACGAAGAAAATATACGAGCGCGCATACTGCAACCATTCTCTGTTGAATGAATGCGAGAACGGCATTGACAATACAATGCGAATTTGGTGGGTACAAGCAGAGGCCGTGGTTGGATTTTTGAACGGTTATCAGAAGGATCCGAGCCATACGGAGTATCTGGAGGCTTCCGAAGATATCTTTGCAATGATTCTCGATAAGCTGTGTGACAAGCGAGAGGGCTCCGAATGGTTTTGGGCTTTAGATGAGAATTTGGAGCCCGTACCCGGCAAACCGATTGTAGAGCCGTGGAAATGCCCTTATCACAATGGCAGAATGTGCTTTGAGATTCTTTCGCGTGAGTGATTATGCTCAGCTTTGGACAGTTAGTGGCCAAAGGGGTGTGGAAGGGATGTCCGCTCATTTGTCAACAGAACAAAATATATGACAAGATGCGATATTCGAGCAATATGTACTGGAAACCCGGGTGCCATGTGTGGTATAATGTATGCAGTAGAACCATGCAAAACGCTCGGTTCGGAAACATTTAGGAGGATTGTATTTATGGATTATATGGAAACCTATCGGTTTTGGTGTGAGGATTCCTATTTTGACGAGGCTACGAAGGCTGAGTTGAAGGCAATTGCGGACAATGAGAATGAGATCAAGGATCGTTTTTATCGCGAGCTTGAGTTTGGTACCGGCGGACTTCGCGGTATTATCGGTGCCGGAACGAATCGAATCAACCTGTATACGGTACGTAAGGCAACACAGGGCTTGGCGAACTTTATTCTTAAGGAAGGCGGCGCCGACAAGGGAGTTGCTATCGCATATGATTCCAGAAATATGTCGATTGAATTCAGCGAGGAGGCAGCACTTTGTCTTTGCGCTAACGGAATTAAGGCATATCGCTTTGAGTCTCTTCGTCCGACTCCGGAGCTTTCCTTTGCTCTTCGCGAGCTTGGCTGTATCGCAGGTATTAACGTGACTGCAAGCCATAATCCCGCTGAGTACAACGGCTATAAAGTATATTGGGAAGACGGCGCTCAGGTAGCACCTCCGAAGGATACACAGATTATCGATGAGGTAAATGCGGTAACGAGTTACGATGATGTAAAGACGATGGACCGCGAGACTGCAATTGCGCAGGGCCTTTATCACGTAATCGGCAAGGATATTGACGATCGATACATGGAGGAGCTGAAGAAGCTCGTTATTCATCCCGAGCTCGTTCGCGAGATCGGCAAGGAGCTGAAGATTGTATATACGCCTCTTCACGGCACCGGCAACATGCCTGTTCGTCGCCTTTTGAAGGAGATCGGTTTTGAAAATGTATACGTTGTTCCCGAGCAGGAGCTTCCGGATGGCAACTTCAGCACGGTTGCAAGCCCGAACCCCGAGAGCAGAAGTGCATTTGAATTGGCACTGAAGCTTGCAGAGGAAGTAGGTGCAGACCTTGTACTGGCTACCGATCCCGACGCAGACCGTCTCGGCGTATACGCTAAGGATTCCAAGACGGGCGAGTATATGTCCTTTACCGGTAATATGTCCGGTATGTTGATTTGCGAGTATTTGTTGAGCCAGAAGCAGGAGCTTGGCACAATCGCAAAGGACGGCTTTGTTGTTAAGACAATCGTATCGACCAGAATGGCTGAGAAGATTGCCGCAGCATACGGCGTAGAGCTTAAGGAGTGTCTCACCGGCTTTAAGTTTATCGGTGAATTGATTAAGATCGCAGAGCAGACCGGCTACGGTACCTATGAATTCGGTTTCGAGGAGAGCTACGGCTGTCTTGTTGGTACTCATGCAAGAGATAAGGATGCAGTTGTTGCGGTTATGTCGCTTTGTGAGGCCGCTGCATACTACTACACGAAGAATCTGACGCTTTGGGATCAGATGATGTGCATTTACGAGAAGTACGGTTACTTCCGCGAAGGTCTTGAGACGTTGACGTTGAAGGGCTTTGAGGGTGCTGAGAAGATTCAGTCCATGATGGAAGAGATTCGTAACAATCCGCCGAAGAAGCTCGGTGATTTCGAGGTTTTGAATTTCCGCGACTATGCGAAGGATACGATTCTCGAGATTGCAACCGGAAAGGTTACTCCTACCGGTCTTCGTAAGTCAAATGTTCTGTATTTTGACTTGAGCGACGATGCTTGGGCATGTGTTCGTCCTTCCGGTACCGAGCCGGAGATTAAGTTCTATGTTGGTGTTAAGGGATCCTCCGCAGAAGATGCAGAGCAGAAGATGAATATGCTGATTGCTGCAATGATGGAGCTGTCTAGATAAAAAGAGTTACTTGAAATATTACAAAGCCCGGCGTTGTTCGCCGGGCTTTGTTTATTTGCATACTATTTATAGACTGAGCAGAAGCGGGAGAAGTTCATCGGGGCTGTCAATTACATAGTCCGCACCGTTGAGTTTGAGAAAGTCATGGGTGCGGAAGCCCCAGGAGACACCGATGCAGGGGATTCCGGCGTTTCTTGCCGTCTCGATATCGACCTCGGAGTCACCGACGTAAATGGTATCATTTGCTTTGGAATCAAGTCGCTCGATGGCATCGAAGATGCTATGAGGATGCGGCTTTTTATATTCGGCCGGAGTTCCGATTGCCAACTGATTGTGCGGCACGAAAAAGCGTTGGTTGAGCTGCTTCGTTGCCGAGTCCAGCTTGTTTGATACAATCGCTGTGGCAATGCCGGCTTTTTTCACTTCCTCCAGCATCGAAAGAACTCCTGCATAAGGTGCTGTGTGATCGTACATGTGCTCTTTATAAAATGCTCGAAAACAATCAAGCATACCGGGAAAACGATCCTCCGGTGTATGTGGCGGAGCACAGCGTCTGACCAGAACGGCAACGCCATTGCCGATAAAGCCACGCACCTCGTCAAGTGTTCTTGTCGGATACGCATATTGCTCCATCGTATAATTCACTGCATTCGTCAAATCTTCTAGGGTATCCAATAGGGTACCGTCCAGGTCGAATATTACGGTTTGGTATCTCATACAGACCATTTTCCTTTCGCATTTGATAGTAAGTCACACCGTTGTAAAGGATGACCAATAACAGTCTTTCTGTTCACAATTATATCACGCTTTTTTTGATAATTGTGCATAAAAAAGTGTTGCCATGAGTTGTGAATTTTGTTATATTAATATTTAGTGGGCTTATGCCCAAAAGGAACGTATCTGGGAGGTATTCGTCGTGAAAACGGACATTCAGATTGCTCAAGAAGCGAAGATGTTGCCGATTGATGAAGTGGCAGCTCAGCTTGGCATTTCTGCCGATGAGATCGAGATGTATGGCAAGTATAAGGCCAAATTCTCGGATGAGCTTTTGAAGCGTATTGAACATAATCCCGAGGGCAAGCTTGTACTGGTAACGGCTATCAATCCTACGCCCGCAGGAGAAGGAAAGACAACTACGACAGTAGGACTCGGAGAGGCCATGGGCCGTCTCGGAAAGAAGGCGGTTATCGCATTGCGTGAGCCTTCCTTAGGTCCGTGCTTCGGAGTGAAGGGCGGTGCTGCCGGCGGTGGCTATGCACAGGTTGTGCCGATGGAAGACTTGAATCTTCACTTTACCGGTGACTTTCATGCCATTACATCTGCGAACAATTTGCTTGCGGCGATGCTCGACAATCATTTGATGCAGGGCAATGCTCTTCAGATCGATCCGAACCAGATTGTATGGAAGAGATGTCTCGACATGAACGATCGTGCCCTTCGTAATATCGTAATCGGTATGGGTAAGAAGAGCGACGGTGTTGTACGCGAGGACCATTTTATCATTACGGTTGCTTCGGAAATTATGGCAATCCTTTGCCTGGCAATGGATATGAAGGACTTGAAGGAGCGACTCGGCAAGATCATCGTGGCATATCGTTACGACGGTGCTCCGGTTACGGCGGCAGACCTCAACGCAGTAGGTGCTATGGCTTCCCTTTTGAAGGATGCTATCCGCCCGAACCTCGTTCAGACAGTTGAAAATACTCCGGCCATCGTTCATGGTGGACCATTTGCAAATATTGCGCACGGCTGTAACAGTGTGCGCGCAACTAAGGCGGCACTTAAGATGGCAGACCTCGTGATTACGGAGGCAGGCTTCGGTGCGGACCTCGGTGCTGAGAAATTCCTCGATATCAAGTGTCGTATGGCGGGACTTGAGCCGGATGCGATTGTACTTGTAGCTACTGTAAGAGCACTTAAGTACAACGGTGGCGTTCCGAAGACGGAGCTGGCGAAGGAAAATCTCGAAGCTTTGAAAGCGGGAATTGTGAATCTTGAGAAGCACATCGAGAATCTTCAGCAATATGACGTACCGGTTGTTGTGACGTTGAATCGTTTTACCGAGGATACCGACGCAGAGCTGTCGTTCGTTGAGAGCTTCTGCAAAGAACGCGGCTGTGATTTTGCACTTTCCGAAGTGTGGGCAAAGGGCGGCGAAGGCGGAATTGAGCTCGCTGAGCAGGTTCTCAAGACACTCGAGGAGAAGGAAAGTCATTTCCATACGCTTTATCCGGACGAGATGCCGCTTAAAGAGAAGATTGAGACGGTTTGCAAGCGCATTTACGGTGCAAAGGGCGTTGTCTTTGAGCCGCAGGCTTTGCAGACGTTGGAGCAGCTGACAAGCCTCGGCTTCGGCGATTTCCCCGTATGTATGGCGAAGACACAGTATTCGCTTTCAGATGATCCGAAGAAGCTCGGACGTCCGGAGGATTTTGACGTACATGTCAGAGAAGCTTATGTTTCCGCAGGTGCGGGTTTTGTAGTCGTTATCACAGGAACGATTTTGACGATGCCGGGTCTCCCGAAGGTACCGGCCGCAGAGCGTATCGATGTGGACGAAGACGGTATGATTACCGGTCTGTTTTAATGTTTGAACAAATGCGTTACGGTTGTTGACCGAATGCGCTTTGGAAAGTAGCTTTAGGAGGTTGTAATGAAAAAGGTACTATGTTTAGGACTCGTACTTAGCATGCTGTGCGGTTGTGCACTGTTGCCTGCTGAGGAAGAGCTCCGCAAAGCTCCTGTAGTCCAGCAGATGGAAGAGGAGTATTTCACAACGGAAGCTGTAACCCGTGGTGATGTTCAGGATTACATTGGTGGAAATTGCAGATATGATTTTCAGCGCAGAGCTGATTATTCGTTTGGATACGATATTATGCCATTCACGTCCTACATCTCTTACGTCAATGAGGGTGACAAGGTAAAGGAAGGACAGCTTCTTGGCAAGGTAATTGTTGAGGAGAACGAAGAGGCTTTCAAGGCGAAGCAGGAAGAGATGGACGGCTATGCGGAAGAACTTGAGCATCAGAAGAAGTTGCTCGAGATCGAGCAGAAGCGTCAGAAGCTTGCCAAGGATTATGGCAAAAAGTATGACACGTCAGCTCTTGAACGTTTAGAGGATACGGTTTCTTCTTTGGAAGAAACGATTCTCGTAGAGCAGATTCGTTTTGATGAGCTTAAGGCACAGGTTGACGGTACGCAGATCGTTGCTGAGTTTGACGGCATTGTTTCGTATCTCGCGAACCCTCGTAATTCTTGGTTCTTCTCGGCCGGTACTACGTTTATATCCATTCGCACCGAGCAGAGAACGTTTTCGGCGAATGTAGAGAATACGGACAAGATTCAGGTCGGTGATTTGCTCGACGTAGAGAGCGGTGAGAATTTCTACACTTGTGAAGTGATTGAGATTACTAAGAGCTCCGAAGAGGCTCGCAGTATGGGAGTGCATTTGCTTCCGCTGGATGCAGACGAGTATTTGCTTGATTTGGATGAGTCTACTTCCGTAGGAGGAACGCTTCGTTTGGTTACCGAATCGGCAACGGACGTTGTGCGCATTCCTACCGGAGCACTTCGTACAATCGATGAGAAGCCCGCAGTATATGTTCTCGATGCAAATGGTATGAGAGAGCTTCGTTACATCGAAATCGGTCTGTCCATTTCCGGCAAGATCGGCGATGACGAGAATATGACTGAGGTAATCAGCGGTCTTGAGCCCGGTGAGCTTGTAATTATTCGATAGGGAGGACAATTAAGATGAGAATGTTTAGACGTACTTTGGCATTGCTCTTTGTTGCATGTATGCTTGTTTCCTCTATCGGATGTGATAAGCAGGTAGTGGCTCCCGAGCTGCTTCAGCCGATTGAAAGCATGAGCGCACTACATACCGTAACGAAGATGAATATGGAGTCCGTACAGATTGTTTCGGGTTCTGTTGTACCAGAGGTATATCATATGGTATACGACTATGCAACTACCGTTGAGAAGTTGCATGTAAGCGAAGGCGACGTAGTCGTTGCCGGCGATGTGTTGTATGAGCAGAATCTTGAAGCTGATCGTCAGGCGCGTGAGCTCGAGATTCAAATCGAAATCAAAGAAACACAGCACACATTGGATGTGGACAACTTCGATGATACGATTGCACAGTTGAAGAAGACGATGTATATGTTCAGCAATATGAAGGATTACTATAATTCGAATTTGATGAAGTATCAAATCGAAGAGCTTCAGCTGAACTTCGATCGTTCCAATGCCGCAAAGCTCGAAGAGATTGCCGCAGACAAGGAAAGACTTGAAGAGCTTAAGGAGCAGGCAGCTGCTTCTAAGGTGGTTGCACCTTGTGACGGTACGATTTCTTATATCGGTATCAGTGACGAAAGCAATGTTGTAGACGAAGGAAAGACGGTACTTTCGATTGTGAAGGAAGGCGGCTTCTCCTTGGTTTCGCCGTACATTGAGGAAGAGGATTATGCGAAGTATTCTTCCGTAAAGGCGCAGATCGGTGCGGATATGTATGACGTTACCTATGTTCCTTACACGATGGAAGAGCTTGCGGATATGAACGCTACCGGTGGTGCAATGCACTCCTATTACACGGTGGAAGGACTGAAGGATACTGTTAAGGCCGGAGACTATGTGGCATTTTATATGACTACCGCTTTGGAAGAGCCGGTGCTTGCCGTTCCTCTTAATGCAGTATCGAAAGTCGGAAAGAGCTACTACGTAACGGTTGTTGACGGTGCTATGCAGGTTCAGAGAGAGGTTACTATCGGTACCAGCAATCTGAATTATCGTGAGATTAAGACCGGCCTTACCGAAGGTGAGGTTGTGTTTGCAGGAAAGGATCTTGCAACCTACGGCGTAGAGTACAAGACAACTACCATTCAGAACGGATCTCTTTCCTCTCAGGTTAAGATTTCCGGAGCAGAGAGATATGCTATGTCCAAGGAGCCGTTCTACAATCCCGTACCCGGTGAGATTACGGAAGTATTCGTAGCTGCATTTTCCGAAGTATACGTAACTGCAGGTCAGGAAATCTATACGGTACAGCCGTCTATCGACAAGGCTGATTGGGAGCAGACAAAGATTGACCTCGCTAACTTCGAAAAGGACTATGAGAAGGAAGTTGAGCGTCAGGAAGAGGCAATCGAAGAGTACGAAAAGAATCTGAAGAAGATTAAGAATAAGCTTGAGAAGTCTTTGGCTGAAATCGAGCTTGAGCGTATGAAGGAATCCTACGATACATATGTTGAGGATGGAAAAGAGCGTATCGCCGAATTGACCGAGCGCGTGGATAACTACGAGATTTGGTCTGAGGGTCCTGTGACTGTATATGCGGAATCCGATGGTGTTATCAGCAGCTTTGCATCCTTCTCTAAGGGAACTGAGCTTACCGAGGATCAGTATATGTTTGATTTCTATGATCCGACGTCCTTCTGTATCCGTCTTGACAAGGAGAACACCGGTCTTCGCTACGGTATGGAGATTACCTTTACCTCCACACTTGCAGGCGAGAACATTTCGTTCCCCGGTCGTGTAGTGTCCTCTAAGGATGTATATCCTACCGATGCTACGAATCGTAATGAGGTTATCATTCTTTTGGATGAGGACCATTACATGGACGGTAACAACGTAGGTGTTGTATCCTACTACGATTATAACCTTGAGAACGTTTCTTTGCTTGATCCGACGATCGTATACCATGACACCGGTGCGACCGAGGAGGAAGAAGAGGAAGAGGAGGAGTCTCCGATTAAGCCCCTTGTTCCGCAGGCCGGTTTTGTTCCGGAAGGAAAGCCTTACGTATGGGTTTATGATGCGAACGGTTGCGCAATTAAGCGCTACATCACGGTAGCAAGATACGACGCAGCAGGTTATTGGGTAGGCAGCGAGCTGTCGGCCGATGACAAGATTATTATTCATTAGGAGGAGAATCGATGTTAAGATTTATTTATCGTAAATTGTTAAACAAGCGTTGGTTGATTCTCTGTATCCTGATCGGTAATATTCTCATGGTCGGAATCGCCGCTTGTAACCCGATGTACACAAAGGCTGCACTTCAAAAGATGCTCACTAAGGATATGAATACATATCTGGAAGAGAACAACACATACCCGGGAACGGTATATGTAGAAGCTAAGCTGAGTGATATGCGTTTGGAGTCTTATACTTCGTCATACTTTGATGATTATAAGACTGTTGAACAGAAAGTAAAAGAGCTGTATGGTCTTGAACCGATGTCTTCGATTGCGGTATTTGCCAACAGCAATAAGCAGAGTGCTAAGTTTGAGACGAGCCGTGGAAAGGCTTCTGTCGATGTGAAGGTTGCATCTATCAGCAATCTTGCAGAGCATGTAGAAATCGTTTCCGGTTCCATCTACAGCAACCAGAAGGACAGTGAGGGTATTATCGACTGTATCGTAAATGAGCGAGTATACCTTTCCTCCGAGATGTTCATCGGCGATGTCCTCGTTATGAACGATTACGAAGACTTGGATGGTAATCCGGTACGTCTTCGTGTTGCAGGTGTATTCCGTGCTGCCGACACGCAGGATTCTTACTGGGTTAAGGACCCGTTGGCATATGAAAACGAGTTCTTTATCGATCAGGAGCTTTATAAAGAGTTGTTTATGAAGGATGATCGTATTTCCGGTAATATTACGGCAAAATGGTATACGCTTTACGATTATACGAATATTGATGTTGACCAGGTAGAGCATATGCTCGATATGGACAACAAGCTGTACCAGGATTACTTGGTTCGCGAGCTCTATTATACGGACAGTATGTTCCACGAGATCTTTGAGCAGTTCGTAGAGGATTCCTCTAAGGTATCTACGACGATGTGGATTCTTCAGGTTCCGATTCTCGTATTGCTTTGCGTATTTATCTTCATGGTTTCCAACCAGGTAATTACGATCGAGCAGAGCGAAATCGCAATGCTCAAGAGCCGTGGTGTAAGTCGTCTGCAATTGATTATGACGTACTTCATCCAGGCAGTCATCCTTGCGTCTATTGCGTTGGTAATCGGTATTCCGATCGGATACCTGCTTTGTCACCTGTTCGGTTCGACAAATGCATTCCTTGAGTTTGTCGGCAGACGTGCTATGGATGTTAAGATTACGGGAACGTCGCTTCTGTATGCATTGCTTGCAGCATTTGCAAGTATCGTCATCATGACGATTCCGGTACTTCGTTATGCTCGTTTCAGTATTGTTGAGCAGAAGGCGAATAAGCGTAAGAAGAATAAGCCGATGTGGCAGAGAATGTTCCTCGACTTTGCATTGCTTGCACTTTCCCTTTATGGATATTACAACTTCAATTCCCAGAAGGATTTGCTCCTTCAGAAGGTAGCGGATGGAGAGGCACTTGATCCGATGCTGTTTATGTCTGCATCGTTGTTCATCCTCAGCTGCGCAATCGTATTTTTGCGTTTCATCCCGATGCTTGCATTTGCAATCTTCCGTATCGGACGTAAGTTCTGGAAGCCCGCAGGCTATGCATCCTTCCTTCAGATTACGAGAGATATTCGTAAGCAGAATTTCATTACGGTATTCCTTGTACTTACGATTGCACTCGGTTTGTTCAATGCCAACATTGCACGTACCGTGAATGAAAATGAGGAGATTCGTATTCACTACGATGACGGTGCCGATCTTGTTGTTCAGGAGGCTTGGATTAACAATGCTTCTTCCGTAAAGATGGGACGTGATACGGAACTCATTTATCAAGAGGCGGACTTTAATAAGTATCTTACACTCAAAGAGCAGCATCCCGAGATTACGGCGATGTCTAAGGTGTTGAGATTCCCTCAGGCGCAGGTGTTTGTTGGCGGTAGCACCTTTGAGAGTGTTAACTTTATGGCCATCAATACATATGAATTCGGTAATACCGCTTGGATGCCGGATGGATATACCGAGCAGCACTGGTTCCACGATTTGAATGCTTTGGCACAGAATCCTCAGGGCTGTATCATCTCTTCCAACATGGCTGAGCTCGGTGAGCTCGAAGTCGGTGATGTTATCTCAATCAATTGTAAGAATGAGCTGAATGAGTCTCTTGGACGTAAGGCTCTTACGATTACCGCAATTGTTGACTACTGGCCGACTTATGAGAATCAGGTTCCGGGTGTTAACGAAGACGGTGCTGAGATCAATGTGGATCAGTTCCTCGTAGTTGCCAATATGGAAAATGTACTGAGAGACTATCCTTTGTTGCCTTATGATATTTGGTTCAACATTGAGGGCTCGACGGATTTCTTCTATGATTGGGCTGTAGAGAACAACGTGAAGTTCAACTCCTTCAACGATTCCAGCGCAAATATTATCGATCTCAAGAATGACCCGTATTTCCAGGTAACGAACGGTATGTTGACGATTACCTTTATCGTAGTTCTTGTACTTTGCGCAATCGGTTTCTTGATTTACTGGATTACTTCGATTCGCTCCAGAGAGCTTATCTTCGGTATTTACCGTGCTATGGGTATGTCGATGAAGGAAATCATTTTGATGCTGATCAACGAGCATTTCTTCGGTTCCGTATTGCCGATTGCATTCGGTGCCGGTGTTGGTATCGTAGCATCCAAGCTGTTCATACCTTTGATTCAGATTGCATACTCGCCTAGCATAAAGACACTTCCGACACAGATCTTTATGGCAAATGGTGATATGATTCGAATCGGTATTGTTGTATTGTTGATGTTGGCAGTATGTCTCGGTGTTATCTCCGTATTGCTGTCTAAGATCAAGATTAATCAGGCGTTGAAGCTTGGTGAGGATTAAGGAGGGGAGCGCAATGAATATATTACAGACCAAAGACGTAAAGAGATGCTTCCCGGTTGCCGGCGGAGACTTTTGGGCCCTGAAGGGTATTAGTGTTGATGTACCGGAGAGCTCCCTTACGATTTTGAAGGGACGCTCCGGTTCCGGTAAGACAACGCTTTTGAATATCATCGGTGCGTTGGATGCACCGACGGAAGGACAGGTTATCTTTGATGGTGCAGACATTTCGAATGCTTCCGAGATGAAGCGTGAGAAGCTGCGTAGAAGTAAGATCGGATACATTTTTCAGTCCGTTGCATTGATTCCGGTTATGAGTGCGTATGAAAATGTGGAGTACGCATTGCGCCTTGCAAACTACAAGGGCGATTATAAGGAACGTGTTATGGAGTGCTTGAAGATGGTAGGTCTTACGAAGCGTGCTTCTCATATGCCTCAGGAGCTTTCCGGTGGTGAGCAGCAGCGAGTTGCTATCGCCAGAGCCATTGCTCATAAGCCGAAGATTATTTTCGCCGATGAGCCTACCGGTGAGTTGGACTCTGCAACCAGTCTTCAGGTTATCGGTATCTTCAAGGAGCTGATTGCCAAAGAGGGTATTACCTTTGTCATGACAACTCATGATCCGAAGCTTATGAATTACGGTGATGTCGTATACGAGATTCAGGACGGCGAGATCATCCATTACGAGGATCATAGAGAGGAGGTTCAGCCGAATGAGTGATAAGATTGAAAATGCTGAAGTAATCGTTGAAGATGCAGTACAGGCGATTTCGGAAGAGGCCTCCGAGGCTGTAGTTGAGGCTGTGAATGAGGTGGATGAAGCTGTCGCAGATCAGCCGATGGAAAGTGTCATTTCCGATGAACTTCGTGATTCCTTTATGGCTGCGTATAAGCAGAATGTCGAGGGTGAGCTTGAGGATCAGCTTGACGACAACGTAATGATTCTCTGCGAGAACCTCGTAAAGATTTATAAGACGAAGGAGACCGAGGTACTCGCTCTCCAGGGTCTTGAGCTTCGTGTGGAGCGTGGAGAGTTCGTTGCTATTATCGGTAGTAGTGGTAGCGGTAAGTCAACGTTCCTTAATATGCTCGGTGGTTTGGACCGTCCGAGTGCCGGAAAGCTTTATGTTGACGGCAAGGACTTGTTTAAGCTGACTGAGAAGCAGTTGGTGTCCTACAAGCAGAGCACGGTAGGCTTTGTATGGCAGAACAACGCGAGAAACCTTTTCCCGTATCTGACCGCTATTCAGAATGTACAGCTTCCGATGATGTTCTCGGATGGAAAGGATATTGAAAAGCGTGCGCTTGATCTTTTGAACCTCGTTGGTATGGGTCATAAGAAGGATAGCAAGCTGAATCAGCTGTCCGGTGGTGAGCAGCAGCGTATTGCAATTGCAATCGCACTTGCAAACCGTCCGAAGCTTCTCTTGGCCGATGAGCCTACCGGTTCCGTAGACCAGAGAACGTCCGACTCCATCTTGGATGTATTCCGTAAGCTGAATCAGGAGCTTGGTATTACAATCGTAATCGTAACACACGACATTAACCTTGCGAAGAAGGTTAACCGTGTAGTAATGATGCGCGATGGTAAGAACAGTAGTGAGCGTATCATGAAGGAAGAGTACCAGCGTCCCGAGGGTCTTAAGGGCTTCATCGAGGAGGAGACGCACGACGAGTATGCAATTCTCGACCGTGCCGGCCGTGTACAGCTTCCGAGAGAGATGCTTGACGAGATCCAGGTAAAGGGCAATCGAGTACGTCTTAAGGTAGAGGACGGAAAGATTATCGTAAGTGCTCCGATTGCATAAATTCATACGATACAGGTTGCACATATGGAGACATATGTGCAACTGTTTTATCGGAACATAAAAGCCGTGAGGATACGATGTCGGTGATGAGAGCCGAGATATCTAGGCACGGGAGTTAATAAACCAGTTAGGGGGAGATAGGATGAATCGGATTCTTTGTTCAACCGGCGCGTTGATTACAAGTCGGAACGGTCGAAATCATCGTTTGATAGAAGAGGCGAGAAGAGCATTTGACTGCGATGGCTTCGAGTTTATGATGTATGAGGCTTGGTACGATAATTACGAGAGCATCACGCAGGACATTATTGCGATGAACCTGCCCATCGTAACGTTCCATGTAGAAAAAGGCATCGGAGAGCTCATCAGTCGAAACGAAGAAGGCGATCATGAGCTTGCACTGGAACGTTTTCAAATCAATTGCCGCATGGCTTCTCGCATGGATGCCAATGTGTTGGTACTTCATCTTTGGGGCGGAAGAAGCTCCGACCGTGAGATTGCAACGAACATTCGCATGTATCGCGAGTTACGTACTTTGGCAGAGAGCTACGGCCTTTGGCTGACGGTTGAAAATGTGGTGTGCAACAGACAAGACCCGCTTACGCATATGAAGGAGCTGCACGAGGTGTATCCCGACATTGCATTTACGTTCGACGTACGCTTTGCGGCATTTCACGGACAGCTGGAAGAGTATTTTTCCGAGGAAAATGCGTGGCTTTGGCAGGGTGCGATTCGTCATATCCATATCAGCGATTTTTGCGGAGAGCCGATGGATTGGGTGAAATTAAGGCAGTGCCTCCACCCGGGAGAAGGCAACATTGATTTTGAGTGGTTGTTCGCACAGCTGAATAGAGTAGGCTACGATGGGACCTTTACGATTGAGTCAACCTCCATTGCCGAGGATGGAAGCTGGCATGTCGAAAAAATGAACAAGTCCATCGCATTTCTGAGAGATTTGTTATCAACTGTTGGTTGATTTTCTGCAAAATTGCGTTTCAACTACGTATCGATTGCACGGTCGGTGGATAGTGATGTATCATTGTGTCATCACAAGAGAGAAGGGGAACAATTATGAAAGAATATTTCAGTCAACAAGTTAAAACATTGCGTACCGGCCTCGGGTTAAGTCAAGAGGAATTGGCGACACGACTTGGAATCTCGACGCAAGCGGTGAGCAAATGGGAGTGTGCGTTGTCGTATCCGGACATTGAATTGTTGCCAAAGCTGGCGGAGGTGTTTCAGGTATCGGTGGATTCGTTGCTCGGAGTGGCAAAGCAGGGCGGTGAAGAGTCGATTGTTGATGAGCCTATTTGTGATGAGACTACTTGTGAGGGTTTAAGCGCATTTGACGAGTCAGACAATACCCTTCACATTGTATGGGTACAAAACGGACGTATCTTGCAGTCTGTGGACCCGAATAGCCAGGCGTTGTTGCTGTGCGATAATATGAATTTGACACAGCCGATTCATGTAGAGATTCACGGAAATGCGAACATAGATGGTTGCATTAATGGTGGTGTAACTACCAGAATGAATCTGACGTGCGACAGTATCAATGGTGGTGTTATCGCCGGAATGTCTGTAGAATGTGATAATGTCGGAGGTTCGGTTCAAGCCGGTATGACTGTAAACTGCGATAGCGTAGGTGGTTCTGTGAATGCCGTCACTGTAAACTGCGATAGCGTAGGTGGTTCCGTGAGTGCCGGTATGGATGTCAATGCCGAGAATATCTCAGGGGATGTCATCAATGCAAAGCAGGTCAAATGCGAAGTGATTCACGGAAATGTCAAAGCAGAAAGCGTACAGTGCGAGGTGATTCGTGGAAAAACGGGGCCGCTGCATTGAAAACGCTAGCCAAATTGCAATATAGGTTGAAGTCGATAAGACCGTTATGCTGAATTTGATAGACTGTAAAACAAGAAACGCCGAAGACAATGCAATGTCTTCGGCGTTATTTTTTTGTTGCGTCAAATATTCATTTGATCAATTGAGAAACATCAGATGCTCAGATTCTTATACTTCTGTTCGCAGTACTCACAACGATAAATGCGCTTTTCCGGATTGGTTAAGCGGAAGATGTGAGGAAGCTCCTGCTCGATGGAAGTGATGCAACGAGGATTCTTGCAACGGAGAATGTTCGTTACCTTTTCCGGTAAGCGTACGTGGCGCTTTTCAACGATTGTATCATTTTCAATGATGTTGATCGTAATCGAAGGGTCGAGAACTGCAAGACTGTCTAAGTTCACACAGATCGGTCCGTCGATCTTGATGATATCCTTTTTGCCCATCTTCTTGCTGGAGGCATTTTTGATGATGGCAACACAGGAGTCGAGCTTACCAAGCTCGAGATATTCGTAGATTCGCATTGCCTGACCGGCAACGATGTGGTCGATAACAACGCCTTGATGAAGTCCGCCGATATTTAACATGTGCTCACCTGCTTTCTATATTGCTTTGTCTGTAAGGTTCAAAAGTGTCATAATCAGTGCCATTCGTGCATACACACCGTAGCGCGCCTGCTTGAAGTATGCCGCTCTCGGATCGTTGTCGACTTCAACCGAAATCTCGTTGACACGCGGAAGCGGATGGAGGATGAACATATCCTCTTTTGCATTTTCAAGCTTCGACTTGTCGAGGATAAATGCGTCCTTCAAGCGGATGTAATCCTCTTCGTTGAAGAAACGCTCTCTCTGAACACGAGTCATGTAGAGAATGTCAAGCTCAGGCATTACATTTTCAAGGTTCGTTACTTCCTCGTACGGGATATTGTTAGCGTCGAGAAGCTCCTCGCGCAAGTAGGTCGGAATGCGAAGCTCATCGGGGGAGATGAGGACAAAGCGTACATTTTCATAACGACACATAGCCTTCATGAGAGAGTGTACCGTACGGCCGAATTTGAGGTCGCCGCACATACCGATTGTAATGTTGTCGAGGCTTCCCTTTAACTCGAGAATCGTAAGAAGGTCGGTTAAGGTCTGAGTCGGATGGTTGTGACCACCGTCACCTGCGTTGATGACCGGAATTTCGGAGAAACGGGAGGC
The DNA here is from genome assembly GCA_045645665.1 of Lachnospiraceae bacterium. Classification (GTDB taxonomy): domain Bacteria; phylum Bacillota; class Clostridia; order Lachnospirales; family Lachnospiraceae; genus ISDg. The sequence goes on along the minus strand of JAZRJF010000074.1, from coordinate 29,101 downwards.
TACGAGAGGAGCACCCTCCTTCGGATGACGCATTGCGCAAATGTCCGCGTAGCTTGAAATGATTCGGATCGTATCGGCAACGCTTTCGCCCTTGCTTGCAGAGCTGGAATCTGCGGAATGGAAGCCGAGAACCTGTCCGCCGAGGTTCAACATAGCAGCCTCAAAGCTGAGACGCGTTCTTGTGCTGGGCTCATAAAAGCAGGTGGCAAGCTTTTTGCCGTCGCATACATGAGCGTACTTCTTGGGGTCTTCCATGATTTCCTGTGCCAAGAGGAGAAGATTGTGCATCTCTTCTTTGGTCATGTCCATGGGACTGATTAAGTGTTTCATAGGTTGTCTCCATTTCTGCGCTGCCGTATGTATTGTACCGGCTGTGTGGCAACGCTTACACAGCAAAATGCAGTGTCCTGCAGAGAAAAAGCCTTTGGGAATACTATTCCCGAAGGCTAAAATCAAAATAACGCAAACAATTATTATACGAAATGTTCTGAACCATAGATCCGAGAAGAGGAAGGTTAGCAGGGAACTCGCCATCCTCAACCCATGTGCCGATTAGGTTGCAAAGAATACGTCTAAAATACTCATGTCTTGTATAGGAAAGAAAGCTACGGGAGTCCGTAAGCATACCTACAAAATGAGCAAGCAATCCGAGATTGGCAAGAGAAGTCATCTGCTCCTGCATGCCGGTCTTGTTATCATTGAACCACCAAGCGGAACCCTGCTGAATCTTTGCAATAGCAGAGGAGTCCTGGAAGCAACCGAGAATCGTACCGATGGCTGCATTGTCTGTCGGATTCAAGGAATACAAAATGGTCTTCGGAAGCTCATCCGTAACAGCAAGTGCATCCAAGAAATCTGCAAGAGAAGAGCTCGGAGTATGATTGTCAATGCAATCAAAACCGGTGTCGGGACCGATTGTACGGAACATACGGGTGTTGTTATTGCGCTTAACACCGTAGTGAAGCTGCATGACAAAGCCGAGACGAGCATATTCGCGACCGAGGAAGGTGAGTAGATTCGTCTTGTACTGAAGCTCTTCCTTAGCGGTGATAGCCTGTCCGCTCATGCGCTTAGCAAAGATAGCGGAAGCTTCCTCATCCGTGCAAGGCTCGTACATAACAAATGCAAGACCGTGGTCGGAAACCTTGCAGCCAAGAGAATGAAAATACTCCATACGTCTCGTAAGACATGCCTTCAAAGCCTCGTAGCTGTCGATGGGCTGTCCATCGCTAAGCGCAAGGCGATTGTTAATGTATTCGGAGAAGGTATCCTTCTCGATATACAGTGCATTGTCGGGACGAAATGCGGGAAGTACTTGTACGGGGAAAGAAGAATCCTCGGCAATCTGCTTATGCCAACGAAGGTCATCAGCCGGGTCGTCGGTCGTGCAAAGCAGTGTTACATTGGAACGAAGAATGAGTCCTCTTGCGGACATGGAAGGGTCCTTAAGAAGCTCGTTACAACGATCGTAGATCTCACGGCAGTTGGCTTTGGTCAGCGGCTCGGTAATACCGAAATAACGCTGCAGCTCAAGATGGCTCCAGTGATACAACGGATTGCCGATAGCACACTCCAGTGTCTCAGCCCATTTTTCAAACTTGGCAAAATCGTCCGCATCGCCGGTGATGAATTCCTCCGAAACGCCGGCGGTACGCATCTGACGCCACTTATAGTGATCGGCGCCGAGCCAAACCTGAGTAATGGAATCAAAATGCACATCCTTTGCAATCTCCTCCGGAGGAATGTGACAGTGGTAATCGATGATAGGCATCTTTGCTGCATATTCATGATAAAGCTGCTTCGCGGTCTCATTGTTCAGCAGGAAATCGTCACTCATAAAAGCCTTCATATCGTTCCTCCTTAACGCTCCGGTGTAGTCGAGATAGAAAGTCGGCATGTACACCTTTTCGTGCATTTATTCTGCGAATAACTATAGCACAACGGACCATGAGTGTCAATTTGTTTTCGGGTGTTTTTTTCGATTCGAAAGGAGAGGATGACACAATTTCTTGTGTGTGACAAAAATAAAGCAGAAAATGTGACACAAAATATAGACATTTTGTCGGAATCGTATTGATTGGAAAATAAAACTGTGTTAAAATACATATGATGTGGTTCGCGTAACAGAACGGACAGCATACAATGTGTATCCGAGAGCGAGCCTATGCTCATCAGAATATAAATATGTTGCGGAGGTATTTTAGTATGGCATTAACAATTCAGAAAGTTACGGACAAGGCATTTGCAACCTACGGTCGTGTGGTTACCGGTTATGACACCGACGAGCTGATCAAGGTTCTTAACGAGACGACTCCCGCTCCTGCAGACGGCGTTGTATACGTTCCCGGAGACGCAGCTTTGGAAGCTACGCCCGCTATGAAGGATTTTTCGATGAACTGCTACGGCGGTATGCCGATTCAGATCGGATATTGCAACGGTACGAACACGAAATTGAACTGTCTTGAGTACCACAGAGACAGTGAGATCGATATCGCTGCAGATGATTGCATTCTTTTGCTTGCAAGACAGCAGGATTGCATGGACGAAGTGCTTGATACATCTAAGGTAGAGGCTTTCCTTTGCCCGAAGGGAACGGCTGTTGAGCTCTATGCAACGACACTTCACTATGCTCCTTGCAGCGCAAAGCTTGGTGAGTCTTTCCGTGTTGTAATCATTTTGCCGAAGGGAACGAACCTCGACAAGCCTGAGATTACCGTTAAGGATAAGGACGATGCAAGATTGTTTGCTTGCAACAAGTGGTTGATTGCACATCCGGAAGCATCCGAGGCTCAGAACGGAGCTGTAATCGGACTTAGCGGCGAGAACATTGATATCGCAGAGTTGATCTAATATTATACTATTTTTCAAGTGCACAGCCTACGAGCGAGGCTCCGGAGTCTAGATCGACGAGGATGATATCCGTACCGATTTTTCTAATGCAGTTGTACGGAATGATGTATTCTTTGTCGTGTCCGAGAATACCCCATACCTTGCAGGGACCGGGGACTACAATTTTGCTGATACATCCCGAGCATTGATCGAAGATGACATCGCAGATAAAGCCGAGCCGCTCACCGGTGCAGCAGTTGATAACTTCCTTTTGGCGCAGTTCATAGATACGCATGGTGAAACACCTTTTTTCTTAGCATATGCAGCTTGCGTTCGTCTGTGTGCCTCGGAAGGATTTGATGGGAGAAAGTGAGGAAACCTATGAAATGTCCTTTTTGCAGTGCCGAAAACACTCGCGTAATTGATTCCAGACCGGCGGAGGATTCGAATTCCATTCGTAGACGTAGACAATGCGATCAGTGCTCTAAGCGTTTTACGACTTATGAGAAGGTTGAGACCATTCCGCTTGTAGTCATCAAGAAGGAAAATGTACGCGAGGCCTATGATCGCTCTAAGATTGAGGCCGGTGTATTTCGTTCCTGTCACAAGCGCCCGATCAGCGTTTCTCAGATTACGCAGCTCGTAGACGAGGTGGAGAACACCATCTTTAATATGGAGGCGAAGGAGATTCCGAGCAATAAGATCGGTGAGCTTGTTATGGAGAAGCTTAAGGCTTTGGATGCAGTTGCTTACGTTCGTTTTGCATCGGTTTATCGTGAGTTCAAGGATGTAAACACCTTCATGAAGGAATTGAAGAATCTTTTGGATCACGATTGATTCGGTTCACAGGCGTGAACTGTAGTACATGTTGTCGGTAATTCGGTGTACCGGTTGTACATTTTGCCGACGGTAATGAAATAGGATTTGAGATAACGACTTCCGTGTAACAAACGGAGGTCGTTATTTTTGTTGTATGCGCCAATAGGATTCAGAGCTTCGATATCGTAAAATGTATTGCACATGCGAATAGGACGATTGTACATGACATTATCGTGAGTGTTCGTATGTGAGAAAGGGCAGAATAGAAAGTTCGGAGGTTGTTATGTTTTGCAGTGTGGATAGCTATGCAGTGCACGGTATCGAGGCATCGAGGATTTGTGTAGAGGTTGATGTAGGTAATGGTTTGCCCAGCTTTGATATGGTCGGATACCTAGCCGGAGAAGTGCGTGAAGCTAGGGAACGTGTAAGAGTTGCGCTTAAGAACTCCGGGTATTTGCTGCCTGCAAAGCGTATTACGGTGAATTTATCGCCTGCGGATATGCGAAAAGGAGGAACGGCATTTGATCTGCCGATTGCAATCGGAATTCTCGGTGGATTGGAGCACCTGCCGACGGAATTTCTGGAAGGGGTCTGTATGATCGGAGAGCTTGGCTTGGACGGAACGATTCGACCGGTACCGGGAGTGCTCTCTTGTGTCAGTGAAGCTAAGAAAGAAGGTTTTTCCGAGATATTAGTGCCTTTCGACAATGCGGAGGAAGGGGCTTTGGTGGAAGGCATCGATGTATATGGCGTTAAGAATCTTACTGAGGCGGTAGAGCATTTTACCGGAACGAATAAGCTGCCGATAGAGAAACTGGAATGGTCACCGCAAAGAGAGGGAAATGTTCCGGATTTTGCGGATGTGTACGGTCAGTTCTTGGCAAAACGCGCTTCTGAAATTGCCGTTGCGGGAATGCACAATTTACTGTTGCTCGGACCACCCGGAAGCGGCAAGTCGATGCTCGCTAGCAGGATTCCAGGAATCATGCCGGATCTGTCCTTCGAGGAAAGCCTTGAGTTAACGAAGATATATAGCGTAGCGGGATTACTCGGAGAGGAGCAGTCTATGGTGTTGTCACGTCCGTTTCGATCACCACACCATACAATCACCGTACCGGCACTTGTCGGTGGTGGTCAATTTCCGGTACCGGGTGAGATTAGCCTTGCCACGCACGGAGTGTTGTTTTTGGATGAGTTTCCGGAGTTCCGTCGCGGAAGCATAGAAGTACTGAGGCAGCCACTCGAGGAGAAACGTGTGCACATAGCTCGTCTACACGGAAACTATGTATTTCCTGCGAAGTTTATGCTTGTTGCGGCTATGAATCCTTGCCCGTGTGGGCATTTTCCCGATAGAAATCGATGTCATTGCTCGCAGGATCAGATTCAACGTTACCTCGGTCGCATCAGTCAGCCGATATTGGACCGCATTGACCTGTGTGTAGAGATGCCATCGCTTGCCGTTTGCGACATAGAGAATGGACCGAAAGGGGAAAGCAGTGCACAGATTCGGCGAAGAGTCGAAGCGGCACGTAAGCGACAGCATGAACGATTTGCGGGTACGGAAATCTTCTTTAACAGTGAGATTTCATCCTCGGCGCTGGACACGTATTGTCCGCTTAGTGACGCTGTGAAGGGAATCTTGCGAACCGCAACGGAGCGATATGGCTTTTCGGCGAGGGTATATCACCGAATCATAAAGGTGTCGAGAACGATTGCCGATCTGGATGGAAGCGAGGACATACTTGAAAGACATATGCAGGAGGCAGTATTGTACCATGCACTCGACCATAAGTATCGTGTGCTTTAAGCGAGAACAGGAGGAGATATGGGGAATCGGTATGAACAATGGTTGTGCACACATATCGGGTCTGCGGGGCAGATAAGGCGACTTCTGAATTCGTTCGGAAATGCCGAGACAATTTTTCGTTGTAGTGATGAGCAATGGAAGGGAGTGAAGGGCCTAAGTGATGATACGAAGCTCGTTATGGAGGAATTGCGAACCGAGGAGGTGCTCTCGGAAGATGAGCGTCGTCTGGCAAGATTGGATGGGCGATTTCTTTGGTATGAGGACGAAGCATTTCCGAGTCGGCTTTCGGAGCTTGAAGATTGTCCGTACGGAATCTTTTTGCAGGGTCATATTCCGAGTACGGATAAGCCATGCATTGCGATAGTCGGTACAAGAGGATGCTCTAATTACGGAGCTGAGATGGCACGCTATTTCGCGAAGGAGCTGAGTTCTGCAGGTGTTGTAATTGTAAGTGGCTTGGCTGCGGGAATCGATTCGATTGCACAAAGAGCTTGCTTGGAGGCCGGAGGCGAAACACTTGGAATACTCGGTTCCGGAATCGGGGTTCCGTATCCGAAGGAGAATTGGGAGCTGTACCAAAAGATTCGACAGCAAGGAGGCATTCTTTCGGAATATCCGCCGGGAACAAAGCCGATGAAATATCATTTTCCGATGAGGAATCGGTTGATATCCGGGTTCGCGGACGGAACGTTGGTCATTGAAGCGCGTGAAAAAAGCGGGACGCTCATTACCGTTGATCGAGCTTTGGAGCAAGGAAAGGATGTGTTTGCACTTCCCGGACGAATTACCGACCAAAACAGTGTCGGTTGCAATCGACTGATTCAACAAGGGGCGAAGGCAGTGACTTCTCCGGAGGATATTCTTTGCGAGCTTTCGTATCGATACAGTGGCTCCTTATTATATAAGGAGGAGAACGAACAGCTTACATTTGCGTGTCTACGAAGCAATTCTTCCGGTGGTTCGCTTGCCGAGAAGGTCAATCTCTGTGAATCGAAATCTTTGGGAAATTCAAAAATAGTACTTGCAACGAACGAAAAAATGGTGTATTCTTTGTTGCGTTTGGACCCGAAACATTTTGATATGTTGGTATGGGAAAGCAATTTGTCGCCGCAGGAATTGACGTGCGTGTTGGCAAGTTTGGAGTCCGGCGGGTGGATTCGACAGCCTATACCGAATTATTATGCAGTACGTGTTGAATGACCTGTTTGGTTGAGACGGAGGTAATCATGGCGAACAATCTTGTCATTGTAGAGTCCCCTGCAAAAGCAAAAACGATTAAGAAATTTCTTGGCTCCGGATACGAGGTGCTTGCTTCCGGTGGTCATGTTCGTGATTTGCCGAAGAGCAGTTTGGGCGTGGATGTAGATGACGATTTTGAACCACACTATATTACTATTCGTGGTAAGGGCGATGTTCTTGCCGCACTTCGTAAGGAAGTAAAGAAAGCCAAAAAAGTATATCTGGCAACTGACCCTGACCGTGAAGGAGAAGCGATTTCATGGCATTTGAAGCAGGTGCTTAAGCTGGATGATAAGAATACATTTCGTATTACCTTTAATGAGATTACGAAAAATGCAGTTAAGAATTCGATCGGCAGTGCAAGAGAGATTGATTCGAATCTTGTAGATGCGCAGCAGGCGAGAAGAATTCTCGACCGTATGGTTGGTTATGAAATCAGCCCTATTTTGTGGAGTAAGGTAAAGCGTGGACTTAGTGCGGGCCGTGTACAATCGGTTACACTTCGTATCATTTGCGATAGAGAAGCGGAGATTGCCGCATTTGAGAAAGAAGAATATTGGTCGATTAGCGGCGCATTTGTCGAGAAGGGCTTTAAGCGCCCCATTGTAGGAAGCTATTATGGTAAGGGAGGCGTTAAGGCCGAGCTTCGCACGCAGGAAGAGGTTGATGCGATTCTGGAAGAGATTCGCGGTGCACAGTTCGGTGTATCCTCGGTAAAGATGGGCGAGCGTAGAAGAAAGGCTCCGTTGCCGTTTACTACGAGTACGCTTCAGCAGGAGGCTTCCAAGTCTCTGAATTACGGTACGGTTAAGACGATGCGTATCGCACAGCAGCTATACGAGGGTGTCGATATTAAGAAGCACGGTACCATCGGTTTGATTACGTATTTGCGTACCGATTCTACTCGTGTATCGGTTGAGGCAGATGCTGCTGCAAAGGCGTATGTTACTCAGCAATACGGAGAGCAGTATGTAACCGCTGCACGTGAGTCAGGCATTGATTCCAAGAAGATTCAAGATGCGCACGAAGCAATTCGTCCTACGTATATTGATTTGACACCGGCAATGGTGAAGGACCAGTTGACGAATGACCAGTTCCGTCTGTATCAGCTTATTTGGAAGCGCTTTGTTGCCAGCCGTATGGCAGATGCGATTTATGAAAATGCATCCATAACAATCGAAGGCAACGGACATGAGTTTCATGCCAATGCGTCCAGTGTTAAGTTCGACGGTTATTTGTCGGTATATTCGGAATCCACGGAGAAGGAAGCTACTAAGGATGTGGCTAAGCAGGCAAAGAATCGTATTCCCGAGGAGGGAGCGTTATTCTTGAGCTCGGAGTTCGAGGGAGAGCAGCATTTTACTCAGCCGCCCGCACATTATACGGAGGCGAGCCTCGTTAAGACGATGGAGGAGCTTGGTATCGGACGTCCGAGTACGTATGCTCCGACGATTGCAACGATTCTTTCGCGTCACTATGTTGCGAAGGAAGGCAAGAATCTGTATGTAACCGAGCTTGGTGAAGCCGTTAATGCGATGATGAAGGAAGCATTTCCGAGCATTGTAGAGGTAGACTTTACAGCCAATCTGGAGTACCTGCTGGACGGCGTGGAAGAAGGTAATGTTAACTGGAAGATGATCGTACGTAATTTCTATCCGGATTTGCATAAAGCAGTACAGGATGCTGAGGCGACGCTTGACAACGTTAAGATAGAAGACGAAGTGACGGACATTGTGTGTGACGTATGCGGCCGTAATATGGTTGTAAAGTACGGACCGCACGGTAAGTTCCTGGCGTGCCCCGGATTCCCGGAATGTCGCAATACGAAGCAGCTGCTTGAGAAAACAGGTGTGTCGTGTCCTAAGTGCGGAAAAGAGCTTGTGATTCGCAGAACGAGAAAGGGCAGACGCTATTTCGGCTGTGAAAGCTATCCGGAATGCGATTTTATGTCGTGGCAGAAGCCTACTGCGGCTGAATAGGCTATCGATAAGTGCAATATACTAAGAGCATTTTAATAACGACTGTTTTAGAGCATTATGAACCCGACTCCCTACGACCGCGTAAAGCTGTTTGTTCGGAGTCGGTTTTTTGCCGAAAGAAATTGCTATTTTAGTGACGAAATCATAAGAAAATGCTTGCTAATATCGCACAATTGTGATAGTATATACGCGTTTCGCTGATAAATTATATGGAGGATTAGCATGAGCGTTCAATTGTTAGACAAAACACGAAAGATCAATAAGTTACTACATAGTAGTTCCGGTTCGGACAAGGTCGTATTCAACGACATCTGTGCCGTACTGGGTGATGTTTTGGAATCGACGGTATTTGTTCTGAGTCGAAAGGGTAAGATTCTAGGTATGAAAAACAGAGAGGATATCCAGCCTCTTACGACCTTGCTGGACGATAAGGTCGGTACGTTTATCGATCCCCTATTGAATGAGCGCTTTTTGAATATTCTATCGACCAAGGAGAATATGAACTTGGCGATGATCGGATTTGACGAGGAGCAGTCTGAGGGTTATGTCGGTATTGCGGCACCGATTGAGATTGCGGGTGAGCGTTACGGAACGCTGTTTGTATATCGTACGAGTAAGTCTTATACGATTGACGATATTATTTTGTGCGAATACGGTACAACTGTTGTCGGCCTGGAAATCGTTCGTTCCGAAAGCGAGGAGTCTGCAGCCGAGCTACGTCGTCAGAAGATGGTGCAGGCAGCAATCAATACGTTGTCCGTTACGGAGCTGGAGGCTTTGCGTCATGTGTTTGACGAGTTGGAAGGCAATGAGGGCATTTTGGTTGCAAGCAAGATTGCCGATCACGCGGGCCTCACTCGTTCTGTGATTGTAAATGCCCTACGCAAGATGGAGAGTGCAGGCGTAATCGAGTCTCGTTCCTCCGGTATGCGCGGCACCTATATTAAGGTTTTAAACCAGAACCTATGGGATGTTTTGTACCAAGGTAGAAGTTCGAATAAAGCGGACTATTAGACGCTTTCGTTTTGATTACAATTGATGTTATTGAGTTTGAGCAAGGAGAAGTCGAGCATTTTTTGATTGTGTCTCGAAGTGAAGATATATGAAGATTAGTTTTTCAACACTCGGATGTCCCGATTATTCATGGGTGGATATCTATACAATGGCAAAGGATTTGGGCTATCATGGCATTGAGATTCGAGGAATCGGTCGTGAGATATCTGCCCTGAAGGCAAGACCGTTTTTGCCTGCACAGATTGATAATACAGTAGAGAAGCTGAAGGATATCGGTATTGAGATATCCTGTCTGTCTTCGCAGACGGCGCTGAAATATACGCAGCTTTTGGATAATACGGTAGAGGAGCTTCGTCAGTATGCGGAGTTGGCTCAAAAGCTTGGAACGAGATACATTCGTGTACTCGGTGATGAGCATCCGAAGCCCGAAGGCGAGGTGGATGATGCGGCTGTCGTTTCCGCTTTGAAGCGCCTTGCTGTCATCGGCGAGGAGTACAATGTTACGTTCATCGTTGAAACGAATGGTGTATATTCCGACACGAAGAGACTCAGACGTGTACTGGAAGAGACGAACAGCAGAAAGGTTGCTGCTTTGTGGGACATTCACCATCCTTACCGCAATTTCGGCGAGAAGCCGGAGGAGACGGTAGAAAATCTCGGTGAGTACATTAAGTATGTCCATGTTAAGGATTCCGTTGAAATCGACGGCGTTGTGAAGTATCGCATGATGGGTGAGGGTGATATGCCTCTTGCAGAGATGTTCAGCGCTCTTCAGGAGATTCATTATACCGGATACGTATCCTTGGAGTGGGTTAAGAGATGGTCGGCAGAGCTTGCCGATGCTTGGACTGTGTTCCCGCATTTTGCGAACTATATGCGTCCTTATAAGACGTCACATAAGCACAAGCTTCAGGATAATAACCGCAAGACCGGAAAGTACATTTGGCCGAAGGAGCGTTTGATCGATTATACGTTCCCGGATGTGCTTGACCGCGTGTGCGAGTCGTTCCCGAATCAGTATGCATTCCGTTATACGGAGCTGGATTATACGAGAACATACCCGGAATTCCGTGACGATGTGAATAGCTTCGCGCGCGCTTTGATTGCGATGGGCGTAAAGCGTGGTGACCATGTTGCGATTTGGGCGACTAATGTACCTGCGTGGTATATTACTTTTTGGGCTACGACAAAAATCGGTGCCGTATTGGTTACCGTAAATACAGCATATAAGATTCATGAGATCGAATATCTTCTTCGCCAGTCCGATACGCATACCTTGGTTATGATCGATGGCTTTAAGGATAGCGATTACGTTGGAATCATTAAGACGCTTTGTCCCGAACTTGAGACGACGGCGCCCGGCCAGCTGAATTCCGAACGACTGCCGTTCCTTAGAAATGTTGTGACGGTGGAGAGTGAGCAGCCCGGCTGTTACACTTGGGACCAGGCTATCGCTCTTGGTGAGAGCGTGCCTTACGTAGAGGTTGAGAACCGTAGAAAGTTGATTGATAAGCATGATGTATGCAATATGCAGTACACTTCGGGAACGACCGGCTTCCCTAAGGGCGTTATGCTTACTCATTACAATGTCGTAAATAACGGCAAGGCAATCGGAGACTGTATGGATCTTTCCACCGCAGACCGATTGATGATTCAGGTACCGATGTTCCATTGCTTTGGTATGGTGCTTGCGATGACCGCATCTGTTACTCATGGAACGACGATGTGCCCGATCACCGCATTTTCACCGAGAAAGGGTCTTCACTGCATCAATCAGGAGAAGATCACGGCATTTCATGGTGTGCCTACGATGTTTATCGCAATGCTCGGTCATCCGGATTTCGAAAAGACGGATTTCTCGCATATGCGTACCGGTATTATGGCCGGATCGCCTTGTCCGATTAAGGCTATGCAGGACGTCATTGAGAAGATGCACATGTCTGAAATCTGTATTACATACGGTCAGACGGAGGCTTCTCCCGCAACGACGATGAGTAAGACGACCGATTCGATTGAAACGCGAGTGAATACGGTCGGCGGACCGATCTTCGGAGTTGAGTGTAAGATTGTCGATCCCGAGACATATGAGGAATTGCCGGACAATGTGGATGGCGAGTTTGTAGCAAGAGGCTACAACATCATGAAGGGCTATTACAAGATGCCTGAGGCAACAGCAGCGGCGATTGATGAGCAGGGTTGGTTGCATACGGGAGATCTTGCGAGACGTCTTCCGGACGGTAACTTTAAGATTACCGGTCGTATCAAGGATATGATTATCCGTGGTGGCGAGAATATTTACCCGAAGGAAATCGAGGATTTCATCTATACACATCCGAAGGTAAATGATGTTCAGGTCATCGGAGTTCCCGATAAGGATTACGGTGAAGAGATTATGGCTTGCATCATTTTGAAGCCGGGCGAGGAGAGCTCGGAGGAAGAGATGAAGCAGTACGTTATGGACCATATGGCAAAGCATAAGGTTCCGAGATACGTGGATTTCGTGGATTCCTTCCCGATGAACGCCGCAGGAAAGATTCTGAAGTACAAGATGCGCGAAGAGGCTGTAGAACGTCATAATCTGCATCTCGCAAGCAAGATTGAAACGGCATAAAAAATAATTAAAAAAGTAGTTGCACCTTGCAATACTTTGTGTTATAGTTATTTAGTCAAAAATCACGCATACGGATTCGAGGCCGGTGCCATACTTGGTCGCCGAGATTACCGGTGCGGAAGAAAAAACCATATGGAGGATTTAACATGAGCGTTATTTCTATGAAGCAGTTGCTTGAGGCCGGTGTACATTTCGGTCATCAGACAAGAAGATGGAACCCTAAGATGGCTCCGTACATTTATACCGAGAGAAACGGTATCTACATTATCGACCTTCAGAAGTCTGTTGGTAAGGTAGACGAGGCTTATGCAGCAATTAAGAGCATTGTTGCAGATGGCGGTACAGTTTTGTTTGTTGGTACTAAGAAGCAGGCTCAGGACTCTGTAAAGATCGAGGCAGAGCGTTGCGGTATGTACTATGTTAACGAGAGATGGCTCGGCGGTATGCTGACCAACTTCAAGACCATCCAGTCCAGAATTAACAGACTGAAGCAGATCGAGGCTATGGCTAACGACGGTACCTTCGAGGTACTTCCTAAGAAGGAAGTTATCGGTCTTAAGAAGGAGTGGGAGAAGCTTGAGAAGAACCTTGGCGGTATCAAGGATATGAAGAAGATCCCGGATGCTATCTTCGTTGTAGATCCTAAGAAGGAAAGAATTTGTGTACAGGAAGCTCATACGCTTGGTATTCCGCTTATCGGTATCGCTGACACGAACTGCGATCCGGACGAGCTTGATTTCGTAATCCCGGGCAATGACGATGCTATCCGTGCAGTTAAGCTTATCGTTGGTAAGATGGCTGACGCAGTTATCGAGGCTAATCAGGGTGAGGAGTTTGTAGCACCTGAAGAGCCCGCAGCAGAAGAAGTTGCAGAAGAGAACTAATTAGAATAATTCATAATAGAGCCGCTAAGCGGCAGAAATGAGGATTGTTATGGCAATTACAGCAGCAATGGTAAAAGAGCTTCGTGATATGACCGGTGCAGGCATGATGGACTGCAAGAAGGCTCTCAACGAGACCAACGGTAACATGGATGAGGCTATTGAATTTTTGAGAAAGAACGGACAGGCAAAGGCTGAGAAGAAGGCCGGAAGAATTGCGGCAGAGGGTATTTGTCGTATCGCATGCGATGGTAATGCAGCAGCAGTTGTTGAGGTTAACTCCGAGACTGACTTCGTTGCAAAGAACGCTGACTTCCAGGAGTATGTTGCAGCAGTTGCTGATCAGGCATTGGCAAGCGATGCAGCTGATTTGGATGCATTTTTGGCAGAGCCTTGGATTCTTGATTCCGCTAAGAGCGTAAAGGATGCATTGGTAGAGAAGGTTGCGGTTATCGGTGAGAACCTCAGCATTCGTCGTTTCCAGAAGGTTGTTGCTACGAATGGTTGTGTTGTTTCTTACGTACACGGTGGCGGCCGTATCGGTGTTATCATCGAGGCTGAGACTGCAGTAGTTAACGACGATATCAAGGAAGCACTTTCTAACGTAGCTATGCAGGTAGCTGCTCTTAGACCGAAGTACATTTCCGAGAAGGACATCGATGCAGAGTTCATCGAGCATGAGAAGGAGATTCTTCTTGCTCAGATCATGAACGATCCTAAGGAGTCCGCAAAGCCTGAGAAGGTTATTCAGGGCATGGTTGCAGGTCGTGTTAAGAAGGAGCTTAAGGAGATCTGCTTGATGGATCAGGTATACGTTAAGGCTGAGGATGGTAAGCAGTCCGTAGCTCAGTATATCGCACAGGTTGCTAAGGCAAACGGCACCGAGCTTGCTATCAAGACTATGGTACGTTTCGAGACCGGTGAAGGCCTTGAGAAGAAGGAAGAGAACTTCGCAGAGGAAGTAGCTAAGCAGATGGGCATGTAAGCGTAGCTACAAGCACGATTTAGTGAGTAAAATATGAACCGCAAAGATGCAATCTTTGCGGTTCATTTGTTTTACTCACTAATTCGGCGACAGCCGGATATGAGGAGTGCGCTAAGCGCACGACGAATAAGCGTGCTTGTAATGAAACGAAGATTTTGAGAGGAGACCGCAAAGATTGTATCTTTGCGGTTCATTTGTTTTACTCACTAATTCGGCGACAGCCGGATATGAGGAGTGCGCTAAGCGCACGACGAATAAGCGTGCTTGTAGTGAGACGATGATTTTGATATAAACCGCAAAAAGTACTTCGATATAAAAATGCGTATAGTTCTATCTCTCCACGTACATAATGGGTATAGATGATGTGCAACGTCAAAGTGTAGCTAAGCGATGAAAGCGCAATCGTCTACAATTCGTAATAGTGGAGGAGAGAATGCAATGAAGAAGGCTACGAGAATTTCGGCATTTGTGATATTGCTTATTCTTAGTGCAACCTGTTTATATGCATGTGGAAGAAAGAATAACGACAAGGATAAGAAGACGCTCGGCGTATCGAATGGTGGTCAGGTGTTGAATATATATTGCTGGAATGAAGAATTCATTACCCGTGTAGCCGATCATTATCCGGGTTATGAGGAGGTTAGTGCAACGGAAGGTAGAATCGGTGATTTGAGAGTAATCTGGACCGTGACCTCCAATGAAGGAAATCAGTATCAAAATGCTCTGGATGCAGATTTGACGAGACAAGGAGATGCCGCTTCAAACGAAAGAATCGACATGTTTCTTGTAGAAGCGGATTATGCACTCAAGTATGTTGATTCAAAGTATACTGTTGATCTGAAGGAAATCGGAATCGATCCTGAGAGAGACCTTGTGAATCAGTATAAGTATACTCGTGATGTTGTTACGGATTCTAAAGGAGCAGTCAAAGGTTCCTCTTGGCAGGCAAGTCCCGGACTGATGGTGTATCGCCGAGACATTGCTCAGGAAGTGCTTGGCACCGATGACCCGAATGAAGTTCAAAAGGCAGTATCGGACTGGGCGAAGTTCGAAGATACGGCAGCAAAGATGAAGCAGTCGGGGTATGCTATGGTGTCCGGTTACGATGATACGTACCGCATTTTCTCGAACAATGTAAGCTCGCCGTGGGTCGTTGACGGAAAGCTGAATATCGATGATAGCATTATGCAGTGGGTTGACCAGACAAAGCGTTTTACGGACGCAGGTTACAATGAGAAGACAACTCTGTGGGGAGATGCCTGGTCCAAAGGCTTTTATGAGAACGGAAAGGTGTTCTGTTACTTCGGACCTGCATGGTTTATTGATTTTTCCATGCATGCGGACAAGGAAGGTAGCGTCGGTGAGAAAGGCGGATGGGCTGTGACAAATGGTCCTCAAAGCTTCTTCTGGGGCGGAACTTGGCTTTGCTGTGCTGACGGCACGGACAACGCAAAGGAAGTTCGCGACATGATTCTGACGATGACGAGCGATAAAAATGTACTGCTCGAGATCGTGGATGAGAAGAACGACTTCGCAAATCACAGACCGGCAATGGATGAACTGGCCTCGGATCCCGAATATAGTTCCGATATCTTGGGAGGTCAGAATCCGCTACCGCTTTACGTGGCCGGAATTGCCGATTTAAAGCTGGAAAATCTCTCGCAGTACGATCAAGGCTGCAACGAAGAGTTTCAAAAGGCGATGAAAGACTATTTTGACGGAGTGTGCGATAAGGATACGGCATTGAACAACTTTAAGGATGCGATTAAAAAGAAGTATCCGAGCATCAAAGTCGATTGAATCATTTGTACGCGGAGTGCTTCCGAGTGAGGCGCTCCGCGAGATAATGAGAGATGAGTAGTCGGTGCGTTGTGATGACATAGGGCTAAAAAGAGTGAGGAGCAATAGTATGTCCGAAAGTAACAAGAAAAAAACAGGACCGGCCCGTAAGGGCGTTACGAAAGGAATGTGGGGCATTGCATTTCTCATTCCGTTCATGGCCGCATTTCTTTTGTTTCAGCTGTATCCATTGGTTACTACAATCTATAATAGCTTTTTTGAAAACTATATGGATGGACTGAACCAAGTGGGACCGACCTTTATCGGGTTTGATAACTATCGTGAGCTCTTCTCGAACGGTTCGCTCCTTCGCTATGCATATAATACATTTGTAATGTGGTTGATCGGATTTGTTCCGCAAATTTTGATTTCATTGCTGCTCGCGTCATGGTTTGCGAACAACCGACTGAGACTTCGTGCCTCCGGCTTTTTTAAGACGGTGATTTATATGCCGAACTTGATTATGGCCTCGGCATTTTCGATGCTGTTCTTCGCGATTTTCTCGGACATCGGTCCGGTAAATGCACTTTTGCAGCAGTTTGGAGTCGTTGAGGAGCCGTTTCGCTTCCTTTCGGATGTATGGGCGGCAAGAGGTCTCGTTGGTGGCATGAATTTTATCATGTGGTTCGGTAACACAACGATTCTTTTGATGGCGGGAATTATGGGCATTGATGCGGCATTGTTTGAGGCTGCGGAAGTAGATGGTGCACGTCCCGGACAGGTGTTTCGAAGGATTACTTTGCCGATTCTAAAGCCGATTCTAATCTATGTAGTGATTACGTCGTTGATCGGTGGAATTCAAATGTTCGACGTACCTCAGGTGCTCACGAACGGCGCCGGAAGCCCGAACAATACGACACAGACACTCATTATGGAGCTAAATGACCATCTGTATAGTAAAAACTACGGAATGGGTGGAGCGTTGTCTGTGATTTTGCTCATGGTCACAGCGATATTAAGCTTTTTTGTATATCGTTCGATGCTGTCAAAGGAGGAGTAGGAAGGCATATGTCTGGTCATAACCGATTCGGAACGGAGATTAAGAAATCGATGGGGCTTGGCACGAGAAGACTGATTGCATACAGTGTGCTGCTTGTCGTTACTGTGCTTTGCTTGTTTTGGTTCTATATACTACTCGTAAATTGTACAAGGACGCATAGCGAAATCGGTACGGGCTTTTCTTGGATTCCAGGAAAGAATCTAAAGAACAACTGGAACAGTATGTTGGCGAGCTCGCAGCCGATTGTAAATGGTATGTTCAATAGCTTGTTTGTAGCAATCGCAACTGCATTTTTGTGCGTATATTTCTCGACGATGACGGCATATGCACTTTATGCTTTTGATTTCAAATTCAGAAAGACGATTGCGGCATTTATATTGGCTATCATGATGATTCCTACGCAGGTGACTGCGCTTGGCTTCGTTAAGTTTTGCAGAGATGTCGGATTGGAAAATTCATTTACGCCGTTGATTTTGCCGTCCATTGCTTCGCCGGTTACGTACTTCTATATTAAACAATACATGGAGAGTAATCTGGCAAGATCGTATATCGAAGCGGCTCGAATCGACGGTTCGGGAGAACTGCACACCTTTAATCGAATTGTAGTGCCGCTTATGAAGCCGGCGATAGCGGTGCAAGCAATTTTTTCATTCGTATCCAGTTGGAACAATTTCTTTGTGCCGGGACTGTTGCTTCGCGAGCCGAAGATGAAGACCTTGCCGATTCTGATTTCAGAGCTGCGTGGTGCGGATTATTTGAAATTCGACATGGGACAGGTGTATATGGCAATCGCATTTTCCATCTTGCCGGTCGTAATCGTGTATTTGATTTTGTCACGATATATCGTAGGCGGAGTTTCGCTTGGCGGAATCAAGGGGTAAATCACAATATGGGATGCACAGGATAGTAACGAACGACTATCTTGTGCATTTTCTTAATTCCGAAGCAAATACTACATATTTCGAAAATGTCATGTGCGATTAACGACGCAAAGCAAAAAAGGAAAATGCATTATTGATTTACGACCGCTTCTATGATAAAATATTTGCGATAAAATGCACAGCGAAATGTGCGGTAAGGAGGTGCTTCTTGGCAACCTATAAACGTATCCTTTTGAAACTGAGTGGTGAGGCGCTTGCCGGAGACCAGAAGAAGGGATTTGACGAGGAAACCTGCATTCAAGTAGCAACACAGATTAAGAAGTTGACCGAGGAGGGAGTACAGGTCGCAATTGTTATCGGCGGCGGTAACTTCTGGAGAGGTCGTACCAGTAAGACGATTGACCGTACGAAGGCAGATTCGATCGGCATGCTTGCAACGGTTATGAATTGCATCTATATGTCTGAGATTTGTCGCTTCTGCGGTATGAAGACGAGCATTTTCACACCGTTTATTTGCGGAACGGTCAGCGAGAATTTCTCGAAGGACAAAGCAGTAGCGGCATTGGAAGCCGGACAAGTTATCTTTTTGGCCGGAGGAACCGGTCATCCGTACTTTTCTACGGACACGACGACATCCCTTCGTGCAATCGAATTGGATTGTGATGCCATCGTGATGGCACGTGCGGTAGACGGAGTGTATGACAGCGATCCGAAGGTGAATCCGAACGCCGTAAAGTATAGCCGTGTTACATATCAAGAGCTACTGGATAAGAAGCTGGCGATTATGGATCTTACCGCAACGGTTATGTGCATGGAGAACGGTATTCCGACTCTTGTATTCTCTTTGAACGAGGAGAACGGAATTCTCAACAACGTAGCCGGCAATATTACCGGAACGATCGTTGATTGCGAATAGATATTACGAGAAACAGATAATAATAGGAGGTAGTATTATGCATGACATTTTAAAACCCTTTGAAGCTAAGATGACGAAGTCGCAGGACGCTTTGCGTGAGGAGTATTCCAACATCCGTGCAGGACGTGCGAACCCTCACCTTTTGGACAAGATTAAGGTGGATTACTACGGAACACCGAGTAGCCTTCAGCAGGTTGCTAACGTTTCCGTGCCGGAGGCCAGAGTGATTATGATTCAGCCTTGGGAGTCTCGTTTGATTCGTGATATCGAGAAGGCGATTCTCGCATCCGACATCGGAATTACGCCGAGCAATGACGGCAAGGTGATTCGTCTTACCTTCCCCGAGCTTACCGAGGAGCGTCGTAAGGAGCTTTCCAAGGATGTAAAGAAGGCCGGAGAGAATATGAAGGTTGCTATCCGTAACATCCGTCGTGATGCTAACGATGCAATCAAGAAGGCAGGAAAGGCTGAGCTTTCCGAGGATGAGGTTAAGAAGCTTGAGTCTGAGGCTCAGAAGCTTACGGATAAGTTCATCGAGACAATCGATAAGATGATCGATGACAAGACGAAGGAGATTATGACTGTATAATCAGTACATGAAATTGGGCGTATGTAGATACGCCCAATTATTCTAAGCGGGGTGTATTATACCGGCTGATATAGCACCTTGGTGAAAGCGATTATGAGCAGAATGGAGTAGAGATGGCAGAGCAAAGACAAGCAAATGCGCCGCGCCACGTAGCTATCATTATGGATGGCAACGGCAGATGGGCAAAGAAGCGCTTTTTGCCGAGAAATGCCGGGCACGCACAGGGAAGCCGCGTTGCGGAACAGATTTGTGAGGATGCATTCGATCTCGGTATTGAGTATTTGACAATCTACGCATTTTCAACGGAGAATTGGCAGCGTCCGAAGGAAGAAGTGGACGCGCTTATGAATCTTTTGAGAAAGTACATGAAGGACAGTATTGAGCGTAGTAGCAAGAACAATATGCGTGTGCGCGTGATTGGTGATATCAGTAGACTGGATGAGGATCTTCAGCAGAGCATTCGTAAGCTGGAGGAGATTTCTTCGACCAATACGGGACTTAAGTTTCAGGTAGCCATTAACTATGGCGGTAGAGACGAAATTGTTCGTGCCGCAAAGCAGATGGCTAAGGACTGCGTGGAAGGAAGATGTAACCCGGATGAGCTTACGGAGGAGCTGTTTTATCAATATTTCGACACGAAGGACATTCCGTATCCGGATTTGATGATTCGCACGAGCGGTGAGCTTAGAACCTCGAATTTTCTGCCTTGGCAGTTAGCATATTCCGAGTTTTATTTTACCGATGTTTTGTGGCCGGAGTTCAACAAAAAGGAGCTCCAAAAGGCGATTGATTATTACAACAGAAGAGACCGACGTTTTGGAGGAGTGAAGTAATGTTTAAGGAACGCTTGATTAGCGGAATTGTAATGATGGCTATCTTAATTGCGGCAATGATGCTGGGCGGATATGTGCTGTTTGGCTTGGTGCTGTTTATTTCGGTAGTAGGTATGTATGAGCTGTATAAGCTCGTTCAGATGCAGTGGACGCTACCTGGCCTTCTCGGCTATATTGTGTGCGTTGCTTATTATGCGCTGATTCATTTTGAACTTGAAGAGTATGTATTTCCTTTGGTTTTGGGATTTTTGCTGCTGACGATGGTGTTGTATGTCTGCAGCTTTCCGAAGTACAAGGCGACTCAAATGATGGCAGTCTTTTTCGGACTCTTTTATGTTGCGATTATGCTTTCGTTTATGTATCGCCTGCGTATACTTGAAAATGGTGCATATCTTGTATGGCTCGTGTTTGTCGGCTCATGGGGCTCCGACACGTGCGCATACTGTGTCGGTCGTTTGATTGGAAAGCACAAAGCATTTCCCGTGCTCAGTCCGAAGAAGTCGTGGGAAGGCTGTATCGGCGGCGTTGTCGGTGCCGCTTTAATCGGACTCATCTATGCAGCTGTCTTTCAGGATAAGCTCACGTCGATTCCGTCTCCGATGTTGTCCTTTGCAATCATCGGTGCTGCATCCTCGATCATTTCTCAGGTGGGAGATTTGGCAGCTTCCGCGATGAAGAGAGACCATGATATTAAGGATTACGGTCATCTGATTCCCGGACACGGCGGAATTCTCGATCGTTTTGATAGCGTGATTTTTACGGCTCCGGTTGTGTTTTATCTGCTGCAGTATATGTTTTAACATCCCTTCGGGTAGGTTATTGAATTAAGGAGTGAACCGATGAAGCATTTGGCCATACTTGGATCCACCGGATCCATTGGAAAGCAGACGTTGGAGATTGTGCGTGAATTTTCCGAGGAACTGACGGTTGACGTTCTCGGTGCGAATAAAAGTGTTGCTCTTTTGGAGGAGCAGGTGCGTGAATTCCGCCCGAAGCTCGTATGTGTATACGACGAAGGGGCTGCAACGGAGCTGAAGAGTCGGATTGCCGACCTTTCCGATGTTGCTGTTGTGACCGGAATGGAAGGTCTCGTAGAGGGCGCAAGCTATGCTTCGGTTGACCTTGTAGTTACGGCGGTGGTCGGCATGATCGGTATACAGCCTACGATAGCTGCGATTCGTGCAAGAAAGGATATTGCGCTTGCAAATAAGGAAACGCTTGTCACCGCAGGACATTTGATTATGCCTTTATTGAAGGAATACGGCGTCAATCTTTATCCGGTAGACAGTGAGCATTCGGCGATATTTCAGTCACTACAGGGAATTCGGTATTCCGGTGTAATGTCAGAAGGACATCCGAGCATTAAGCGTATTCTTTTGACGGCTTCGGGTGGACCGTTTCGTGGCAAGACACTCGAGCAGATGAAGAGCTTTACCGTAGAGGATGCACTGAAGCATCCGAATTGGGCAATGGGCAGTAAGATTACGATTGATTCCGCAACAATGGTCAATAAAGGACTTGAGATGATGGAGGCAAGATGGCTTTTCGGATTGGAACCCGATCAGATTACGGTTGTCGTTCATCCGCAAAGCGTGCTTCATTCCGCAGTGGAATTTACGGATGGAGCTGTTGTCGGTCAGATGGGAACGCCTGATATGAAGCTTCCGATCCAGTATGCGATTTTCTATCCGGAGCGTCGCACGATGACCGCAAAGCCGTTGGACCTGTTCTCGGTCGGACAGCTGGAGTTTTTACAGCCTGATTATGAGAATTTCCCTGCATTTGCGATGGCTGAAAAGGTAATGCGTGAGGGTGGTTCGGTGCCGACCGTATACAATGCGGCAAATGAGTTTGCGGTTGCACGTTTCTTGAACAGACAGATTGCATTTACGACAATCGGCGAGTGGATTGAGCTCGCGGTTTCGAAGCACAAGAGGATTGAAGCTCCGACACTTTCGCAGATTCTTGAAACGGAACAGGAAACATATGAATTGTTAAAAGGATGTTGTTAAGAAAGGAAGGCAATGAGCACATTGATTAATATTTTGCTTGCGATGCTCATTATCAGTGTCGTTATCGTATTTCATGAGCTGGGACATTTTTTAGTTGCGAAGGCAAATGGAATTGTTGTTACGGAGTTCTCACTCGGTATGGGACCCAGAATCATCAGTAAGGAAATCGGAGGCACCAGATACTCATGGAAGCTGTTGCCCCTCGGCGGTTCCTGTATGATGCTTGGCGAAGACGAGGGTAGTGACGAGCCCGGAACCTTTAACAGTAAGACGGTTTGGCAGAGAATCAGCGTCGTGTTTGCCGGTCCGCTGTTCAATTTTATCTTGGCCTTTATCATCGCTTGTGTGATACTCGGAATTCTCGGATATGACCAGCCGTTTGTGTATTCGATTGATGAGTCTGTGGCAGAGGCTACCGGTCTGCAGTCGGAGGATATTTTGACTTCTTACAACGGTCATAAGATACGTCTCGGTCGAGAGATGGCGTTGTACGAGCAGCTCGATGGAATCGACGATTCGAAGATTACGATTACTTTTGAGCGTGACGGTAAGGAGTATGAGGCTTCCTACGATCCGATTCTCGTTGAAGGCTATTATATGGGTATTCAGTACACTGCGAGCGAAGAGGATCCCGTGACGCTTTCCGGTGTGGCGGCTAAAGGTGCTGCAGAGGCTGCCGGCTTGAAGTCGGGCGATAAGATTATCGGAGTGGATGGTACAGAGCTTTTGACGGTGACTGCTTTTCAGGAGTATCTTGATGAGCATCCGCTTACGGATAAGATGATTAAGCTGACGGTTGAGCGCGATGGCAAGACATTTGATGTTTCTTTGAAGCCGACGCACAGCTCCAGCTATTCGCTCGGATTTTACTACAATTACAGCTATCGTGAGAAGATCGGTTTCTTCGATGTTATCAAATACGGCGTAATTGAAGTGAACTACTGGATTAAATCGACGATTAAGAGTCTCGGATACATTATCCAAGGCAAGGCGTCCTCTGAGGACATCGGCGGACCCGTTCGTATCGTAAGCGAGATGAGTAACGTTGTGGAAGAAAGCTATCGTACGGACGGACTGTTGTATGCATTTATGAACCTCATCAACTGGGGCATTCTTTTGAGTGCGAACCTCGGTGTCATGAATCTGTTGCCGATTCCGGCTTTGGATGGCGGACGCTTGTTGTTCTTGTTGATTGAGGTAGTGCGAGGCAAGAGAATGGACCCCGAGAAGGAAGGTATGGTTCATTTTGTCGGTTTTGTATTGTTGATACTGCTTATGTTGTTTATTTTCTTTAACGACATTCGCAACGTACTTCCATAAGGGCATTTTCATTTCAGTGTGCCATGAGGTTTTGTAGATAAGGAGGCTTCTATATGCTGCGTAAGCAGACGAAAGAAATTCGCATCGGTGACCGTGTGATCGGTGGTGCGAATCCGATTTTGATTCAGTCTATGTGCAATACGAAGACCGAGGATGTGGCCTCGACTGTAGCGCAGATTCAGAGACTGACCGCACTTGGTTGTGATATTATTCGAGTGGCCGTTCCGACGATGGAGGCGGCATTGGCGATTCGCGAGATTAAAGAGCAGATTACGATTCCTCTTGTTGCCGATATTCATTTCGATTATCGTCTTGCAATTGCGGCGATGGAGGCCGGTGCTGATAAGATTCGTATTAACCCCGGTAACATCGGCGGTAAGGAGCAGATTGCCGCAGTCGTAGAGACGGCAAAGAAATACCGTGTGCCGATTCGTGTCGGCGTGAACAGCGGCTCTTTGGAAAAGGAGCTGGTGGAGCGTTACGGCGGTGTGACGGCAGAAGGGCTTGTAGAGAGCGCTTTGTCGAAGGTACGTATCTTGGAGGAGCTTGGCTTTAACGATATTGTTATCAGTATAAAGTCGTCAAATGTGGTGATGTCCATCGAGGCGCACCGCAGAATTTCCGAGCTGACCGACTACCCGTTGCACGTTGGAATTACGGAGGCGGGCTCGATTGTTGCCGGCAATATCAAATCGGCAATCGGTATCGGAAACATTCTGTATGCGGGAATCGGTGATACAATTCGCGTATCGCTTACCGACAGTCCGGAGGAGGAGATTCGTTCGGCGAAGCTGATTTTGCGAACGCTTGGATTGAGAAAGGGCGGAATTGAGCTTGTTTCCTGCCCGACCTGCGGAAGAACACAGATTGATTTAATCGGTCTCGCAAAGCAAGTGGAAGAGCTTGTGGAGCAGTATGACTTGGATATTAAGGTAGCCGTTATGGGCTGCGTGGTAAACGGACCCGGTGAGGCACGAGAGGCGGATCTCGGAATTGCCGGCGGACTCGGAGAAGGACTGTTGATTCGAAAGGGAGAGGTTCTTAAGAAGCTTCCGGAGGATCAGCTGCTTTTGGCCTTGAAGGAAGAACTGGATCGCTTGGCGAATGCCTAACAGACGATAGCATGAGTTAGATACGAAGGAGGTGGTAGTGTGCTGTTTGAACAGGTTTTTGATGCAATTGAGCTCGAACCGAGATTGCAAAATGTTGTTCGCGATTGTGAGGTGCTGCGAATCACAAGTTCACAGTCACTGCCTGTCATTATTGTCTATCTCAGCGCGGATCACATGCTTGCTCCGACAAGCCTTCGTATGCTTGAGCAGGAACTCAAAAGACAATATTTTTTCGACTCGGGAAGAAGTGTTAAGATATCTATGAGCTATTCGTTTCCCGAGGAGACGCCTTTGTCTGAGTTGTGGAAACAGCTTTCTCCGCATTTGCTTGAGCAGCGTATGTTGGATCATCATTTGGATGCAGAGATATTGGAGCATGCCTCGATAGAGGTTGAGGAAAATGTGCTGTATATGTCCGTAGAGGACGCCGGAATCGCGCGTGCACGTGAAAAGGAGCTTTGTGCATTTGTACAGCAATATATTGCCGAATGGACCGGACGCTCGTGTCTTGTGAAGTTTCGTTATCTTGAACCGAAGGAGCGAGGCGCACAGGCGGAGGAGCGCGTCTACAGCATTGACGAGTTGTTGGCGAACAATCAACGTAGGAGAAGAGCACGTGAGCAGGCAAATGCGGTACCGCGTGACCTCCAAAAGCCGAAAGAAAAGGAACCTGCACCGGCACCGAAGCGACCTGCTGCAAGTGGCGACAAGTTTCGTCGTGCACCGATATCGGCCGATCCCGATATCTTTTACGGCAAAGCATTTGACGCATCGAGCATTATCCCGATTAGTGAGATTCGTGACGAAATCGGTGATGTCGTGATTCGAGGCAAGATTATCAAGTATGAGGAGCGAAGCATTCGCGAGGATAAGCTTGTCATTACATTTGCCGTAACGGACTTTACGGATACAATCAATGTGAAGCTGTTTATGTCCCAAGAGAAGCTGGCCGAGTTGGATGGTAAGCTGAAGGAGGGTGCCTTTGTTATGCTTAAGGGCACCGCTATGTACGATAAATACGACCATGAGGTTGTTGTCGGCTCGTTGTTCGGAATGAAGACCGTTGCCGACTTTACGATAAAGAGACGCGATACGTCCGAGGCGAAGAGAGTAGAGCTTCATTGCCATACGCAGATGAGCGATATGGATGCTGTCGTGAATACGAAAGAGCTGGTTAAGACAGCATTTGAGTGGGGCCATCCCGCGGTTGCCATTACGGATCACGGAGTGGTGCAGTCGTTTGTTGATGCTTCTCATGCTTTGAACGGCAAGGCTTATGCTGATGATCCCGAAAAGTATGAGCGTTTCAAAAAGTTTAAGATCATCTACGGTATGGAAGGCTATATCGTTGATGATGAGGTTGCGACCAATGCAGACGGAGAACCGCTTGATTTGGAGCGCGATAAGGAAGAGATAAAGAAGCTGAAGAGCCATCATATCATCCTTCTTTGCAAAAATGACATCGGCCGTATCAACCTTTACAGGCTGACGTCCTTTTCACATATTGATTATTTTTATCGTACTCCTCGTATTCCGAAGAGCCTGCTTCGCAAATACCGTGAGGGCTTGATTGTCGGTTCTGCCTGTGAAGCGGGAGAGCTGTTCCAAGCAATCGCGAACAATGCACCGCAGGAGGAGCTTGAGCGCATCAGTGCATTTTACGACTATTATGAGGTGCAGCCGATTGGGAACAATGCGTTTATGAAGGAAAGTGAGCATTTTCCCGAGGTGACGACGGATCAGGATTTGATTCGATTGAATAAGCAGATTATTCGCTTGGCGGAAGAGCACGGCAAGCTGTGCGTTGCGACGGGTGACGTGCATTTTATGAATCCGGAGGATGAGATTTATCGTCGTATCATCATGGCAGGAAAGGGTTTTGCGGATGCCGACAGACAACCGCCGCTTTATTTCCGTACGACCGATGAGATGCTTGATGAATTTCGTTACCTTCCGAAGGAAAAGGCATTTGAGCTCGTTGTAACGAATCCGAATAAGATTTGTGACATGGTTGAGCCGATTCAGCCGGTTCGTCCGGACAAATGCCCGCCGGTTATCGAGAACTCCGACAAGGATCTGAGAGATCTCTGCTACGAAACCGCTCATTCGATGTACGGAGAGCAGCTACCGAAGCAGGTAGAGGACCGACTCGAGAAAGAGCTGAAGTCCATCATTACGAATGGCTTTGCGGTTATGTACATCATCGCTCAGCGACTTGTTAAGCACTCCAATGACGATGGCTATCTCGTTGGCTCGCGTGGTTCGGTAGGCTCGTCCTTTGTTGCGACGATGTCCGGAATTACCGAGGTAAATCCTTTGCCGGCACATTATTATTGTCTGAATTGTCATTATAACGATTTCGATTCGGAAGAGGTAACGTCGTATTCGCAGATGTCCGGCTACGATATGCCCGATAAGCTTTGTCCGGTATGCGGTAAGCCGCTCAAGAAGGACGGTCAGAATATTCCGTTTGAGACGTTCCTGGGCTTTAACGGCGATAAGGAGCCCGATATCGACTTGAATTTCTCGGGTGAATACCAGAGTAATGCACATGCGTATACCGAGGTTTTGTTCGGTAAGGGGCATACATTCCGCGCCGGAACAATCAGTACACTTGCCGACAAGACGGCATTTGGCTACATAATGAAATACTATGAGGAGCGCGGTCTTCACAAGCGTGCGGCGGAAGTGGATCGCATTGTAAAGGGCTGTGTCGGGGTAAGACGTACGACGGGACAGCACCCGGGCGGTATTATTGTACTTCCTCACGGTGAAGAGATTTATTCGTTTACGGCGGTGCATCGTCCGGCAAATGATATGAATTCCACCTCGGTAACGACGCATTTCGATTACCATTCCATTGATCATAACCTTTTGAAGCTTGACATTCTCGGTCACGACGATCCGACGATGATTCGTATGCTCGAAGACCTTACCGGTCTCAATGCACGAGACATTCCGATGGACGATCCTAAGGTCGTTTCGCTGTTCTCGTCGACGGAGGCGCTCGGAATTCGTCCCGAGGACATTGACGGCTGCGATCTCGGAAGTCTCGGACTTCCCGAGCTCGGTACTGATTTCGTAATGCAGATGCTTCGCGATACAAAGCCGAAGAGTTTTTCGGACATGATTCGTATTTCGGGACTTTCGCATGGTACCGACGTATGGCTCAACAACACACAGACGTTGATTCAAGAGGGCAAATGTACGCTTTCTACTGCAATTTGTACTCGAGACGATATTATGGTGTATCTGATTCATATGGGAGTCGAGAGCGGCAAAGCCTTTAAGATTATGGAGAGTGTGCGAAAGGGCAAGGGACTGACGGAAGATATGGAAGAGTCGATGAAGGCATGTAACGTGCCCGATTGGTACATTTGGTCGTGTAAGCGTATCAAATACATGTTCCCGAAGGCACATGCTTGTGCGTACATCATGATGGCTTTCCGTATCGGATACTGTAAGGTTCATTATCCGCTTGCGTATTATGCGGCTTATTTCTCTATACGTGCAAAATCATTTAGCTATGAGTTGATGGCACTCGGTAAAGAACGTCTCAATCAGTACATCAACGATTTCAAGCATCGATCCAATTCCTTGTCCAACAAAGAGCAGGAGCAGCTTAAGGACATGAAGATTGTGCAGGAGATGTATGCTCGTGGATTTGAGTTTCTCCCGATTGATTTGTATCGCGTGAAAGCAACTCGATTCCAGATACTCGACGGAAAGTTGATGCCTTCGCTCATTTCCATCGATGGACTCGGTGAAAATGCGGCTGCACAGATTGAAGAAGGTATGAAGGAAGGACCGCTTTTGTCAAGGGATGACTTCCGACTTCGTTGTCATGTCGGACAAAGTACGGTAGAACTTCTGAATGACCTCGGTTTGTTCGGTTCTTTGCCGGAATCCAATCAGCTTAGTTTTACGGATATGGGTTTGCTGTAATAGGCTAATAGAGACAGCTCTGAGGATGCATTCGGAGCTGTCTTTTTTAGGCGAAAAAACTTTTCAAAAATTCCTCGAAAAAATTTTAAAAAAGTACTTGCTTTTTCGTTATTCATGTGTTATCATCGTGAGCGTAGCATTTGGCTCGTTGGTCAAGCGGTTAAGACGTCGCCCTCTCAAGGCGAAATCAGGGGTTCGATTCCCCTTGGGGCTGCCAGCTAACCCGTCGCAACAGCGACGGGTTTTTTCTTTGCGTTTTTCGTCCCGTGCGGCTTGCTAAGGCAGCTGCGCGGGGCTTTTTGTTTTTTACATCCCTGCAGGCGTGATGGCGGTTGATGAAGAATGTTCCTTTGCGGTATAATAAAGAAAGCAAATACCGGCAGGCGCCGGTGCGGTTCAAAAAGAAAAACATGCTTCCTCTGCAAAGGAGAAAAAACCATGCATACCAGCATCAAACCCCATTATGATGTGATCGTTGCCGGCGGCGGCT
>JAZRJF010000073.1:0-3184 GCA_045645665.1 Lachnospiraceae bacterium | reverse complement strand
ACCATTACGTCTATCAACATTTTATAATACGTCACACAGCATTGCAACCTTGACATCATGCACTATCTTGGGGAATCTGCGCGCATTTGTAGTATTGCATGGTATCTCTGTGAGTTGACTGATTACCTTACGTTTTGCAAGTTGGAATTCATCCTAGCGAAAACAAATGCACTCGCTATGAACCTCTACCGTAGCGCCGAATGTCGACGCTCGCAATTTCTCCGTTGATTGTTCCGCGGAAGCGATACAACGGCTGATACCCAAAAAGCCGACCGGTATCATACCGATCGGCTCATAATTTTAAGTTCCTTGTGTACCTCACCTATCTGCTGTTTTCGTAATCTGCCCTAAGCATTCCGTAAACATTATAGTCACAGTATACCGAGACCATCTTGCCACTGCGAATGGTCCCTTCTTTCACAAAGCCACACTTTTCAAGCACTCGGTTCGAAGCCACATTTCTTGTGTCTGCATTTGCATTGAGTCTATCCAATTCCGTCTTTTCAAACACAAACCGGATCACTTCTTTCAATGCTTCCGACGTAATTCCCATGTTCCAGTATGCAGGATGTATTCGGTATCCTACGTCTCCCATTCTTGCATTTTGAATGTTAAACACTGCAATGCTTCCAATCACCGCATTGGTTTCCTTCCAAACGATTCCCCAGTCGAAGTCGGGAGAAGGTTTTCTCTTTACCCAAGGACGCGCATCAATGAATAGAAGCTCTGGGTTCTTCTCACCTTTGCTCGCCTTTCTCCCCCAATACGTATAGATTTCATCTTTCCCCAACCATTCTTTTAAATCAGGCACATCTTCTGAAGTCATTTTTCTAATTATCAACCGCTCGGTCTCGAGTACCGGCTTGTCTATTTCATAGTCCTTTAACATCGGTTGCCTCCTATCCTTCGTGTGAAAATGTAATATCGTCAGTTGCCCTGCTCCCACTCTTTATGTGCCAAAAACCACTTCTCGCTATGAGCACCCAAAGCCCCTATCTGTCTCGGGTGAGCGAGCGGGAGAACTCGAATCTTCTTGCCGTGTATCATTATCTCTGTTTTGGTGCCGTAACCGTACATGCTCACGTATTCCCCAAGCGTCGAGTACGGAATGTCCGCCACTCGCTTCAGATATTGAGCAATCGGAATATCCCCGAGCAAGACCAAAAGCCCTGCCTCGGATTGCAATAGCTCCGACGTAATTTCCTCGCTTCTCGCCTTGTCGCAAAACGTCGATGGACGATTCGGTATCGTCACCTTGTTTAAATGATACGCCTCCATCAGAGGAATGTATTTTTCTTTTAAGGCACGCACTTGACTGGGATTAAGGCGCGTTTCCGGCAGACAATCACATAACCACGCATCCTCACGAGTATATCCAAGCGGAGCCAAAATGTTCTCATCCAGCACCTTCGCTGACGGCCCGTTCAACTGCTTTCCGGCCGGTTCTAAGTATCCAAGTTCGCTCGGAATGTCTATCTTGCCGATGATTTCTTTTGCCTCTTCCTCGTTTCCGTCCCAAAAGATTCGCGGTTCGCTCGCCACAGCAAGCGCCTGGCAAATGATCTGCCCATCTCTTTTCCATCGCGCATGGACGGCACTCGCATACACACCCAGTACAAATACCTTCTTCGGTGATTTGTCTTCTTGCACCAACGGGCGCAGCTTCTGTCCGAACGGAAAATAATATGCCATACTGCCCTCCTTGTTTAGTCTCCTCACCTACGGTACCATACTCCCTTCCCTGGGCGATTCGCTATTCTTTCATGATAAAGTTCTTATCAATAAAGCCTTTTGCCCGATAGCCCAAGTGAAGCGTGTCACACTATCAACTGTTATCATAAGTTGTGAAGCCATACGCTTCTATCTGTTTCTGCAGATTTCGAAAACGTCGCATAGCATTTTTCTTCATGAAAATCTGCTCGCATTTATTTTTCGGCAGAAACGAAATGTGCTTCGTTTTAGGTGCTGTATAAAACCAAAATGACGGATTTGAACCTGACACCTCTCTCTTGCCCACACATTTTCCACTGCCTTCGTGCACGCGTGCAAAATTGTCAGCACATTCTCGAAAGCTGATGAAACTCATATCCTTCAAAGCAATCCCCTGCGGGGAAATCCCCGCAATACTATCTTCTCTATAAGCATCGTAGTCATCAAACGTAACCGCGGGTGCACCGAGAATCTCATCCGTCAAAGTAGCCGCTTTGCGCATTAGTTCATACCACTCATTACAAAATGCAGCAAAGCCGGACTGATCATATTTATCTGCAAACCGCCTTGGCGAGTTTTGATGATAAAACTCTTCTATTTGCTCTGCATACGCACAAACAGCAGCCTTGTATTCTTCAAAAGGTACCTTGTATGTGCAATCGTCTTCCGTACGAATGATGACATATTCATCTTCATGCGTGATATCAAAATCAATTCCATTCGTACATCCGCTTATCGTCACGGTTGTTCCATCCTCTGACGGAATCATAAAATGACCACAGCAAGGGATCATTTGTTGTTCAGCATTTGAAACATGATTCACAAACAGAGAATGCAAAAAGCGATATGCCGAAGCGCTAACGCACCAATCCGAATCGGAATTTGACAGATTACAGCCGTCGATTATACAGACCACTTTTCCATGTGCACAACTATCAAAATCCTGCTCACTAAGCGTATCGCCCATGAAATGCAAATCTACTGCGTATAGCTCCATTCTACCACTTCTGCTCCTTTCTGATCTTCCACGTCACTGAATCGACAGTTAGGTTAGAACCTCTACCCCTCTACCGAGATCGCATAATCCAGTGCCTCGGTGTCGACATACTCAGTCCTTCCATCCCTTTGTTCATAGTCCGTTACTTCAGCCTATCCCTCAATTTCTCTGCAACCCGCTCCGAGTATTCCGAGCCCTCTTCGGGGTAGGTCCATCCAAAACCATCATTTTCATAGCGCGGGAACACGTGAAAATGCGCATGCCCAAAGTCACAGAACTTACCGCCGTTTTGCATCATGCTATACCCTTCGTTCCCGTAGGTCTCTCTCAAGGCGATCACAAGCTTTCCGGCTACGCGCATAACATCCGCGAGCATATCCTCCGGCAGCTTTTCTATGGAATCCACATGCAGCTTCGGCACAATCAGTACATGCCCCTCGTGAATCGGTTCTATGTCCAAAAATGAAATCACTTGGT
>JAZRJF010000072.1:0-4954 GCA_045645665.1 Lachnospiraceae bacterium | reverse complement strand
CGAACACGTGCTACAATCTCCGGTGCTACCGAAGAGTGTGTAATGAACACTCGCTTAGGATCCGCCTTGAGAATCTCGGAATTCAACTCCTGAACATACTTCGAAAGAGCCATGTTCATGTTGCCACGGTACTTCGGACCGACACCCATTGCTCCGTCCTTTACGATAATCATCGGGTGAAGCTTCAGTGCATTTGCAACCAAAGCCGTAACGGCGGTACATCTTCCGCCACGTGACAAGTAAGTAAGCGTATCTACAACAAAGCTGGCACGAACCAAATGACGTGCGCCCTCAATCGCAGCTACAATCTCCTCGGTCGTCTTGCCCTCTTCTGCCATCTCGGCAGCACGCAAAATCTGAAGTCCGATACCGGTCGAAAGATTCATAGAATCCACTACAAACAATCTCGAATATTCACGCTCTTCTCCATACAAACGAACTACGTTATTCGTCGTACTCATCTGCGAGGAAATTCCGAAGAAGATAATATCGTCTCCCGCATCCATCATCGGGCCAAACACCTTCTCCACCATCTCGAACGAAACAGCAGCCGTCTTAGGTGTCGTCTTATTCGCATCCGCCCATGCAAAGATGTCCTTCGGCGTTACTTCGACTCCGTCATAATAGCTCTGATCGCCCATCACGATACAAAGCGGCACAACGGAAATGTCATGCTTTTCAATCAAATCCTTCGATAAATCACAAGTACTGTCCGCAACAAATCTCAATCTACCCATTCGTCACAATCTCCTTTTGTTTGTTCACATGTAAGGGGAATGCTTTCTAGCTTCTCAAAAATAAACTCCCCAATTATTCGGCGCACTCACACCCAATTAATACTCCGCCGGTCTCGGCATAGTAGCTGCAAAGACCTCTTGAACGGTATATCGCAACGGACATCGTTCCGAATGTCTCACGAACCGCACGGCTAATCTCTTCCGCGAACGGCAGATTGCCGACATGTGCAATGCACAGCTTTCCACCCTTGTAGCCGGCCTTCTTCAGCTGATCCAAGAGATTCGAAATCACCTTACGGGTGTTTCTGCATTTTGCCAAGGTCTCCAAGGTACCTTGTTCGCTAGCCGTACCGAATACACGAATACCAAGTACTCCTACCACGGAAGCAACCAGCTTGCTAACACGTCCGTTCTGTACGAGATTGTGCAACGATTCCAGCGAAAAGAACAATCTCGTTCTCTTCTGATATGCACAAATCTCACGGCATACATCCTCAAACTCCATGCCCTGATCACTCAGCTCAACGAGCTTTTCGACAATCAAGCGCATCTCGGGACCGGTACTGAGACTGTCAACCACGTACACCTTTGCATCCGGCTTTTGCTGAAGATAAAGCTCTCTCGCCGTCATTGCCGAATTGTACGTACCGGACAATCCACTCGTAATCGTAACGACATAGACAACGTCGGCATTGTCAAATGCCTGAAGCCATGCCTCAATACTCGGACAAGCCGTTGTTGTACGGCCTTGGTAAGCAGCAAGTGTTGCTACCATGTCGTCTACATCCAAAGCGGCATCATCTACGAAGTCGCGTTCTCCCACCGTAACTGTCAAAGGCACGGATGCAAAATCCACTCCTTCAAGCTCCAAAAGATCCGCAGACGAATCTGCAACTATTCTAACTCTCATATACTGCCTCCAAATCATAGCTATCATCATCTTACGCGGTTTCCCCGCGTATGTCAAGCATTTGTGCGTTTTTCGTGCTCTCTAAACACGCGCATACCGACACGCAATTGCCATCTTGCAACGCGTGCCGGCATCGTTATTCAGCACACTATATTATACGCGAAAACGGAATACATTCCAC
Source organism: Lachnospiraceae bacterium (assembly GCA_045645665.1). GTDB lineage: Bacteria > Bacillota > Clostridia > Lachnospirales > Lachnospiraceae > ISDg. The sequence continues at coordinate 3,126 of JAZRJF010000072.1, read as the reverse complement.
GACATCGGCTTTACATTTGCACTTAGCTTTCCACCCTCAAAGGTAACCTGCTCATTTACCTGCGGTACAATAGCATCCGGAGTCTCGTACGTATTTGCCTTCGAAAGGTCGTCCGTATACATCTCCAAATGCTCAACGAAGGTCGCACCGGCAAAACCGCTCACATCCAACTCGATGTCGTTGGATGCCTCCCAGTTTCGGTTGATTACGAACAGGGTCAGCTCGCCGGATTCCTTGTCATAAGCAGCGGCTGTATCGATAAAGTCAACACCCTCCTGCTCATAGTACTGATTCGTATCATCCACGATGTAGCTCGGAATGTCGTAGGTGTCACAGTCCACACTCGTACGAAGCGATGTGCCACGGCCGTATCTCATCAACTGCGTATACGGATAGTACGAAGCCGTGCTCCATACATGCTCATTGTCCGTGGAAGCCAACACGTGAAGACCGCCGGTCATACAGCCGATCTTTACACGGTCTGCGTGACGGATAAATGCAAGGAGCGTCGAAGCATTTGCCAAAGCGCCGAGCATATCTCCGCCTCTCATCGGACGGAACGGCTTAGCGGTCGGATCGACACGACGGAACTTGCTGTTCGGATCTACACTGTAGTGTGCCTTATAGTGCAGATACTCTCCGCGGCCGTAATGAACCTCACCCTGCGGACGCATCATCGTAGCGTACTCGTCAAAGGAAATCATCATCTTCTTATCGGACTTCAGCTTCGCCTGAATTACATCGCAAAGAGCAACCTCCGTATTGATATAATCCTCAAAATAGCGAGAAGCTCCGAGGAAGGTCGGCAAATCGCCGGCGATAACGGACTGATAATGATGCATCGATATGTAATCCACAGAGTGGTAGCACTCCTTCAACACAGTCATATCCCAATCCGGATAGTGAAGCATATTCGGCGAGCAGGATACACAAGCAACGGTTTCGATGCGAGGGTCTACCCACTTCAGAAGCTTGGATGTCTCATTTGCCAACAGACCGTAGCCTCTCGGGTCGTTCTTGTAAGAACCGATCTGCCAATAGCCGTCCATCTCGTTGCCGAGATACCAAATCTTAACGTCATACGGGTCTTTGCGACCGTACTGCGCACGAAGATCCGACCAATACGATCCGTCGGGATGATTCGTATATTCGATAATGTTGATTGCATCGTTGATGTCGCCGGTACCGAGATTGATCGTGTACATCGGCTCCGTTCCTGCCATCTCCGCCCACTGCAAATACTCGTCATGGCCGACCTCATTCGTATAATACTGATGCCAAGCCAAGTCAAGACGTACCTTTCTCTTGTCTACGGGACCGATGGAATCCTTCCAATCCCAGCCCGATACGAAATTGCCGCCCGGAAGACGAACTGCCGGAAGTCCCGACGCCTTAACAGCTTCGATAAAATCATGACGCAGTCCCTTCTCATCCGCAGTCGGATGCGTCGGATTGAACATGCTGCCGTTCACCATATTGCCGATCGGCTCCAAAAATGCCGAGTAGAGTCTCGGGGAAATCTCACCGATCTCATACGCGGGATGCACCGTAACTTTCGCTTTCTTTGGCATAACTACCTCCCAATAACATAATATAGTTATCAATATTTTAGCATACTACGCGTGCGCGCGCAATGTGTTATCTGCGCCAAAAAAGCAGGAAAATGCGCGAACTGCGATTGAAGTTACCGCGCATTTTGTGTATAATATAGTTCGTGAAAAATGATACTGTGAGGTTATACTGTTGATGAAAAAAGGATTTTCTATTTCTGCATTTGTTGTTAAGATTCTGCAGGGTGCTCTTATCGGACTCGGTGCCGTGCTTCCCGGAATCTCCGGCGGAGTTCTGTGCGTAGTATTCGGCATTTACAAGACGATTATGGAGTTTCTCTCAGACCCCTTTCACAAATGGAAGACGCATATACCGAAGCTCATTCCGATTGCAATCGGTGGCGTGCTCGGCTTCCTCGGAATCGCCAACCTCTTGGCATTTCTGCTTGAGAAGTACCCCGCACCGTCCATTTGCCTATTCATCGGTCTCATTACCGGCATGCTCCCCTCCCTGTTTCGCGAAGCGGGTGAGCAAGGACGTAGCAAGGCCTCTTGGGTGTCCATGGTCATTGCCATGATTGCCATCTTCGCACTGCTTACGGGCCTTAAGGTGCTGGACGTTGTAATCACTCCGAACTTTTTGTGGTATCTTTTCTGTGGCTTCTGCCTTGCTCTTAGCGTAATCGCTCCCGGCATGAGCTTTTCCACACTCTTGATGCCGCTTGGCTTGTATGAGCCGTTTGTGGACGGCATCGGACATCTGGATTTCGCAGTGCTCATCCCCGGCGGAATCGGTGCACTGGCAACCGTCATCCTGTTTGCGAAGGCAGTCAACAGCCTCTTCGAGCACCACTACTCCGTTTCGTTCCACGCAATCGTCGGTATCGTAATTGCCGCAACGATTATGATCATTCCGTTCTCAAGCTTCACCGTCTCCGTAACGAGCGCTCTTGTGAACGTCATCTGCATCGTCGGCGGAATTGTAGCCGCTCTGTTGCTCGACCGCTTCAACCAAAAGTACGCGACGGAGTGATGCTCCGCGAAACGGACGCTCTGCAGAAGCAGTGCTCCGCGAAACCAATAAAAAACATACGGCTGATGCCCCTCCGATTACGGAAGGAAGCATCAGCCGTTATTATTTTGCGTGTTCTTTTCGGATTTTTTCCGGAAGTGAAATACGCCTAATCAAAATGCGTCAAGGCATACTTTTTGCTGCGGGTAACCTGTTCCTCCGCCAATGCCTCCTTGGTAAGGTAAGACTTTGAACGGCATTTTAACAACAGCTTACGGCCTTCTTCATTGTGGCAATATACTGCTGCCACATTGCCGAAGCCCTTCCCCAGCTTCTTTGCCAACACCTCCGCATACTCTCGTTTGCGTCCGATTACGGTAGGACAGGCAAAGGAATAGAGATATTGATAACCGCCCGTTGCCCTTTTCTTAATCAGCAAATAACGTGGATTTCGGATGGGTGACATCAACTCCGTCATTGCCGTATTGAAGATGTTCTGGTCGTGCATCGACGCATTTCGCAATTGAAGACAAAAGGCCACTTCATCCGTTCCCGCATAGCCAC
>JAZRJF010000071.1:0-23134 GCA_045645665.1 Lachnospiraceae bacterium | reverse complement strand
ATCGGGTAAAGTGATGACCTACTCCGCCATCATCAAAAAAATCTGGGGCAACACCGATATGGGTAGCATCAAACGTTTGCAAGTGAATATGGCGAATATACGCAAGAAGCTCGGTTCCACTCCCGGCGACAACCGATATATAATCAATGAGCTCGGCGTCGGCTATCGAATGCACGAGGCGACGCAGTAAAGACGGCTTTCCGTAGTGAAGATGCTCCTTTCGATAAAATCTTTACCGAATCTTAACCGTTTCTTTTCCGAATCTTTAACGATTGTATATCGCACTTTTTATATTCATGTGGTAAAATGGTCACATTAGCGATGTGGCTTGACCGCATTTTGGAGGTACACAATGGAAGTTTTGTATGAAAACCTATTAACCACTAGCTGGCAACAGCTTGTTATGTGGGCGATTGGAGGTCTCTTAATCTACCTCGCAATCAAGAAAGACATGGAGCCCACTCTCTTGCTCCCCATGGGTTTTGGCGCAATTCTCGTCAATCTCCCGAACTCCGGAGCAAAAGCCGTTATCGATACCCTCTTTTCAATCGGTATTGACAACCATGAGCTTATGCCGCTCCTTTTGTTCATCGGTATCGGAGCAATGATTGACTTCGAACCGCTACTTACCAATCCGAAGCTCATGATCTTCGGTGCCGCGGCGCAATTCGGTATCTTTCTTACCCTTTGCCTCGCATCTTTGTTCGGATTTTCGGTTGCAGACGCTGCATCCGTAGCCATTATCGGTGCTGCAGACGGCCCGACATCCATCTTCGTTGCAAATCAGCTGAATTCCAGCTATACAGCCGCGATTATGGTCGCCGCCTACTCGTATATGGCACTTGTGCCGATCGTTCAGCCGCCGATTATCAAGCTCTGCACGTCTAAGAAGGAGCGTATGATCCGTATGGAGTATACCGGTAGCAAGGTATCCAGAACAACGAAGATTTTGTTCCCGATTCTCGTTACGATTCTCGTTGGTTTGGTTGCACCCGATGCAGTTGCACTTATCGGCTTCTTGATGTTCGGTAACCTTATCCGCGTATGTGGCGTTCTCGATTCTCTTTCCGACACCGCGCAGAAGGTACTTGCTAACTTGATCACGATTCTTCTCGGAATCACGATTGCATCTCGTATGACCGCATCGGAGTTCCTTCAGCTCGAGACACTTCTGATTATGGGTCTCGGTCTTGTAGCATTTATCTTCGATACCTTCGGTGGCATTATGCTTGCAAAGCTTATGAACCTCTTCTCCAAGAAGAAGATCAATCCGATGATCGGTGCAGCCGGAATCTCCGCATTCCCGATGTCCGCTCGTACGGTTCATAAGATGGCTATCGCAGAGGACAACCAGAACTACCTGCTCATGCATGCAGTAGGCGTTAACGTATCCGGTCAGATTGCTTCCGTAATCGCCGGCGGACTGATTCTTGCCCTTGTAAAGGCTATGTTGTAAAGGAGAACGAAGATGACTATTGATTTTCAGCAGATGCTTAGCGTGCTTCCCCTTATGGGAAAAGGAATGCTCGGAATCTTCATTGTAACGCTTGTTATTATCCTTGGAGTAACCATTCTCAACAAGGTAACAAAGGACAAGTCCGAGAAGTAATCCCGGGAACAACGCATTTTACTAAGAATAAAAGCAGATAGCCGCACTGGGTTATCTGCTTTTCTTATGCAAAAAAATTATGCAAAAAATGAAATCAAAAAAGAGAGAAGCACCTCGCCTCTCTCTTTCTTTCTGTCGACCGACATGCGGTCGTTATTCCGTCCCCAAGAGGATTTGAACCTCCGGCCTATCGCTTAGGAGGCGATCGCACTATCCAGCTGAGCTATGAGGACACATCGGCATTTATCATAGCACACACGTGCTGAAAATGCAATTCCTACGCGAACAAATTGTCCGTTCTGCCGTACTCTACGCGGCCCTGCAGCCAGATAACTCCGCGAAATCTTCTGCCGACTGCGGGCTCACCGAGCAAGTCCTTCGCATTGATACAGAGGTCAAACACGATGTGGTTGCAATACACCTCCATCACGTACACAAGCTCATTCGTCGCAGCATTTTGACGCACATCCAGCGAAAGAATGATGCCGACGATCTTATAGACCTCGCTCTCCATGCCAAACGGCGCAAATGACGTGTCTACGATTGAGAACACATCCTCGTTGCGAATTCTCTTCGATACGGACGAAACCGTATCGATTTCCTTGAGTGTCAGGCGGTCGATGGCATCCTGGTCACCGCTTTTCGCAGCCAACAGCAATGCCTTCCGGCGTACATTTTCCTCGCGGCTGTCCTCAACGTCCTGAACGGACTTCATCGTCGGGAACAGCACCGTGCCCTCGGATGCAAGCGCAGACAAATGCGCCACCTGCGAACAATCATCACCGAATTTCTCAGCGTAACGAAGGTAATCCACGGCATTTTGCAAGAAAAAGATCAGCGAAACGCCCAAACGCATGTCATCACACAGCACGGCGTAAGCATCGGAATCGCTCTTCTTGCCGATATACATCTCTTCGGTGCTCGTCACCACATTTGATCGGAGGTACGGAAAATAATGATCCATTCGGAAATTCCCATCCTCGTCCTGCTGACCGCGAATCGTAATGCCCATATCCTTAGCAAAACTCATCGAAAGCTCGACATACTGCGTCTTGTCGTGCTCAGACACCGCAATCATCTTCTTTTCCGTTGAATTGCGAAGGATGTCGGCAAGCAACCGTTCCTCCTTGGATTTCGTATCAATATCCGAAAATCCGATACTTTTAAGATAACTATGCATCTTAACCTCTCCTACTTCATACGGATCGCTACAAGCGAGGACATTGCCTCCTCAAGCACTTCCTTCTCCTCATCGGACAAAACCATAAAGGTGTTGCCCTTGATGACTTCCTTTGCGTACGTGTAGCAGCCCTCGCGGTTATGCATACTCGTCATGATGAAACCGTCGTTGTCGTCGTTCAACAAGCAAAGGCTGTAGCTCAGCTTGCCGCCCATCTCGGAAAATGCGTCGTAGCGCTTCAAAGCAATCTTCTTAAAGGACGTATCCCTCGCATCTTCAAGCAATTTCACGCGATTGATTGTGTCCTCCAGCTGACCCTTCACGTTGTTCAGCTCCTTAAAACGACCGAGAATGCGCTCCTCCAAGCTTCGTCCGCTGCTGCCGCGCATAAACTCGCGGTATTTCTCATTCAACTGGTTGAATTTCATGACCATAACCATGGAAAACACCAATAAGAATACCAAAATAATCAGTATTGCCAGTATCAAATATTCTAAATCAATTCCCAGCTTTGTAAACATATCTTTTCCCTTTCTAAAGCTCTTCAGAGTTCTTTTCTAAGACTCTTTCACGTTCTTTCTATGACTCTTTCGCGTTCTATCTATGACTCTTTCGCGTTCTTTCTATGACTCTTTCGCGTTCTTTCTATGACTTTTTCGCGTTCTTTCTATGACTCTTCAGAGTTCATTTCTAAGTCTTCTTTCGTTTCTGAAACACACAATATGTTGTAGTCGCATTTCATCATATAGCTATATCTTGTGTTCTGTACACTTGCACCTGTCGAACATAACCTGCTACGACATGCTTGATTCTGTAGCAGATTCTTGGCTACGGCATGCTCACAAGACGTCCTGCCTTTGATGCTCCTACACAATTACATGATATCAAACAGCTGCATCAAGCGCTCAAATTCGTCTATCGAATAGTATTCGATTTCGATTCGGCCCTTATCCTTTGCCTTACGATTGATGGTTACCTTCGTTCCCATTGCGCGCTTCAATTTCTCCTCGAAATCCGCGTAAATCGCATCCTCTGCAGAATTGCCCGGTTCCTTCTCCTTCGGAGGTGACATCAGCTTGCGCACGTAAGCTTCCATCTCACGAACGCTCCATTTGCCGGCAACTGCCTTCTGCGCAGTGGCATATTGAAGCTCTGCATCCTCCAAAGAAAGCAACGCTCTCGCGTGACCTGCAGACAACGTTCCTTCGATTAGCATCTCCTGAACCTCATCACAGAGCTTCAAAAGACGAAGTGCATTCGTAACTGCGGTTCTGCTCTTGGAAACACGCTCTGCAACCTGCTCCTGCGTCAAAGAATATTCCTCGATCAGCTTGCTATATGCAACCGCCTCTTCAATCGCGTTGAGATTTTCTCTCTGAATGTTCTCAATCAGGGCGATTTCGTACAGCTGTTGTGCCTCAAAATTCTTGATTAATGCAGGAACTTCCTTTAATCCGGCCAGCATCGACGCACGCCAGCGTCTTTCGCCGGCAATAATTTCATAACGATCGCCGATTTCGCGTACAACAAGCGGCTGAATCACGCCGTGAATGCGAATGGAAGCAGCCAATTCCTCTAATGCTTCCTTATTAAAATACTTTCTCGGCTGTCCGCGATTCGGCTCAATCTTCGAAACAGGCAACATTGTTTCACGTGAAACATTGCTGTCCTTACTCTCTACAGTCTTCTTAATCTCTTTATCAATCTTGCTCGAAATCAAGGAATCCAATCCTTTTCCGAGTCCTTTCTTCGTTGCCATAACGGTCCTCCTCTTACGAATTCATCACATCAGCGCACAAAATGCGCGATTTTCACGGGCAAAACGCACAATTTAGCCTTTAAAAGCCCGATTTAAAGCCATTCCGGGCTTCCGCTAACGGAACAAGCCCTTTTTCTTCTTCTCAGACACAACCGGATCCATGCCGTCATTACTCATAACCTCTGCAGCGAGCTCGCGATAAGCTTCCGCACCGATAGAACGGTTGTCATACACCGTAATCGGAAGACCATGGCTCGGAGCCTCTGCCAAACGTACATTTCTCGGAATAACAGTACGGTAAATGTTCTGCGAAAGATTCTGACGTACATTTTCTACGACCTGAAGCGAAAGATTTGTTCTTCCGTCAAACATCGTAAAGACAACGCCATCAATCACGAGAGCTTCATTCAAGCGGTCTCTCACGAGTCCGATTGTGTGAATCAGCTGGGAAAGACCCTCCAAAGCATAATATTCGCACTGAATCGGTACAATGATCGTGTCCGCAGTCGTCATCGCATTCAAAGTCAGCGTGTTCAAGGACGGAGGACAGTCAATCAATATGTAATCGTATTCATCCTTAACCTCCGCAATCTGCTCACGCAGAATATACTCCTTATTCGGAATATCCAAAAGCTCAATCTCGGCACCGGCAAGGTTCACATCAGACGGAACAACGTCGAGACGATCAAATTCCGTATGACAAATAGCCTCACGTACATTACATTCACCGATTAAGAGCTGATAAATCGTGTTTTCAACCTCGTCCTTATCGATTCCGAGGCCGCTACTCGTATTTCCCTGCGGGTCGATATCCAAAACCAATACCCGCATACCCTTCTCTGCAAGACACGCAGAAAGGTTGATGGTCGTTGTAGTCTTGCCAACGCCACCCTTTTGATTTGTAATTGCAATCGCTTTTCCCATCATACCTCCAACGCTTAGTCGTTCCACTGTCGACCAAGCTATAATAATTCATCATAACCTGTACTATCGAATTATCATCAAACATTCCTGTCTTCTGCATTTCGCGCATACATCAAAAGTATACCACAAGATAAGAAAAAGTACCACCACAAGATGTGGGGTACTTTTTGTTCGTTATAACAAGGCTCTTTCATATATATTGTAATTTCAACGCCAAAAGGCCTGATTTGCCGCTATAAATGTGCAACAGACGATGTTTCACGTGAAACATCCAGCACCCAAGCGTGCAACAACAAAAGCATCGAATTGTTTCACGTGAAACAACAAACATCACCGCGTAACTATAATACAATCGGGCTCTTCAGCGGCTTTCCTCCACCACGAGGATATTTTGCTTTCGTATCACCTAATTTCTTGGCAACTACTAGCCTTCTCTGAAGATCACTTGTCGGGATTTCATATTCGATTACCTTCTCGGTACGTGCATTCATCTCACGAATCGCCGCATTTGCTTCCTGCACTTCATCCTCTGTATCAATACTCTTATATGCAATAAAATGTCCGCCGGTCTTTACAAAGGGAATACACAGCTCAGACAAGGAAGCCAGACGCGCAACAGCTCTTGATACGCACAAATCAAAAGAACCACGATATTCTTCCTTGCGCGCAAGCTCCTCGGCACGTCCGTGAATACAAGATATGCCCTCAAGCCCAAGCTCTCTCACAACATCTTGTAGAAATACAATTCGTTTGTTCAGTGAATCGAGTAGTACAAATTCCATCTCCGGATAAAGAATCTTCATCGGAACACCCGGAAATCCCGCGCCCGTTCCAACATCGAGCACTCGCATTCCGGACTGAAAACCACCACACAGCTCAGCAGCTTTCGCAATGCACATGCTATCAAGCCAATGCTTCAACACAACCTCAGGGTACTCGGTGATTCCGGTTAGATTCATAACACGATTTTTCTCAACCATCATCTCATAATATCGATGAAGCTGTTCCAATTGACGTTCCGTATAGGAAATGCCGAGCATTTGCAAGCCCTGCTCTAATTTACTGTCATCGTACACGGTGCTCTCCTTTCTACTTCAAAAGCTGCCTCTAGTCCTCCGCCTTACGGCGTTCTTGTCTTCTAGCCTCAAGATACACAAGCAAAACCGAGATATCCGCAGGGGACACGCCACTGATTCGAGATGCCTGGCCGACACTGATCGGACGCTGCTGTGAGAGCTTCTGTCTCGCTTCAATGCGCAACGAAGGAATCTCCGCATAATCGATGTCCTCGGGAATACGACGCTTCTCAAGCTTCTTAAAATGCTCTACCTGCTGTAGCTGACGATCAATATAGCCCTCATACTTGATGTTTATTTCTACTTGCTCTATAACAGCTATATCAAGAGGGGCTCTCTCCGGATCAAGCGGCGCAAGCAAATCATAAGTGATCTCCGGGCGTCGTAAAAGCTCACCAAGCGACGTTGCCGTATGAAGCTCAGCAGAGCCAATGCTGCTCAGATAGCTGCAAATGCGCTCATTTGCCCCGAGTACCGTTGCTTTCAGTCGAGCAATCTCCGCCGCAATCGCATGTTTCTTTGCAAGAAATGCTTGATAACGCTCCTCAGAAATCAATCCGACCTCATAACCGATGTCGGTTAGTCGCAAATCTGCGTTGTCTTGGCGCAAAAGCAGGCGATATTCCGAGCGGCTCGTCATCATACGATACGGCTCGTGCGTCTCCTTCGTCACCAAATCATCAATCAATACACCGATGTACGCCTGTGAGCGATCAATCACAATCTGCTCAAGCCCTTTTACATAACGTGCAGCATTGATTCCCGCAACAATTCCCTGAGCAGCAGCCTCTTCATAGCCGCTACTGCCATTTGCCTGTCCGGCACTAAAGAAGCCGCGAAGCTTACGGCACTCAAGCGTAGGATACAGCTGCATCGGATTGATGCAATCGTATTCGATGGCGTATGCATTTCGAACAATCTTCGCATTTTCGAGGCCTGCTACGGAACGATACATCTGAAGCTGCACTTCCTCCGGCAGACTCGATGACATACCGGACAGATAAAGCTCGTTCGTATAATCGCCCTCCGGCTCGACAAATACCTGGTGGCGGTCCTTATCCGGGAAGCGCACAACCTTATCCTCAATCGACGGGCAATAACGCGGGCCGGTGCCCTTAATATCGCCTGAAAACAGAGGCGAACGATCAATATTATCGCGTATGATGCGGTGTGTGTCCTCATTTGTATAAGTCAGATAGCACGAAACCTGGTCACGCGCAATATCTTCACTTGTATTCGTAAAGGAAAACGGTACAACTCGTTCATCGCCCTTTTGCTCCACCATCTTCGAAAAATCCACGCTTCTCTTGTCTACTCGCGCCGGTGTTCCCGTCTTGAAGCGGTACAGCTCAATACCGGCCGCCTGCAGTGAATCGGAAAGCATCGTTGCACGGGGAAGTCCGTTCGGACCGGTATATTGGCTCACCTCGCCGAAGATACAACGTGCATTGAGATACGTTCCCGAACACAAAATGACCGTCTTGCACGGGAAAATGCCGCCGGACGCCGTCTTTACACCGGTAATTCGCTGTTCACCGGCCTCGTCCGTCTCCCAAAGCAGCTCAGCTACCTCGGCCTGCTTCAACGTCAAATGCTCCTGATTTTCCATCACGCGACGCATCTCGTTGCTGTACGCCTGTTTGTCCGCCTGCGCACGAAGAGAATGTACTGCAGGTCCCTTCGAAAGATTGAGCATTTTGCTCTGAATATATGTCTTATCGATGTTGATACCCATCTCTCCGCCAAGCGCATCGAGCTCGCGAACAAGATGTCCCTTGCTCGTTCCGCCGATGTTCGGGTTACACGGCATCAACGCAATGGTATCGGTGCTCACCATAAATACAATCGTCTCGCAACCAAGGCGCGCCGCGGCCAAAGCTGCCTCGCAGCCGGCATGACCGGCACCGATGACTGCCACGTCGTAAGCATCACAAAGAAATTCCGGAACTGTATTCACTCGTGTCGATCCTCCAATCTGCTCATCTCATCGGGAAAATGCCCGTTCTCACAACCTCCGGCCCTAGTGGGCCTCCCATAGCTCTAGATCCAACCTAGCCTTGGGTCTTACTTTCCAAGACAAAACTCTTGGAAAATCATATTCACAACGTCCTCATCCATCCGTTCACCGACGATTCTGCCAAGTGCTTCGTACGCATTTGTCAAGTCAATTGTGTAGAAATCCTCGGGCATATCCATGGAAATGCTCTTCAGCACCTCTTCTAGACTTGCCTTTGCCTCAAGCAAATCCTGCTTTTGACGCTCAGAGGTAATCACAATCTCATCGTCAGCCTCTAATCTGCCGGCAAAGAACAGCTCTTTGATGCGATCTTCAAGCACATCAAAACCCTTGTATTCCTTTGCGGACAACGACAACACCTGCGCATCACAGCCGCAGCGCTTCAGCACCTCGGCCAAATCCTCTTCCGTAGTAACCGTAGCAAGGTCTGTCTTATTCAAAAGTGCCAGCATACGACCACCGGCATACGTATTCAATATCTGATAATCGTTCTCGTCAAGCGGTACCGATGCGTCAGCAACGTACAAAATCAGATCCGCATTGCGTGCTTCCTTGTGCGCCAGCTCTACGCCGATACGCTCTACCACATCGCTTGTATCGCGAATTCCCGCAGTATCGACAATCATCAATGTAATTCCGCTTAAGCGAATCTCCTCGGTAATCGTATCACGCGTCGTTCCGGCCACATCCGTTACAATGGCGCGCTCCTCGCCGATCAGTGCATTGAGCAAAGAGCTCTTTCCCGCATTTGGCTTACCCAAAATGACGGTTCGAATGCCCTCCTTCATCAATCGACCACGCTCAACCGTAGCGAGCATCTGCTCAAGCTCCTTTACGTGCGCGTGCGTTTTTTCTTCCAGCTCCTCGCGGAATCCGTCCAAGGACAAATGCTCCGGGTCGTCCAGCGCCGCTTCTATCTGCGCAATCTCACGTAGCATCGTCGCACGAAGACGTACAATGCCTTCCTTCACATTACCACGAAGCTGTCGCACGGAATGCTTCAAAAACAGCTCATTTTTCGCCTCGATAATATTGCTTACGGCCTCTGCCTGAGAAAGGTCGATTCGGCCATTCAAAAATGCTCTTTTCGTAAACTCGCCCGGCTCTGCAAGACGTGCACCGGCCGCCAGTACAAGCGATAACAGCTTCTTCGTCACTACAATACCGCCGTGACAATCGATTTCCACGACGTCCTCTCGCGTAAATGTTTTGGGGGCCTTCATAACCGCCAGCATAACCTCGTCTAAGACGTCCTTACCGTCCCATACAAAGCCGTAGTGAAGCGTATGACTCTCATATGCACCCACGTCCACAGACTTGTAACCGGTCTCATTCTGCGTATCACGTACAACAAATAGCTTAGACGCAATGGAAAATGCATCCGCGCCACTGATGCGGATAATGCTGATTCCGCCGGCGGATAGTCCCGTTGCAATTGCTGCGATCGTATCGGTTTTCACTTTCCATTCCCTCCAATCTACTGTCATCTCAATCGTTTCCCGTAAGAACAGCGGTTTCATTTTCTCATAATGTCCGTCCATGAAACTCACTTACGAAAAAACGGAGGAATCACGATGCCCGCGATTCCTCCGGTATGGTTTACTTCTCCTGAATTGGCTATCGGTTAGTTGTTGTTTGCCTCAGCCTTTGCCTTTTCAGCAGCCTTTGCCTCCTTATATGCGGCATAATCCTTCATATAATCTTTGCTGTAGTCACTGCTATTGCCGTCGTTGTAATGACGCTTCTGATAACCACCGCGATTGTAACCACCGTTGCCACGGCCACCGTGACGATGTCCACCGCGATTACCATAGCCGCCACCGTGACGGTTGTTGCCGTAACGATTGTTGTAGCGTCCACCTTCGTAGGAAACGCCCTTCTTCATCGTAACGATAACCTTACGGTACGGATCCTCGCCCTCACTATGAGTCTCAACATAGCGGTCATTCTGCAATGCTGCATGAATGATTCTTCTCTCATAAGGATTCATCGGCTCAAGCGCTACATTTCTATGAGTCTTCTTAACCTTCATAGCAATGTTCTTTGCGAGATTCTCAAGGGTTTCCTTTCTTCTCTCACGATAATTCTCAGTATCGAGCTTAATGCGATAATACTGATTGCAAGCGCGATTTACAACCAAGCTTGTGAGATACTGAAGGGAATCGAGCGTCTGACCTCTCTTACCGATCAAAGTACCCATATCCTCGCCAACGATATCGATGTAGATGTTCTCTTCTTCCTCATTCACGGTTGCCGTGATTTCTGCGGAAAGGTCCATCTCCTTCAAAATCTTCGAAATGAAGTCAACTGCTACTTCAGACGGGCTTGCACCTTCCGCTACCGGAGCCTCTGCAGCTTCGGTCTCCTCTGCGGGAGCTTCCTCAACTACCGGAGCCTCTTCCTCGACAGCTACTACTTCGTCTGCAAGCTCAACAATAATCTTCTGTGTCTTGAAAAGGCTAAGAAATCCGCCCTTTTCTTCCACTACTTCATACTTAATATCTTCTACTGCGATTCCAAGCTCTGCGCTGGCAACAGCAAGGGCTTCCTCAACAGTCTTTCCTGTAAATTCTTTTACAGCCATCGTCTACTCCTCCTCGTCGTTCTTTAGAAGGTTCGCAATCGAGGAAATGCTTCTTACGCCGGTCTCCTCATACTGCTTCTTCAATTCCTCGCGCTTCTTCTGCGAAACAAGAACGTCTGAATCCTTACGTCTGCTCTTATTGGAAGCGGTCTTCTGTCCAAGCTGCTCCGTATTCATCGATGCAATGGACTTCGTGCTGGACTTAGCGATGTTCGCCATGTCATTACTACCGGAATGTACACCTTGCGTTTCGAGGACCTTCTTCTTCTTTTCAGCACTTTCCTGCATCATACCCTCAAGACCGATACGATCGAGGTACTTGTTAACTGCAAGCTGCTGAAGAATCGTTACACCACTGTTCGCTACCCAGTAGATACCGACACCGATCGGGAGCATAACACAGATGATACCGGACATAACAGGCATGATCTTGTTCATCATCTGCATACTGCTCATCATAGCATCTTCACCGTTCTGATTCTTGCTGTCATCCTTACCGGCATTTGTCGTCATCTTACCCTGCAAGAACTGCAGAAAAGCCGCCAAAATAGGAAGGAAGATCTCAGGGATACGGAATCCGGGTGCATCGAGAATATTGAAGCGACCGAACAAGCCGTTGACCTTCAAAATCTCATCGATGTTATCTTCCTGTGTAGCAATAGCCGTCTTAAATTCGTCTGATGTTGCGAGCTGGTTCCACTTATCACAGCCCTCAATCTCTTTTCCGTTACGGAAATCATCCCATGCCTCCGTATTAAATACAGAGAAAATGTCGATCATATCCGTCGTGTTGAACATCTTGATATCGTCCTTCTTCGTACGAAGAGCGATGTTCTTCTTAGTATAAAATTCTTTGATTCCTTCTGTATAAAGGTCCTTATCCTCTGCTGCGTTAAACTCATTGATAATCGCATTGGAAACGTCCTTATACAGTACATTTACATCTTCTACGTAAGCAGGTACCGCGTAGATAACACGATACAAAGCGAAGATAATCGGAAGCATAACAAGCAACGGGAGACATCCGCCAAATGGACTAACTCCATACTTCTGATACAACGCCTGCTGCTCCTGCGTCATCTTCTGCATGACAACCTGATTGGTGCGGTCGGCGTTCTTGTACTTCTCCTGCAATGCCTTCAGCTCCGGAGTCATCATTGCCGAAGCCTTAGCAAACTTCTGCTGCTTAACCGTAAGAGGAAGTGTGAGCATCTTAACAACAATGGTGAAGATTACGATACAAAGTGCGATGTTGGGCAAACCAATCAACGATACCAAACGGTAAATTGCATCGAGAATCTTTCCCATAATCCAAGCAAAGGGCTTCAGAAAGCCTCCTACCTGAGTTAGAAATATTAAATTCACTATGATCCTCCTTTAGCTACGGTACCGGATCAAAGCCCCCCTTGTGGAAAGGATGACAACGTAATATTCTGCGGACAGCCAAATAACTGCCCTTTATGGCACCGTATTTTTCAATTGCTTCCATTGCGTATTGGGAACATGTAGGCGTGTAAATACAACAGGGCCTCTTCAACCCCGAAAGATATTTTCGATAAAATCGAATCATACCTAACAACAGCTTCTTCATAGCCTACCTCGAACTCTGCGTCATAATACCATGCAGCTTAGCCAAATGTAACAAAGCACTTGTAATCTCTTGCTGCATCTTTCCCTTTGCCGTTCCTCTTGCAATGACGACGATATCCAACCCATTGTTGAACAAATCACCGTGTAAGCGTAAGCCCTCTCTGATCAGACGGGTTACTCGATGTCTGACGACACTGTTACCGACCTTCTTGCTTACGCTGATTCCTATTCTGTTGTAATCAAGGTCATTGTCAAGTACATACATGACAAGATACCTGTTCGCATAAGACTTTCCGCCGTCATATACGCGGCTGAACTCCTTATAATTTTTTAGAGTCACCATTCTCATCTGCGGTTCCTCCTACATTGGCAAATGCGCTCTCTTTCATGTCCATATAAGACAAAAAAGGTCACAATAAATGCGACCTATGCAGAAATCTTATGTCTACCCTTTGCTCTTCTAGCAGACAAAACCTTTCTACCACTTGCCGTTAACATTCTCTGACGAAAACCATGAACTCTAGCGTGGCTCTTCTTCTTAGGCTGAAATGTCATCTTCATAATACAAAGCCCTCCTACGTTAATACTCCCACGTGCGTACACGTGGTGCGTTCTATATTATAGTGACTAATCCACTATACGTCAAGCACAAAATTCATAAATTTATAAAAACAAAACCCACACTGTTATGCACATATTCGTGCAAATACCCCACTTACATAGTGGATATTTCGGATTTTCTTATCAACAGCCTGTGGATAACTTATAAAAACACCTTATTTTCTAGGCGGTACCTGATGTGGATAAGACGTTAATACATTGTTTATTTGCCCTTTTTAGCGCATTTACGATTTTGCATAGTAAAATGACCTATTTTCATAAAAAACGCCTTAGTGGGCAATACAATGCTTTCTACAATAAAAATTCAATTTCTATTGCTTCCTTATATAAATATAGCTTGCTTTCAAAATGGATTTATAGTATACTAAACTAAGGTATTGTTTTTGATTTTATAAGGCGATATATACGTTGCTTTTCATCATTTTTTTGTATCACTTTTTTGTTATTTTCGGAGGTTTCTCATGCATTCAAAAGAGCTGCTCGAAAGCAGATGGAATGAAATACTTGCTTACATGAAGTCGGAATATCCTATTTCCGATGTTTCTTATCGCGTATGGCTTTTACCACTCAAAGTGTATGATGTAGAAGACAATATGGTTACGCTCGTTGCGGACGACAATGATATTACGCTCGGTAGCTTGGACTTTATCCGAAGCAAATATACACCGTTCATCAAGACGGCCATTGCAGAAGTTATGCACATCGATTATGAGATTGAATTGTTTTTGTATTCTCAGGTAGTGCGTAGAGATACCGAGAAGAAGAACCAGAATACGAATCTCGCAAGTAAGCTGATCAATCCGCAGTATACCTTCGATTCCTTCGTAGTCGGAGAGAATAACAATTACGCACATGCCGCTTCTTTGGCAGTTGCCGAGGCTCCGGGTCATATCTATAATCCGCTGTACATTTACGGAGGAGCCGGACTCGGTAAGACTCACTTGATGTATGCAATTGCGAATTACATCGTGCAGCATACACCGGAGAAAAAGGTTTTGTATGTAACAAGCGAGACATTTACGAACGATTTGATTAAGGCCATTAAGGTCGGTGGTACCGCTTCCGAAGAATTTCGTGAAAAATATCGCTCCAATGATGTCCTTCTCATCGACGATATCCAATTCATTATTAATAAGGAACGAACACAGGAGGAATTCTTCCATACGTTCAACGATATGAGAGACAAGGGCGGACAGGTTATCATCTCGTCCGATAAGAATCCGAAGGAGCTGCAGATTCTCGACGATCGTCTTCGTTCTCGTTTTGAGTGGGGTCTTACAGTAGATATTCAGGCTCCTGCCTTCGAAACCCGTATGGCAATTCTCAAGAAGAAGCAGGAGATTAATAATCTTCAGATTTCCGATGAGATTATTAACTACATCGCTACGAACATTTGCTCTAATATTCGTGAGCTGGAGGGTGCACTGACTAAGGTCGTTGCACTGAGTCGCCTTCAGAAGAAGGAGATTACACTTTCTTTGGCACAGGAAGCCTTGAAGAACATCATTTCTACGGATTCCAAGAAGACAATCACGATTGATTTGATTCTCAATGTAGTTGCAGAGCACTACAACATCAGTGCTTCGCAGATGATTCAGAAGAACAAGAGCCGTAATATCGCATATCCGAGACAGGTTGCTATGTTCCTTTGCCGCGAGTTCACAACACTTTCCTTCGATGAGATCGGTAAGACAATCGGCAATCGCGATCATTCGACCGTGCATTATGCTTGCAACAAGGTATCCGAAGATATTAAGAGCGATCCCTCTATTGCGAATGCCATCGATGTTCTTCGCAAGAAGCTCAGTATGAACTGATCCTCGTTTTGTGGATATGTAGTGGATATACCGTTTGATATTATGTTAACTCACATTGGATAACCGAGAAGTGTTGTTTATACATTTTTGACGGTTACAAACAGTGCTTTTTGTTCTTCACAAAGCTGTCCTCTTCATCCACATTTTCATCAAAGAGGAATCCAAATTGCAAAGCCTTGCAGTGACTGGCTTTGAGGGCGTTATCAACAAACTAACAGCCCCTAATACGAATACTAAGAATCTAAGCTTTATTTATTTATGAGCCTCCGGCGTATGAGACGGAGATGTGAATATGAAAGGAGATATGTTATGAAATTTATTTGTAAGCAAGCAGAATTGTTAAATGCTTTATCGATCTCTTTGAAGGCAGTTCCTTCGAAGACCTCTCTCCCGATTCTCGAATGCATTCTTCTTGAAACGCTCGAGGAAGGTGTTCGCATCACCTCTAACGATATGGAGCTCGGAATTGAATCCGTTGTGGAAGGACGCGTGGATAAGAAGGGTAAGGTAGCGTTAAATGCACGCATTTTCTCCGATATCGTGAGAAAGCTTCCCGAGGATATCGTGATTATCGAGGTTGATTCTTCTTATACGGCATTTATTACGTGCGGTAAGGCGAAGTTTAAGATTGCCGGACAAAGCGGTGAGGATTTTCCCGCACTTCCGACATTCCAGAAGAATCGCGCCGTTACGATTTCTCAGTTTACCTTGAAGGAGCTCATCCGTCAGACAATCTTCTCGGTATCCGACAACGAGAACAACAAGGTAATGACCGGTGAGTACTTTGAGATTCAGGACAATATGCTGAAGGTGACTTCCCTTGACGGACACCGTATCAGTATCCGCAGCGTACAGCTGAAAGAAGCGTACGAGCCTTGCAGCGTAATCATTCCCGGCAAGACGCTTGTCGAGATCGGAAAGATTTTGAGCGGCGACATGGACAAGGAGGTAAAGCTGTACTTTATCGATCGTCATGTTGTTGTGGAATTTGATAAGACAGTGATTCTTTCCCGTTTGATCGAAGGAAAGTACTATAACGTGAAGCAGATGATTTCGACGGACTACGATACGAAGCTCGTTGTGAATAAGCGCGAGCTGATGGATTGTATCGATCGTGCGATTCTGCTTGTAAAGGAGTCTGAGAGAAGACCGATTATTATCGACATTTTCGATGGAGCAATGTCTTTGAATATGAATTCCTCTCTCGGAACGATGGACGAAGAGATTATGGTTCAGAAGGAAGGCAACGACCTTACGATCGGTTTCAATCCGAAGTTCCTGATGGACGCGCTTCGTGCAATTGAGGATGAAGAGGTGAGCATTTATATGACTAATGCAAAAGCGCCTTGCTTTATCCGCAACACAGAGGAAAGCTATATTTATTTGATCTTGCCGGTGAACTTTACAGCTCGTTAATCGGCTAGCGGAAAGGAAGATTTGATGGAGACAATTCATTTGCGTGATGAATTTATTAAGCTTGGTCAGGCAATGAAGCTCGCCGGACTTGTGGAGGACGGTGTAGAGGCTAAGCTTGTGATTACGGATGGCCAGGTGCTTGTAAACGGCGAAGTGGATTTGCGACGCGGAAGAAAGCTGTATCCGGGCGATGAATTCACCTTTGACGGAGTAACGGTTAAGGTAGAGGCCTAATTTTGCGAACGGGAGTTCTTGCAGATGTTCATTCATTCGTTGCAACTAAGCAACTTTAGAAATTATGAGATGCTGTCTGTTGAGTTTTCAAAGGGAGTGAATCTTCTGTTTGGAGACAATGCGCAGGGAAAGACCAATATTCTCGAGGCGATTATGGTCGCAGCGACTACGAAATCCTTTCGCGGAAGCAAAGAACGTGAGATGATTCGACTCGGCTTAGAAGAGGCTCACATTTGCGCAAGGATGGAGAGAGACACAATACCGCATCGAATCGATATGCATTTGAAAGCCAATCAAAAGAAGGGCGCTGCAATAGACGGAGTTCCGGTAAAGCGTGGGGCAGATTTGTTCGGCTTGTTGCATGCGATTTCATTTAGCCCAAATGATCTTTCGATGATGAAAAACGGTCCTGTAGAACGACGTCGTTTTCTCGATATGGAGCTTTGTCAGATGGATAAGCTCTACTGCAGTAGCCTTGCGAATTACAACAAGATCATTCAGCAGCGTAATAATTTATTAAAGCAGCTTGATAGAGATGCGCATTTAGCGGGAACAATTGAAGTATGGGATGACCAGCTGGTAAGGTATGGTACATATATTATTCAGGCGAGACAGTCGTTTGTAGAAGAATTGTTACCGATTGTTCAGGAAAAGCATCGGGTGCTTTCCGGTGATACCGAAATGTTGCACATGGTATATGAGCCGAATTGTGAGGCGGAGCGATTGAAGGAGCAGCTGGGAAGGTGTCTACAGCAGGACATTTTCCGAAAAGCAACGAGCGTCGGCCCGCATCGAGACGATTTGTCGTTGTATATCGATGAGAAAAATGTACGATTGTATGGTTCGCAGGGTCAGCAGCGTACGGTAGCACTTGCTTTGAAGCTGGCTGAGATTGAGCTTGTGAAGAGGCGATTGCGAGATACGCCGGTGTTGCTTTTGGATGACGTGCTTTCGGAGCTCGACAGAAACAGACAGGAGCACCTGTTGAACGAGCTAAAGGATGTTCAGACGATTGTAACCTGTACCGGTATGGAGGAATTCGTAGAGCATCGTTCGTCGGAGGATAAGATTTTCTTTGTGAAGAACGGAACGGTTACCGAGTATAACGGGGTTTAGTGTACGTTTAATACATAGTGAAATGATTTTTTGTCGCAGGCATTTGCCTAGCGATGCACATGATAGGAGGATTTATGAGTCAGGAATATGGCGCTGATCAAATTCAAATCTTGGAGGGCTTAGAGGCAGTCCGTAAGAGACCGGGTATGTACATCGGTAGTACTTCCTCGAGAGGTCTTCACCATTTGGTGTACGAGATTGTCGACAATGCGGTAGACGAGGCACTTGCGGGCTACTGTAAGGAGATTCACGTAACCATCAATGAGGACAACTCGATTACGGTCGTAGATGACGGTCGCGGTATTCCTGTAGAGATCAATAAAAAGAAGGGCATTTCCACAGTAGAGGTTGTATTTACGATTTTGCATGCCGGCGGAAAATTCGGCGGTGGAGGATACAAGGTATCCGGTGGTCTTCACGGCGTAGGTGCTTCGGTTGTAAATGCTTTGTCCGATCGTCTCGAGGTTATCGTAGATTTGGATGGCAAGAGATATATGCAGAGGTATGAGCGCGGTAAGGTTGTAATGCCTTTGGCCGAAATCGGCACGACGAATCGTACCGGTACGACGGTTACCTTCCATCCGGATGCGGAGATTTTCGAGGATACGGTATACGATTATAACATTTTGAAGCAGCGTCTGCGCGAGATGGCATTTCTCACGAAGGGACTTCGCATTACTCTGTGCGATAAGCGAGGAGCGGAGCCGGTTGAGAAAAGCTTCTACTACGAAGGCGGTATCAAGGAGTACGTGCAGTATCTCAACAAGGGAAAGACCGCATTGTACCAGGACGTATTGTACTTTGAGGGTACGGTAGGCGACGTTAGTGTTGAGGTTGCAATGCAGCACAACGACGCATACAACGACGGCTGCTACAGCTTTGTTAACAATATTACGACGCCCGAGGGCGGTACTCACTTAGTCGGTTTTCGAAATGCACTTACGAAGACGTTCAATTCCTACGCTCGTAAGAGCAAGCTTTTGAAGGAAAATGAGCCGAATCTCGAGGGTGAGGATATCCGAGAGGGCTTGACGGCGATTATCAGCGTAAAGCTTCCGGATCCGCAGTTTGAGGGACAGACGAAGCAGAAGCTCGGTAACAGCGAGGCGAGAGGTGCGGTAGATAGCATTGTAAGCGAGCAGCTGACCTACTTCCTTGAGCAGAATCCTTCGGTTGCGAAGATTATCGTAGAAAAATCCGTGCTTGCGCAGAGAGCAAGAGATGCCGCTAGAAAGGCAAGAGAGCTTACGAGAAGAAAGTCTCCGCTTGAGAGCCAGAGTCTTCCCGGAAAGCTTGCGGACTGCTCGGACAAGGATCCGAAGCGTTGTGAGATCTATATCGTAGAGGGTGATTCCGCCGGCGGCTCTGCTAAGACGGCAAGAACTCGTGCTACGCAGGCCATTTTGCCGCTGCGAGGCAAGATTTTGAACGTAGAGAAGGCGAGATTGGATAAGATTTTGACGAATGCGGAGATTCGTGCGATGATTACGGCATTCGGTACCGGTATTCACGATGATTTCAACATCGAGAAGCTGCGTTACCACAAGATCATCATCATGACCGATGCCGACGTAGACGGAGCTCACATCAGTACGCTTTTGTTGACATTTTTCTATCGCTTTATGCCCGAGCTGATCAAGCAGGGCCATGTATATCTCGCAATGCCGCCGCTTTACAAGATTGAGCGCGGAAAGCAGGTATGGTACGCTTACAACGACGATGAATTGAATAAGATTCTCGCAGAGATCGGTCGTGACCAGAACAACAAGATTCAGCGTTACAAAGGTCTTGGTGAGATGGATGCGGAACAGCTTTGGGAGACAACAATGGACCCGGAGAAGCGCATTTTGCGACGTGTCAATATGAACGAGGACAGCTTGAGCGAGCTTGACTTGACCTTTACGACCTTGATGGGCGACGAGGTAGAGCCGCGTAGATTGTTCATCGAGGAAAATGCAAAATACGCAGAGAATTTGGACATCTAAGCTGTACATTTCAATGAGTCTAGGAAGGAAGATATATGGACGAACATATTTTTGATAAAATTGATGACGTCGATCTGAAAAAAATGATGGAGAAATCTTATATCGAGTACGCGATGTCCGTTATTGCGGCACGTGCGTTACCGGATGTAAGAGACGGTTTGAAGCCGGTTCAGCGTCGTATTCTCCATGCAATGAGCGAATTGAACAACGGTCCGGATAAGCCGCATAGAAAATGTGCCCGTATCGTCGGTGATACGATGGGTAAATACCATCCTCACGGCGACAGCTCTATCTACGGAGCGCTCGTTAACCTGGCGCAGGAGTGGAACACCAGATATCCGCTCGTAGACGGACATGGTAACTTCGGTTCCGTCGATGGTGACGGCGCCGCTGCTATGCGATACACCGAGGCACGTCTCTCGAAGATTTCCGTTGAGATGCTTGCGGACATTAACAAGGATACGGTCGATTTCATTCCGAACTTCGACGATACGGAGAAGGAACCGGTTGTATTGCCGGCAAGATATCCGAACCTCCTTGTAAACGGTACCTCCGGTATTGCCGTAGGTATGGCTACGAACATTCCTCCGCACAATTTGCGCGAGGTGATTTCGGCTGTTGTAAAGATTATCGACAACAAGATCGAGGATCGTGAAACCGATATCGATGAGATTTTGCAGATTGTAAAGGGACCCGATTTCCCGACCGGCGCTCAGATTCTCGGAACGAAGGGAATCGAAGAGGCATACCGCACTGGACGTGGCAAGATTCGCGTTCGTGCCGTAAGTGAGATTGAGCCGATGGAGAACGGTAAGAACCGAATTGTTGTTACCGAGCTTCCGTACATGGTGAACAAGGCACGTCTTCTTGAGAAGATTGCCGAGCTTGTACGCGACAAGAAGGTCGACGGAATCGTAGATTTGCGCGATGAGTCCGATCGTCAGGGTATGCGTATGTGTATCGAGCTGAGAAGAGATGCAAATCCGACGGTCGTATTGAACCATTTGTATAAGCACACGCAGCTGCAGGATACGTTTGGTGTTATTATGCTGGCGCTCGTGAATAACGAGCCGAAGGTATTGAACATTCTCGATATGCTTCGTTATTACCTGAAGCATCAGGAAGAGGTCGTAACTCGCAGAACGCAGTACGATTTGAACAAGGCTGAGGAGAGAGCTCACATTATGGAGGCTCTGCTGAAGGCTTTGGATTTCATCGATGAGATCATTCATATCATCCGTTCCTCGAAGACGACGGCCGAGGCAAAGGGACGTTTGACCGAGCAGTTCGGTTTCGACGATGTACAGGCGCAGGCAATTGTCGATATGCGTCTTCGTCAGCTGACCGGTTTGGAGAGAGAGCGTCTTGAGAACGAATACGCAGAGCTGATGAGCCGAATTGCCGAGTATCGTGCGATTTTGGCGGACAACAAGAAGCTGCTTAGCGTAATTCGCGAGGAGATTACTTACGTTTCCGACAAATACGGCGACGATAGAAGAACGACGATCGGTTATGACGAGTTCGACATTTCCATGGAGGATTTGATTCCGGATGATGCAACCGTAATCGCTATGACAAAGCTCGGATACATCAAGCGTATGAGCATTGAGAATTTCCGTACGCAGAACCGCGGCGGTAAGGGCATCAAAGGTATGCATACGATTGAGGACGACTTTATCGAGGATCTGTTCATGACGACAAACCATCACAGTCTGTTGTTCTTCACGAATCTCGGACGTGTGTACCAGATGAAGGCATACCAGATTCCCGAAGCATCCAGAATTGCTCGTGGAACCGCAATCATCAATTTGTTGCAGCTTATGGGCGGTGAAAAGGTAACCGCAATCGTTCCGATTAAGGAATTCGGCGATGATCGTTATCTGTTCATGGCAACAAAGCACGGTATTGTTAAGAAGACGAGAATGCAGGCATATCAGCATATCCGCAAGACCGGTATTCAGGCGATTACGCTGCGCGATGGCGATGAGCTGATTGAGGTAAAGGCTACGGACAACCAGAGGGACATTTTCCTCGTTACGAAGAACGGCCAAAGCATCCGCTTCAACGAGCGTGACGTCAGAGGCACCGGACGTAGTGCGATGGGTGTCTGGGGTATTCGTTTGGATGGCGACGATGAGGTAGTAGCAATGCAGACCTCGGACGACGGCGAATATCTGTTGTTCCTTTCGGAAAATGGACTCGGAAAGCGCACTCGCATGGATGAGTTCAGCACGCAGCACCGTGGCGGTAAGGGCGTGCGCTGCTACAAGATCACGGAGCGTACCGGAACTTTGGTTGGCGCAAAGGCAGTGGAAGAGGAAAATGAAATCATTATCATCACGAATGAGGGCATTTTGATTCGTATTCCGGTTTCCACGATTAGTGTCATCGGAAGAAACACTTCCGGAGTTCGTTGTATGAACATCGATACGGAGAGTGACATTCGTGTGGCGAGCTTTGCAAAGGTACGTGAGTCCGACAATCAGACCGACGATGAAGTACTCGGCAAGATGCAGGACGCGATGAGCAAGGAAAATGCCGAGGTAGTGGCCGACGCAGATGAAGAGCCCATCGAAGTAGAAGCAATTGACGAAGAGCCGGTTGAGGAATAGTTCATTCGAGCAAGAGTTCTTCGGTAATAAAAATGCTCAAAGTAGGGTCCGAAGAGGAAAAATCCTCAGTAGAGCAGGCAATGAAGATACATTTGCAAGGGCTTGAAAAAACATACAAAACACAAGATGTATGGATAAATAAATAGTGGGTATACTATAGAAGTGGGTAGGCTTCCGAGGAGGGAGTTTACCTGCTTCTTTCCTTTAAAAAAGTATCAAAACAGGGTTGACAAAGGAAAGAAACTTTGATATATTAAATAATGCGCCACTTGAAAAAACGTATTTTTTTAAGTTGTCGCGAAGCGATTTCGGCAGAGATGTGCGGATGAGCGAAGCAAAATTGACAGGGAATTCAAGCAAAGAATTCAGCATGGAGAAATACTCAAGAGGCTGAAGAGGCGCCCCTGCTAAGGGTGTAGGTCGTTCACGCGGCGCGAGGGTTCAAATCCCTCTTTCTCCGTCCGTTCTGAAGAGCATTTTCGTGGGAAGAAATTCTCGTGAAAAAAATCAAAAAAAGGTGTTGACAAATAGTCCGGAGTGTAGTAAACTAGCGAAGCTGTCGCAAACGCGGCACACGCAAAGCGGCTCACACGA
>JAZRJF010000070.1:0-11908 GCA_045645665.1 Lachnospiraceae bacterium | reverse complement strand
GGGCGTCAGCTCAAGCAGTAGATCGTTTCGTTTCGATACCGCACCGACAATCGTAAGATATTCCTTCGCACGTGTCATTGCCACGTACAAAAGGCGAAGCTCCTCTCCGAGCGCATCCTGCTTGAGCATGCACTGAAACAGTTTCTTCTGTAGCGTCGTACGCTTCGTATGTTGCTCTGCATCGATGTAATCCGGACCGATACCGTAATCCGGATGAAGCACCAGCTCGGCATTTATATCACGCAAGTTGAACTTCTTGTCCAGGTCCGCCAAAATCACAACGGGGAACTCCAAGCCCTTGCTCTTGTGGATGGTCATAATGCGAACGGCGTTGACTGAACTGCCCGCTTCTTCCTTTTTCATATTCAGCTCATACTTGATCATATGCTCAAGATGCGCGAGGAAGTCCGACAGCGACACGTGATTGCCCTTTGCAAACTGCTTTGCCTTGTGCAAAAGCATCAGCAAATTCTTTTCACGATACTGACCGTCCTTCATCGCCGTTACGTAAGCAACGTATCCGGTTGAAATATATATCTCATTTAACAGCTCGGGAACCGTAAGAAAGCTTCTCTTGTCGCACATGGATTCATACATCGACAAAAATGCGATTGCCTTTTCCTTAATTCCCGCAAAACGCTGCGTACAAGGCTCCAGATCGCGCAGATACAGAAGCACCTCGTACAAATACGGGAACCTATGCTCCTCTTCGAGGTTCTTTCCGGCCAAATGAAGCAGCGCAAGCTCCTCGTCCGTAAAGCGTCCGATGGCGGAACGAAGCACCGTGGCAAACGGAATGTCCTGCAACGGATTGTCCATAACGCGAAGAAACGAAAGCACCGTCTGCACTTCACGACTCTCAAAATAGCCGCTCATAGACGCGGCGATTGCGGGAATTCCGGCTTCCTGTAATGCGTCAATCAGTGGATACGCCACACCCTTGAACGAACGCACCAGCACAACGATATCGCCGTAGCGAATCGGTCTTTCCTCTCCGTCAATCTTTGTCCGAGCAACCGAATCCGGTGCCGTCAAAGAAACAATCTCATTGATAATGGTCTGAATGGACGCCTCTCGTCGTTCCTGTGCAAGTCCGGCACCTTCCCCTTCCTCGGGAACGTTAAGCAAAAAGCGGTTTCTGCGCTCTTGCATTGCCGGCGCCGAGGGCTCATCCCCCGGATACAAAGCCGCGGAATCGTTGTATTCGATTCCACCGACCTGCGGAATCATGATGCGACGAAAGATTCGGTTAACTCCCTCAAGGATCACGGGGTGACTTCGGAAATTGTTCTGAAGATCGATTCGGATTCCCGCGCTCGGGTTCCCCTCATAGCGATAATACTTCTCCAAAAACAGCTCCGGTCTTGCCATACGGAACTTGTAGATGCTTTGCTTCACATCTCCTACCATGAACATATTCGGTATGCCGTCCTCTTCGGTGGAGATGCTTCGATACAAAAGCTCCTGAACGAGATTGGAATCCTGATACTCATCAATCATAATCTCGTCATACTGTCTACGACATTGCTCCGCAACCTCAGTCGTATGTATCGTACCGTCCTCTTCAATTCGTACAATCAAACCCAGTGCCATATGGGCAAGCTCCGAGAAGGAATACGCATTTTCCTCGCGCTGACGTACGCGCAGCTCTCGGTGATACTGCACCGTAAGCTCCGTAAGCTTCTTCATAAGCGGGACACAGCTGTTCGCCATCGCAACATACCGCTCGATGTCCGCAAAAAAGAAGTCATCCTTGATTCCGTCGAAAATTTTTCTTGCTGCCTTTCGCTCCGCCTGCGCCTTGTTCTTCAACTCTTCGTCTACGTCGGAGCGCCTAACGGCCTTTAGGGATGGAAATGTATGCTCATCGATCAGCTTTTTCATATGTTCATACGTTTCGGCCCTCATGAGCAGCTTGTAGAACTCTCTATCCGACTCCAGCGCAGCGACATACTCATACGGTCCGTCCGGTTGGTCGCATAGCTCCATTGCATTGTCCAAAAAGGACATGGCATCGTCCAGCATAATGTGGACCATTAATAGCATGTTTTGAAAATAGAGCTGCTCAGAGATGTTCTCCGTCGTCACATTGAGTGCATCGGTCGCCTCGGAAAACCACTGCTCCGGCCACGGTGTGCTGTCTCCCCTCTTATGAAGCTCCTTAATGTGCTTCTCCAGCTTTCTATCGCCGCGATTGCCTCCGTATAGCTCAACCAACTGAAGAAATACCTCATCGCCGGAATCGTATGCTCGCTCAAGCACAGCATTTACACACTCCTCGCGCAAAAGCTCCTCCTCGGTTTCCTCCAGTACGCGGAACGACGGATCGATGTCCAGCTCGTGAAAATACCGGCGCACAAGACCTTGGCAAAATGCATCCGTAGTCATAATGCTGGCAAACGGTACAAGCCTCGATTGACGAAGCAAATGCTCATTATACGGGTCATCCTCAAGCGCAGCATCAATCGCCTTTTGAATACGCTCCTTCATCTGCGCGGCGGCAGCGTTGGTAAAGGTCACAACGAGCAGCTCATCGATATTAATCGGGTTATCCTCTCTCGTAAGCTTTTCGAGAATACGCTGTACAAGCACCGCAGTCTTTCCCGAGCCTGCAGCCGCGGAAACCAAAATGTTATTCCCACGAGGTGCTTCAATTACTTGTCGCTGCTGTGGTGTAAATGCGATTCCCATGCTTACTCTTCTCCTTCCTCGCTCAATCGAGCCGCACTTTTTGCTTCCATCTGCATAGCCATCATCTTGACATCGCGGTACTCGGGACCCGTGCGATGCTCTTTTCCGCAGACACCGCGATAAGGGCAATACGTACATGCCTCTTTGCTTCCCGACTTGTACGGCGCACGCTTTATATTCCCGCTCAAGATCTCCTCGGCCTGTATCTCCATAATCTGCTCCACTTGATTGAGCAGACGGTCCATTCCGAGCTGTGAATAGGCATTGTTGTCCTTTCCGCTATACCTTCCGTCCTTCATCTCAATCGGTACATAGACAGATTTATAAGAACCGTCCTTGTCGCAATGGCGGTCCATAAGCTTTACTACATCGCTCTCGCTGCGAATCAGACCACTCGGACGTAACGCACGAAGTCGGTCCGCCTCTTTCGACTTAGCCTCATCCAAAATCGGATAATCGAGCTTGTGATAAAACGCGCCTGCCGGTTGCGCACCGTCCGGATTGCTCTTCGCATACATCAACATATACGCGGGCAACTGAATATCCAAGCCGGCCATCATCTGGTTCGTGTCGAACTCCTTCTTGCCCGATTTATAGTCGACAATCTTAAAGAAATTGCCGTCCTCTGTCTTACACATATCGATGCGGTCCACAATTCCTCGCAGGTCCAGATGCTCGGAATAATAGTGCTGATACTGCTCAAACTGTGCAGGATCAAAGCTTCCCGCAATCTGCTGTTCCTTAAAGATTCCGGCCATATGATGAAGAATTCGCTCCATCGTCGTTCGCAAATACGCATTTCGATTCGAGGCTCCGAAGGCTTCCGTCCACGGAAGCTCCATCGTCTCCTCAACTGCCCTTTGCATATACTCTTTGACAACGTCATCCTGCATCGTACGCAGCTCACAGCCGCTGTCCTTGATCATCAAGAAGAAGCGTTTCAGCGCATCGTGAAACGCATTGCCGATATCCATCGCATTTGGCTCAAACTCACGTCGCTCCTCAAGTCCCAAGCCATATTGGAGAAAATGCTTATACGCGCAAGCCGCATATGCCTCCAGACGAGAAACCGAGCCTTTGAGGCAATGTGAATACAGCAGTTCCGCCACCTCCGCACGCATCGTTTCCTGCCACTTCTCACCCGCATAGGCCTGCTGCAGTTCACGAACTGAAGTAGGAAGAGATACCGAGGCTTCGTTCTCCAAAAACCATCTGTACAGCGCAAGCTCGTCCGGCGTTCCGCCCTCCTCGAGAATTCTCGCATAGGAATGTACAAATTGCGACACGCCACCATCCGCTCGTAATGTATCAAAGAAATCCTCGATATCGGCTTCGGTCGTAACGTGAAGCTCGGGGAACAGACGAAGTATACGGTATACGACATACGACGGCCGATATTCCGTGTTGTCTTCACCACTTCTTCGATACGTAATCGTCAAATGCTCGGTCGGTCTTGAAAATGCAAGAAACAGATAGAACTCCTCCGTCGATACGCTCTCCTTGCGCGTCTCGGACAGCTCCAAAGCATACTGATTCTTCAGCTTCTCACGTTCAAGCTGCGTCAACAGCTCAGACGCACCCGCGCGGCCGGGAACAACCCCCTCGTTCACCGCCATAAAGAACAAATGACGAATGCCGGAAAGTCTTGAACGCTTCAAATCGCCCACCACAACCGAATCCTTTTCCGGAGGGATGACACCGACCTTCAGCTCAGCAAACCCGGTATCCAACACGCCGGCCAAATCCTGCAGCGACAGCTCGGAATCGCCGAGCAACGCCACTAGCTGGTCCAAAAGCTCCATAACACAGCGATATATCTGCCGATATTCCTTCTCGCGTCTTCTTGCCCACGGAATATCGCTCACGAGTGCACGATCTGCAAGACTCTCGAGCTTATCGTATAGATGCTGTCCACGAAGAAACTCGTACAGCGCCACAATCTTATCCTTTAACGTCGCCTTGGAAAGCAATGCATCGCGTACCGGAGACAGCTCGGAAAGCAGTCTTGCCGCCACATCGGCCACCATCTCCTCGTTGCAAGCGTGCGACGTCTTGTAACCGCCCTGAAAGCCACGCTTCCACGACGAATAGCCCCGAATTCCTCTTGCCAGCAGATAATTCTCCAGATACGATATTTCCCGCACGGAATAATCCGAAAGCGGATTTTTCATAAAATGCAGTACCGTATCCGAACGAAAATCAGTCAAAAAGATTCGAAGCAAACTTCGTATGTAATCAATCAATGCATTACTCATTGCATTGCTCTTATAGTCAATGAAAAACGGAATTCCCGCAGACTCCAGCGCTTCTCGAAGCACGTCGGAATAGCCCTCTACGTCTCCGCACAGGATACCGATGTCGCTATAGCGGTAATTGTGCATTTGCACAAGCTCGACGATCTGCCCTACTACGTAGGAAACCTCACTTCGCATATTGTCTAAGGACTGAATCGTAATCGCAGGCATTTTATCATACGTCTCCACCTGCTGACGGAACAGATGCTTTTGCAAATGCGCAAGCGAAGGCTCCTTATCCGGAAGCGCGGCAAAGCACGGTGCAAGCAATTCGTGCCCCGTCTCCTTAGCCATCTTCTCAAACATCTCAATCATACGCGCGCTCATCGTAAACAAATGCTGCGGCGTCAAGCTCGCATGATAACAAGCCGGATCCATCGTAACCGCAATCGTCACCGTCTTTGCCTTGCGAAGCAACGTACGAAGCAGCTCGTATTGCGAAGGCGTAAAGCCGGTAAAGCCATCGAGGAACAGATGCGTGTCCTTCATGCGCTCGGACTCCTCCAAAAGCGGACACATCGCGGAATAGATGTCTTCCTCCGTAATATACTCAGAGGACAGATTCTCACGAAAGCCCTCCAATATCGCCGAAAGGTCGACGAGCTTCTTTTGCATATACGAATCATCGACTCGGTCGGAAAGCTCCTGCAGTGTCTCCGGCTCCACCATGTATCTGGAGAACTCGGAAAGCAAGGACTTGACCTCCTGTACAAAGCCCGGCTTCCCGGCCTTATTGCGGTACAAGGTCAACTCGGAATCCTTCTTTTGAAGCACTCTCTTAACGACCATGCCTTTGCCGATATCGTCGAGCATCGGCAACAAGCGATCACCCAGCTCTTCCGTCAATCGATATGCCAGTCTTCGAAAAGGAAGAATATCAATGTCCGCAACGCAATGTCTCGGATGACGCTCCGTCAGTTCCTTTTGCGCCTGCAAAGTAGCCTGCTCGGGAACAAAATATATCAGCTTATCGCCACCCTGCTCTTCGGAAAGCGACAGCATCCGGTCGTACAACAGCTCTGTCACGGCCGAGCCTTGGATTCCGATTACAAATTGAACACTCATGGTACCCTCTCTCCTTTCTCGAAACGTACATGTACAAGGAATAACTGCCGTCGCATGACATATAGTATACAAACGCTTTAGGAGTCATCATGGCAGAAACAAAAATCATGGTATTGAAACGGAGAAACATCTTTCTCGTATGCGCTGCAATATTGGCGATTCTCGTATTGATTCTTATCCTTTCCCTTATCGGCAAAGACAAAAATCAACCATCATCGGCCACACCAAGCTATACGGCAGGCATCTATCATAAGGAGCTGCTATTGGGAGATTATCCGGTTTCACTAACGGTTACCGCGAGCGACACGCACATTACCGGTGCATCCATCACGTATCAAACCGACGCAGTAGAAATTATGTATCCCCTCTTGCCAAATGCACTGCTCCACATCAACGAAGAGCTTGCAAAAGGACTTGAGCCGAACGAAATCTCTCCATCCAACGAGCTTCGCTATACCGAAACATACTTAATCAACGCCATCATGGAGGCGGTTTCCACGAATACGCCGTCGGAGTAACCAAGTGAGGCACTTACACACAGCGTCACCGCTACTCGCAGCACATAGAAATTCTCCATATAGCAAGAACGGGTGAAAGAGCAACTCTTTCACCCGGTTTTTTTCAGTTCTCCCAGAATGCCGGTTCCTGTATCTTGACTCCTAGCCAATGCTAGGTGGGCAACCGCAAGTGTGCTTTTGCCTTCCACTGCAAACGGAGGCCTGACAGCCACACACCAATATAGGAATCCCTTTTTAAAGTTGTAGGTTCAAAATAACAGGAGTATCGAACACCCCAGGATGTTGTTTTCTCTTCTGTCTATAGTATACCCTTTTTTACGCAAAAATTCAAGAAAAGAATCGCTGAAATTAATTCCTCACACTCCGAAAATGCAATTGCTTTTGTCAAGCTTTTTCCGAAACCTTTGCTGTCGATTCAGCCCGAAAGCATCCCTCCGAGCATGCCGCTTATCACGATAATGAGGCAAGTTATTACTGCATTTCCGATGCCGATCGAAACATTTTCCTTCAGTCCCAAGCCAATCAAAAGGTAGATTGCAAAGTACACACAGGACAATGCCACGCCCCACAGAAAACGCCGGCTTTTTGCGCATTTTCCGAGCAGAAAGCCCCCTACAAAATTGGATATTGTGTATGTAGCTACGATGCATACGCTGACACCGACACCCGACAGCCCACCTCGGTACATGGCAAATGCGGTGATCAGCAAAAGCAAAGCCGTCAACAGCATGCTGACCAACAGGGATAGGCAGATTGATTTGATCCGCATAATGGCTCCGTTTATTTTTTATCAGTATATGCGAGCGAGGCATTTCCATGCTTGCGAGCCTTGATTTCCCATCGCGAAGTATTGCCACGTCAGAAGGCTATCGGTTGCATTTTGGCCGCTTTCGTGTTAGTCTAGGTAAAATGCTTTGAAGGGAGATTTTCATGCGACCGATTGATCTACACGTTCATTCCTGTTATTCCGATGGCACCGTACGTCCCGAGGAGCTCGTAGCCATGGCTTTGAAGCTCGGTTTGCGCGCATTTGCATTGACGGACCACGACACGACGATCGGAATTGCTTACGCAAGAAAAGAGTTGGAGCGCTTAGGAGTCTTGCCAGACACGCTCACTCTCATTCCCGGAATCGAAGTTACGGCCGGCTACGGCGGCAGAGACATTCACATTTTAGGACTGTTTGTCGACGAACACTGCGCGGCTTTACAGCAGATGCTCTCCTCTTCGCTGCAAAGTCGCATTAGGCGCAACGAGCAAATGCTCGATCGATTTGTGAAAGGCGGCTATGCGATTACAACAAACGATCTGGTTGGCAGTAACGATGCTTCCACCATTACGAGAGCGCATTTTGCCAAAGCGCTTGTTGCTAAGGGCTACGCACATAGCATGAAGGATGCTTTCGATCGGTTCCTGGACACAACAAGTCCTTACTATGTTCCGAGGACCTATCTCGACCCGAAGGAGGTCATTACGACTCTCCACGCGGCAGGTGCCTTTGTCAGTCTCGCACACCCGATGCTGTATCATTTTACAAAGGACCGCATTGAGGCGATGGTTTCCGAGTTGAAGGGATATGGTCTCGATGGCATTGAAGCGGTCTATTCTACCTATTCGCCGGAGGAAGAGACTTATGTGAAGGAGCTCGCCAAGCGACACTCATTGCTTCTGACCGGAGGTTCGGATTATCACGGTGACAACAAGCCGGGACTGGCGATGGCTACGGGCTATGACGGCTCGCTGTTCGTTCCGGAAACGCTGCTCGACGCGATTGCCCGCAAGCTAGAAGCGACACAAGACTAAACTGAGAAATTAAGAATCGGTACAAATTCAATAGCGGGACAGGAATCACTTCCTGCCCCGCTATATTCATGAAATACCTTCTCACAGTATAAACATGCGTTACTTAACTGCCTTCTCTACTTCTACAACTGCACCCTTCTTCATCGGGATACGGCAGTTCTTGTTGTTACCGAATTCTACAATGATTACTCCCTGCTCATCAATAATATCAATGATAACTCCGTAAAAGCCTGCGGTAGTTACTACACTATCTCCGATCTCAAGAGAGTTGAGAAGTGCCTGCATCTTCTGCTCCTGCTTCTTCTGAGGACGAAGAATCATGAAATAGAAAATACCGATGAACACGGCAATCATAATAATATATGACAGACCCATTCCACCCATAGCGTTAGCTCCTTTCTGAAAATCTAATTACTTACCTCTTATGTGTCTCGTTCTTACGGCTGAATTCCTGCTTCAAAGCCTTCCAAACGCATCTTTTTGTAAGCCTTAAACTCGCCACGCTCTATTGCATCGCGAATCTCCTCCATCATTCTATTATAAAAACGTAAATTATGCAAGACCATTAATCGATATCCTAACATTTCTCCCGCAACGAGCAAATGACGGATGTACGCTCTGCTGTGATGTCTGCACGCAGGACAGTCACACCCTTCCTCAATCGGGCGGTCGTCGGTCTTATATCGCTCATTTTTCAAATTCATCTTGCCATGATTCGTATAAGCATGTCCGTGACGTCCGTTGCGCGTAGGATATACGCAATCAAAGAAATCCACGCCTCGATCTACCGCTTCGAGAATGTTCGCCGGCGTTCCGACGCCCATCAAATAAACCGGCTTGTCCACAGGCAAATGCGGCACGGTGCAATCGAGAATACGGTACATCTCATCGTGGCTCTCGCCTACGGCAAGTCCTCCGAGTGCATAGCCCGGAAGATCGAGCTCTGTAATTCTCTTAGCATGCTCGATACGGATGTCCTCAAACGTTCCGCCCTGGTTGATACCGAACAGCATCTGCTCTTTATTCAAGGTCGTATCCAATTGATTCAGCCTGGTAAGCTCATCCTTGCATCGATACAGCCATCTCGTCGTACGGTCTACGGAATTCTGCATATACTCACGTGTTGCCGGATGCGGAGGACATTCGTCAAATGCCATCGCAATCGTAGATGCCAGATTCGATTGAATGCGCATGCTCTCCTCGGGGCCCATGAAGATCTTTCTTCCGTCCACATGAGAATTGAAGGTAACGCCCTCCTCCTTGAGCTTGCGCAGCTTAGCCAAGGAAAACACCTGAAATCCGCCGGAGTCAGTCAAAATCGGCTTGTCCCAGCACATAAAGCGCTGCAAGCCACCCATCTCTCGCACGATTTCATCTCCCGGACGAACGTGGAGGTGATACGTGTTACACAGCTCAATCTGCGTCCCGATTCCCGCCAAATCCACCGAAGAAGCGGCGCCCTTGATTGCCGCAACCGTTCCGACGTTCATAAACACCGGCGTCTGAACCGTTCCGTGAACCGTCTGAAACTCCGCTCTCTTAGCGTTTCCATCCCTCTTGATTACTCGGTACATATACCTGCTTCTCTCGCTTTCTCTTTTATTTCATTGAACACAGACAGGAATCGATCACGAATCGGCACATCGTACGACCTACCAAGCGAATCCATACGCGAGGCAAATACCAGACCTCCCGCCATCGTAGGATGTCCGCCTCCGTTACCGATGTCGCGCAATGCGAGGTTGATAAGCTGTCCCGCATTTAGCCAACCGATTTCCGACCGAACCGAAAACTTCAAACCGCCGCCACGCTCTGCATAGATAACGGACACATCTACCGCATCCAACGAAAGAATGAAGTTTGAAACCTGCGCAATCAAGCCATCCGGACAGTCAAATGGGATGTGTGCAAAGCCCATGCGCTCGTAAATCACAACGTCCTGAATCGCCGCACCGTAAGCACGTAAGTCCGAAATCTCCATCACGTTGTTGTCCAGATCCGTAATGAGCTGATGGTCTGCCATTCCGTGAAGATAGCCAAATGCCTCGATATCCTCTTTCTGAACACCGTTGCAGAAATTCAACGTGTCCATCTTAATTCCGTATAAAAGTGCCGTCGCCACTTCTCTGGGCAGTGTCAAACCGGCCTCCATACAATAGTGCGTAATGATTGTCGCACAAGCACCTACAATTCGCTGGTCGACAAACGCATATTGGTATTTCGTCACCCACGGATGATGGTCGATGCACGCAATCTCCTCACCGCAAATGTCCGTAAAATTCGAATTGTCCTTCTGTCCGTCAATCGTAATGACTGCATCCTTTTCGTCCGGCTTGTAATCGTCAATCGACTTAATCGGAATCTCCAACAGCTCGAGCATTCTGCGAATGTTCACCTTGTCGACCTTGCCACAGTAGCAAAGCGTACTCTCTACGCCGTGCAGACGCAAAAGGTACTGTAAGGCAAATGCACTGGAGATGGCGTCCGGATCCGGAAAATCGTGCGTCTGAATCCAGACGCGTCTTCCCTCTAATATCGTAACAAGCTGCTCCAACTTCGTCATGTAGCTTCTCCTTTATATCGAAACTCTTATTGTGAGCATATTTAGGTTGACTATTTCTTCACCTTTACGTTCATATAGCCGAACAAAATGCCCGCAGCCAAAAAGACAACGCCACCAACCAGCCAATTCGACATAGCCGGAATCAACGCCGACAGCAAAAGAAGCAACAGACCTCCCACAATCAAAACGAGAACCAAGATCATAGAGAACACCGAATCCATACCGTTTCTCTGTCCTCTGGTCGTGTGGATTCCATCGCTGAAGCCGGCATGAAGCTCTTCTATCGTCTTCGGAGAGATGCCCTTTTGATAATACGTAGCGTACTTGTTCGTCTCCTCCTCAAGGGCCGAGTACGCATTTTCCGCCTGAAGAGAATCCGCCGTCTTCGAAGGCTCGACCAGGAACGCACGGAAGCCGGCAAGGCTTCTGTCCGTCATAAGAGACTGCTCCACAAGTTTCTCATAAAGAGCCGCATTGTCAATCGTCTCGTCCTGCTTGCACAGTCTAAGCGCCATATAACGAAATGCCTGACAAACCGCATCGTAGCAACGAGTGTACTCGCTGTTCGCTCTTGCCTCATTTGCCTCAAGACAAGCCTGATAAAGCTGTTCATCCTGCTTCACTTTCAAAAAATCACTCATACGTAACCTCCCATAATTGTTCGCATTACACTAGTTCACCTATGCCGCTCCGCACGAAGCCGACACACTTCTCATATTATACCACCGTTTGGCCGTATAATCAACGATTTGCGGTGACATCGCATAGAAAAAAGACATCCTTTCGGATGTCTTCTCTTTACAGGGGCAGTAGGATTTGAACCCACGACCTGCGGTTTTGGAGACCGTTATTCTACCAGCTGAACTATACCCCTACGTGTGAAGCGGTTTTACAACCGCTTCACTATAGTACAACAGAAACGCTGAATTGTCAACTACTAAAATCGAGTTTTTTCATTAGTTTTTCAGCATGCG
>JAZRJF010000069.1:0-18300 GCA_045645665.1 Lachnospiraceae bacterium | reverse complement strand
CCGCGTATTACTGCATTTAAGGGTATTCCCTTTGCAGCACCGCCGGTAGGCGAGAATCGCTGGAGAGCACCTCAGCCGTGTGAGGATTGGGAAGGCGTGAAGGAAGCGTATCGTTTCGCACCGATTTCGGTACAGGATACGCCCGGCCTTGGCACTGATATATATTGCAGAGAGTGGCATGTAGATCCGGATATCGCGATGGATGAGGATTGTCTGTATCTCAACGTATGGACGCCGGCAAAAGCTGCAGATGAGAAGCTCCCGGTTGTCGTATGGTACTTCGGTGGCGGCTTCCAGTGGGGCTATACCGCGGAGATGGAATTTGACGGTGAGCGTCTTGCGAGACGTGGAATCGTAGTAGTTGCCGTGAATTATCGACTTAATGTGTTCGGCTTTTTGGCACATCCCGAGCTGACAAAGAATCAGCCCGATGCGCCGACGAATTTCGGACATTTGGATCAGAGAGAGGGCCTTTTGTGGGTTCGCAAGAACATTGCCGCATTTGGCGGGGATCCGGACAATATTACGATTGCGGGACAGTCCGCAGGTGGCGGTAGCGTTCTCGCACAGCTTGCATCGCCTAGAAGTAAGGGCCTGTTCCAGAAGGCAATTATCCAGAGTGGTATGATTCGCTCCCCGTACAACGAGGGCGGCTTTATGACACCTCCGTCGATGGAGTTTGCGGAGAAACTCGGTGAGAAGTTCTTTGAATTGCTCGGCGTTGAGACGCTTGAGGAGGCAAGAGCGATCCCGGCACTTGAGATTCGCGCGAAGTACGGCGAGTTTGCGGCTTCGAACCCCAGAATGTTCCCCGTACAGGACAACGTATTCTGTGTAGGTGATCCGATTAAGATTATTATGAACGGTGAGCACAACCGCGTTCCGATTATGGCCGGCAATACCTCCAATGAGTTCATGAATTCGATTGCGGCAGCAAATGAAGAAGAGCTTGCCGAGATTGCTAAGAACATTTTCGGAGAAGATGCGGAGAAGTTCTTGGCTATGGAGGAGGCAACGCGTCCGTGCGGTGAAGGCCATTACGCGCTCGTAAGTGGTCTGGAGTGTACGATTAAGAGCGTATTCAAGAAGATTGCCGAGGATGGCTATTACTATAACTTCGATCCGGAGATTCCGGGCTGGGATAACCCCGGCACGTTCCATTCGGTAGAGCTGTGGTTCTTCTTCGAGACTTTGGCAAAATGCTGGAGACCTTGGCGCGGAGCACACTACGATCTCGCTCGACAGATGTGTAACTACTGGAGCAACTTCGTAAAGAACGGTAACCCGAACGGCAAGGATGACGACGGCTCGGATATGCCGTACTGGGCACCTTATACGGAGGAGAATCCGTGCAGCATGATTTTCCGTACGAACGGACCGGATCCGGTAGGCGAGGAGTCGGAGTACGTGAAGTTCCTTTCGGAGCAGATAGAGAAGAGTATCCTAGAGTAAGAAGGTGTGAAACAACA
Source organism: Lachnospiraceae bacterium (assembly GCA_045645665.1). Classification (GTDB taxonomy): domain Bacteria; phylum Bacillota; class Clostridia; order Lachnospirales; family Lachnospiraceae; genus ISDg. The sequence goes on along the minus strand of JAZRJF010000069.1, from coordinate 16,831 downwards.
GTATGCAGTACAAAAAGAGCTATCTGGGGCTAGTCGTGTGGACTATCGTATTGATTGCGGAAATGATAGTGGGAATGCCACTTCTTTCTACGGCAGTAGAATCCGAAAAAATCATGCTAAAGCTTACGCTTCTGGCGCTTGTGCTTTCTATATTGTTGTTAATGATTATAGTCCATAAAGGGCAGTACGTATATTGGATGAGCGGCGGGCCGACATATGAGGAGGCGAAGTCAGCCACACAGGAGCGGAGGAAGCGGTACACGTGGAGATTGTTGCGAGTGTTCTTGATTTTCTCGGCGGTCAGCGTCGGTTACTTAATCATCAGCTTTTTGTGCGAATTACCGGTCGGAGTGGATATCGTGGTCATTTGCATTAGTCTCGTCGTAGCATCCATAGGCACGATGGGAATTCGGTTTTAACCACGTATCTTCATCGCGGCAGAATAGTTAATAAAATATTCCCTCCTTTGACGGGTACACCGACAGAGGAGGGATTGTTTTGTTGTAGATAAAGCAATGAGCATTTGTCATTGCGACTCCAACCAGCGCATAGCAATCTGCGCCATGGCAGCAGCACCGTAGGAAAGTGCGGCGTCTTCGAAATGCACTCGAGGGTGGTGCAGTGGATACCCGCCCTCGTTGCTCGGTGCGCCGGCAGAGAGGGCCAGCATAAGCGAAGGGACACGATGGCTGACATACGAAAAATCCTCGGAGCCTCTGCCGATTGCCTTTCCTCCGCCGGAAAATGCGGGATCCGAGGTGAGATAAAGAAGATCTTTCGGAAGCATTTCGCCCAGATGTCGATAGGCGGCTTCGGAAAGGGAAGCATCACTTACAAGAGTCGGACAACTGCTGTCGATTACGAATTTCGCTTTGACGCGAGACGCCAGGGCAATTCCTTCGGCGATGTGATAGATGCGCCGATGGAGGTATGTGCGAGTTTCTTCGTCCGTAGTGCGAAGAGTGCCGTGAAGGGTAACGGCTTCGGGAATCACATTTGCTGCGGAGGTACCGGTCAAATGCCCAATGGTCAATACCGCGTCGTTGCTTAGACCGAGCTCCTTAGAAATCAGGGTGGACAGAGACGTCAAAAGCTGTGCGGCCGGAAGGAGCGGGTCAATGCCGGTAGCGGGGTCGGAGCCGTGACACCCTTTGCCGGTGAGTGTGATGTGAAAGAAATCCGCGGAGGGGGCATTGATACCGGGAGCGGACACGAGAACCGTCCCGGTCTTCAAAGGTACGCCGGAAAGAACGTGTACCATTAGCGCGGCATCTACCCTCGGCTTGTCTAGAACACCGGCATCGATCATCGATTTTGCGCCCTCCAGACGCTCCTCTGCCGGTTGAAACATGAGCTTGACCGAGCCTTTCATTCGGTCGCGATTCGCCATGAGTACCTCGGCAGCGCCGAGGAGCATAGCGGTATGCATATCGTGGCCGCACGCGTGCATAGTGCCGCTTGTGTTGGCGTATGGAACCTCTGACGACTCCGTAATCGGTAGTGCGTCCATATCGGCACGGAGCAAAAACGTCTTTCCGGGCACACTGCCGTGGATGATTGCAGTCAGCCCGCTTTGTCCGCAAGGAGTAGTGGAGATGCCGAGCTTAGCCAAATGCTCTTTGACGAGAGCGCAGGTTTTCGGCAATTCAAAGCCGACCTCTGCGTAGCTATGAAGCTTGTGGCGAAGTTGCGTCATCGTATGAATCAGAGAATGGGATTGTTGTAGAATCGGATGCATGAATGACCTCCTTATCGGTTATTTGTCAGGGGTTTTCCTTGACACTGTACGAGCGGTAAGCTATAATCTTTCTTCGGAAAAAGTATGATGACGTACGCCACAATCGGCAGTCATATACCTACCATAGGTATGCAGTTAGTATGCCAAATGCTATTCGGATTATTACCGAATCCGCGGGATAAGCGGATTGTTTTTTGCGGTGATTTGTTATAACGGAAGGAGACGAAGTATGAAGAAATACAAAGCAATTTTATTTGATATGGACGGCACCTTGTTGCCGATGGATTTCGATACATTTTTTCAAGGCTATATGAACGAGCTTACAAAGGCGCTTGCATTTACCGGAGTTCCGGCGAAACAGCTGGTCGCTGCTGTGTGGAACGGTACAAAGGCGATGATGGTCAACGACGGTGAGAAGACAAACCGAGAAGTGTTTTGGGACTATTTCGAGGGAGCAACCGGTCTGAAGACGGAAGAAATCGAACCGATTACGGTAACCTTTTACCGCAATGAGTTTTCACGAGTGCGATCCTGTGCCGGCGAGAATCCGCTTGCCGCTGAGGCTGTAAGACTTGCGCATGCCGTGACGGACAAGGTGTTTTTGGCAACGAATCCGTTCTTCCCGATGGTAGCACAGGAGACGCGTATGAGCTGGATCGGACTTACCCCGGCGGATTTCGATGAGGTGACTTCGTATGAAGAGGCACGTCATTGTAAACCGAATACGGAGTATTTTGTGGATCTTTTGTCGAGTTATGAGATTGCGCCGGAGGACTGCTTGATGATCGGAAATGACGAGCATGAGGATATGCATGCGGCGTCGAAGCTCGGAATGGATTGCTATCTTGTGACGGACTGGGCAATTCGGAGTGAGAAGTATCCGTGGAACGGACAGCAAGGAAGCTTCGAGGAGCTGGTGGAGTTTTTGAAATCGCTAAAGAGCTGATGTGCGAGAAGCATTTGGCTCGAAAATGCAATGTGTTAGGAATACGGAACAAGGAGAGAGCATAAGAATGAACGTATACGATGGAAGACCGATGGACTGCGAAGGACGTGCCGAGCGAGAACTGAGAGTGTATGAGCTTTTGGACAGATTGGGCATTTTCTATCAACGTGCGGATCACGAGGAAGCGCATACGATGGAGGCGTGCTTGGCAATCGACGAAGCGCTGAACACCTCGGTGTGCAAGAATCTTTTTCTGTGCAATCGGCAGAAGACGCAATTTTATTTGCTGATGATGCCGGGCGACAAGCCATTTAAGACGAAGGAGCTTTCCACGCAAATCGGAAGCGCACGGCTGTCCTTTGCCGGCGAAGAGGCGATGCTTGAGTACCTTGACATTTATCCCGGAGCGGTTAGCGTGCTCGGACTTATGAACGATACCGAAAAGAAGGTTAGACTTCTGATTGACGAGGATTTGCTGGCAAATGAGCATGTCGGTTGTCATCCCTGCGTGTGTACCTCCAGTTTGAAATTGCAGACGAAGGATGTGCTTGAAGTGTTCCTTCCTGAGGTGGGCCACGATTACACAAAGGTTGTACTTCGGGGGACAGATGACTGAAATGTAGGCGAATTTGTCGAAAAAGACAGAAAAACAGCGCGATAATGCGCTTTATACATACAGAAAAACACAAATGAGGTGAAATGTCACTTACTGATCGTTTTGAAATGTGATATACTCAAAACGTAGGGAGGATGTAGCACGAGGAATCGACCGATAGTCGGTCGCGTTTTATAGAGCAGGAGCGTGTCAGTATGTATAAGATAGGCGAATTTGTGATTCACGGAAGTAACGGAGTATGCCGCGTGGAGGGGGTCGGACCGCTGGCCAATATGGGCGCAATGGACCGACAGTATTATACGCTTGCGCCATTGTATTCCGGTGGCGGCAGGATATTCAGTCCGGTAGACAACCGTAAGGTAATCATGCGTCCGATTCTCACGAAGAAGGAAGCGGAGAATCTGCTATCACGCGTCAATGAGCTGCCGAGTCTGACGGTTATGGACGAGAAGAAGCGAGAGCTTGTATACAAGGAGGCCTATTACTCCGGCAAGTGTGAGGAACTGGTGCGCATTATGAAGACGATTTACATACGAGAAAGAATGCGCACGGCACAAGGCAAACGAACGACCGCCAGCGATGAACGCTATATGCACCTTGCTGAAGAGAGCTTATATGGAGAATTGGCGATTTCCTTTGGTGTCAGCAAGGAGGAGGCGAAACGGCAGTTTATGGACTGCTTGCAAGCCGCAGAGTAGCTTCCGAGTGGAAGACGGCATCGTATTGATGCGGATTGAGAAGATGCCATGTTATCCGATATGGCATACGGATTATATTCTGGTGACAAGTACAAAAAAATCAGAGTCTTGCAGGGGACGCAGAGGGAGTCGACAGGGTAGTTGTTCGACGAATACGACGTATTCCTTGCGAGACTCTTTGTATTTTGCGGGTGCGCACGACAGAGATGGCCGTTTATCGCGAACAATGGCGCAAAGTATACAAGTATACAAGTATTAAACGCCTGAAAACGAGAAAAAGGGCATGGAAATCGCGCAGAGTGCTAGCATTTTTCCGTGTAACATGGTAAAATGTATGACTGAATAAAAAAATAATAAGGAGGGCGTTGAATGGGCGCTGCAAATAATACAATTCCGTTCCGTGGAACGGAAGAACAAAAGCAACAGCTACTGCAAACCATTAATGAACTGAAGGGCGAAAGAGGTTCATTGATGCCGATTCTTCAGAAGGCGCAGGAGATCTATGGATATCTCCCTATCGAAGTTCAAACCATCATTTCCGATGAAACCGGAATTCCGCTTGAGAAGGTGTACGGCGTAACCACTTTCTATTCACAGTTTTCCTTGACGCCGAAGGGCAAGTACCAGATTTCCGTATGTCTCGGTACTGCATGCTACGTAAGAGGAGCAGGCGACATCTACGATAAGTTGATGCAGCTTCTCGGTATTGAGGGTGGCGGATGCACACCGGATGGTAAGTTTTCTTTGGACGCTTGCCGCTGTATCGGAGCATGTGGATTGGCACCGGTTATGACCATCAATGGCGAAGTATACGGCAAGCTGACGGTTGACCAGCTCGAAGGCATTTTGGCTAAGTACGAATAAAGCAGAACTGGAGGATATTCATGTTAACACTTGAAGGATTGAATGAGATTAAAGCAAGAATGCAAGCGTTGGTTGCTATGCGTCGTGAAGGCGAGGAAGCAATCGAGAATCTTGCTAAGGAAGGACAGACCTACAAGCGTCATGTCCTTGTCTGCGGAGGTACCGGTTGTACGTCCTCCGGCAGTTTGAAGATCGTTGATAAGCTGAAGGAAGAAATCGCAAAGCACGGTCTTGAGAACGATGTTTTAGTTGTTACTACGGGTTGCCATGGTCTTTGTGCACTCGGCCCGATTATGATCGTATATCCGGAAGCTGCTTTCTATGCAATGGTAGAGCTTGAGCATGTAGAAGAGATTGCTCTTGAGCATTTGGTAAACGGCAACGTTGTAACGAAGTATCTCTACGATGAGACCGTTACGGCTAACGGCATCATTTCCATGCATGATACCGCATTCTACAAGAAGCAGAATCGTGTATCCCTTAGAAACTGTGGTGTTATCGATCCGGAGAACATCGATGAGTACATCGGTACCGACGGTTACCAGGCACTTGCTCAGGTTTTGACGGAGAAGACTCCGGAAGACGTTATTGACATTTTGAACAGAAGTGGTCTTCGTGGCCGTGGTGGTGCAGGCTTCCCGACGGGTAGAAAGTGGAGCTTCGCAATGGCTAACAAGGCTGACCAGAAGTACGTATGCTGTAACGCAGACGAGGGTGACCCGGGTGCGTTCATGGACCGTTCCGTATTGGAGGGCGATCCTCATGCAGTACTTGAGGCTATGACGATTGCCGGTTACACGATTGGTTCTTCTCAGGGTTACATCTATGTACGTGCTGAGTACCCGATCGCTGTTGAGCGTCTTCAGATCGCTATTAAGCAGGCTAGAGAGTACGGCTTGCTCGGCGACAACATTCTCGGTACCGGATTTAAGTTTAATATTGACCTTCGTCTTGGTGCAGGCGCATTTGTCTGCGGTGAGGAGACCGCTCTTATGACCTCTATCGAGGGTAACCGTGGTGAACCCAGACCGAGACCGCCGTTCCCGGCTGTAAAGGGTCTTTTCGAGAAGCCTACCATCTTGAACAACGTTGAGACGTGGGCTAACATTCCTCAGATTATCCTTAAGGGACCGGAATGGTTCGCTGGCATGGGTACTGAGAAGTCCAAGGGTACTAAGGTATTCGCACTTGGTGGTAAGATTAAGAATACCGGTCTTGTTGAGATTCCTATGGGTACTACCCTTCGTGAAGTTGTTGAGGAGATCGGTGGTGGCGTTCCGAACGGTAAGAAGTTCAAGGCTGCTCAGACCGGTGGTCCTTCCGGTGGATGTATTCCCGCTGAGTACTACGATGTAGCTTTGGATTACGATAACCTTCTTGCAATCGGTTCCATGATGGGATCCGGTGGTTTGATTGTTATGGACGAGGACAACTGTATGGTTGACATCGCAAAGTTCTTCCTTGAGTTCACCGTAGATGAGTCTTGTGGTAAGTGTGCACCTTGTCGTATCGGTACACGTCGTATGCTCGAGCTCCTTGAGAAGATTACCAAGGGTCAGGCAACGATGGAAGACCTTGAGAAGCTTGAAGAGCTCTGCGCACATATCCAGTCCAGTTCCCTTTGTGCACTTGGTCAGACGGCTCCGAACCCGGTTGTATCGACTCTTCGTTACTTCCGTGACGAGTACATCGCACATATCGTAGACAAGAAGTGTCCCGCAGGTGTATGTAAGGATCTTCTTCAGTACAAGATTGATCCTGACAAGTGTAAGGGATGTACCCTTTGTTCTAGAGTTTGTCCGAACAACGCTATTTCCGGTACGGTTAAGGTTCCTCACGTTATCGATCCTCAGAAGTGCGTGAAGTGTGGAGCTTGTATTGAGAAGTGTAAGTTTGGCGCTATTTATAAAGACTGATAGGAGATAGGGATTATGGCAGATATTAATTTGAAGATTAACGGTATTGACGTAACGGCGCCTGCCGGCTCTACCATTTTGGAAGCTGCAAATCTTGCAGGAATTAAGATTCCTACTCTTTGCTTCCTGAAGGATATGAACGAAGTAGGCGATTGCCGTATTTGTGTTGTAGAGGTTAAGGGAGCTCGTTCCTTGATGGCATCCTGTGTATATCCTGTAAGCGAAGGTCTTGAGGTATATACGAACACGCCTAAGGTTATTGACTCCAGAAAGAAGACTCTTCAGCTGATTCTTTCGAATCATGACCGTCGCTGCTTGTCCTGTGTACGCAGTGGCAATTGTGAACTTCAGAAGCTCTGTAAGGAGCTCGGTGTTGACGATGAGAAGCTCTACGATGGATATCGTCCTGAGTTCGAGCTTGATACGTCCGCAGTACATATGGTACGTGATAATAACAAGTGTATCCTTTGCCGTCGCTGTGTAGGCGTATGTGATAAGGTACAGGGTCTTGGTATTATCGGACCGAACAACCGTGGTTTCGCTTCTGTAATCGGTAGCGCATTTGACATGAACCTTGCTGATACGAGCTGTGTAAACTGTGGTCAGTGTATCGTAGCTTGTCCGGTTGGTGCACTTTACGAGAAGGACGATACGTACAAGGTAGAGGCTGCTTTGCAGGATCCTACGAAGCACGTAATCGTTCAGCCGGCACCTTCCATCCGTGCAACTCTCGGTGAGGAGTTCGGTATGGCAATCGGTACCGATGTAGAGGGCAAGATGGTAACGGCACTTCGTCGTCTTGGCTTTGACAAGGTATTTGATACTGATTTCAGTGCAGACCTTACTATCATGGAAGAGGCGAATGAGTTCCTCGGCCGTGTAAAGAACGGTGGCGTACTTCCGATGATTACGTCTTGTTCTCCGGGATGGGTTAAGTTCTGTGAGCATTACTATCCGGAACTTCTTCCTCATTTGTCTTCCTGCAAGTCACCTCAGCAGATGTTCGGTGCTATTGCAAAGACTTACTACGCTCAGAAGATGGGCATTGATCCTAAGGATATCGTATGTGTAGGCGTTATGCCTTGTACGGCTAAGAAGTTCGAGGTTACGAGAGACTTCAATGCGGTAGAAGGTTTGCCGGATGTAGATATTTCTATTACAACCAGAGAGCTTGGCCGCATGATTCGTCGTGCTGACATCGATTTCGTTGCACTTCCCGACGGTGAGTTTGACAACCCGCTTGGCGAGTCTACCGGTGCTGCAGTTATCTTCGGTGCTACCGGTGGTGTTATGGAGGCAGCACTTCGTACAGCAGTTGAGACGTTGACCGGCGAAGAGCTTGAGAGCGTTGATTTCGTTGACGTTCGTGGTATGCAGGGTATTAAGGAAGCTTCCTACGACGTTGCAGGTATGACTGTAAAGGTTGCTGTTGCTTCTTCCCTTAGCAATGCACGTATCATCATGGACAAGATTAAGAACGGCGAAGCTGATTATCACTTCATCGAGATTATGGGATGTCCGGGTGGTTGTATCAACGGTGGTGGTCAGCCGATGGTTGATTCTCAGGTACGTAACTTCACGGATGTACGCGCACTTCGTGCAAATGCACTCTATGCTAACGATGCTAGAAAGGCTATCCGTAAGTCTCACGAGAATCCGAGCATCAAGAAGCTCTACGAAGAGTTCTTGGGCGAGCCCGGCAGCCATGCTGCACACGACATTTTGCATACTAAGTATGTAGCTCGTAAGATTAACAAATAATTCGCATAGCGAATGAATGGCTCCTGCGTCCGGTAACCGCGACGCAGGAGTTTTCTTTTTGTCTGCGGCGAATATTTTTGCATATGGATTTGCATTTTCTTGAAAAAGGGTATTGATTTTTTCGGGCAAAAAGAGTACATTGAGAAGTGTTAAAAAATTGAGCGCGGAGGTAAGAATGATATGACTAGAATCGCGATTCTCGGGTATGGAAACCTTGGCCGCGGCGTGGAATGCGCGTTGCAGCAGAATGATGATATGGAGCTCGTAGGAGTGTTTTCGCGTAGAAATCCGGAGACGGTTAAGCTTTTGTCGGATGACGTGAAGGTGTATTCCGTGGATGAGCTTTTGAATAAAAAGGACGACATCGACGTATTGATTATTTGTGGCGGTAGTGCGACGGATTTGCCGAAGCAGACGAAAGAGTACGCTAAGTACTTCAATGTCATCGACAGCTTTGATACGCACGCACGAATTCCGGAGCATTATGCGAATGTGGATCAGTCGGCGAAGGAAGGCAACAAGGTTGCAATTATTTCGGCCGGTTGGGATCCGGGTATGTTCTCCATCAATCGTGTGTATGGCAATGTGATTCTTCCGGAGGGCAATGATTATACGTTCTGGGGAAAGGGCGTAAGCCAGGGCCATTCGGATGCTATTCGTCGTATAGAGGGTGTACTGAATGCGAAGCAGTATACGATTCCGATTCAGGAGGCGTTGGATGCTGTTCGTAGCGGAAGCAATCCGGAGCTTAGTGCAAGAGAGAAGCATTTGCGAGAGTGCTTTGTTGTAGCGGAAGAGGGCGCAGACCTCGCGCGCATCGAGGAAGAGATTAAGACGATGCCGAATTATTTCGCAGATTACGATACGATTGTGCATTTTATTTCGGCTGAGGAGCTCGCAAGAGACCATGCCGGAATCGCTCACGGTGGCTTTGTAATCCGTAGCGGAAAGACCGGTTGGAACGGCGAGAATTCGCACATTATCGAGTATAGCCTTAAGCTGGATTCCAATCCGGAATTCACGGCTTCGGTGTTGGTTGCTTGCGCAAGAGCTTGCAAGAGAATGAGCGATGAGGGTATGAGCGGATGCAAGACGATCCTTGATATTCCTCCGGCGTATTTGTCCGCGATGAGCGGAGAGGAACTTCGTAAGAAGTTCTTGTAGAAGTAAGTTCTACAGGCGTAGTAAGACATATAGGAAGACATAAAGAGAGCCATTGTTCTGAGTACCGTTCGGTACACCGATCAATGGCTCATTTTAGTTTGAAATCGATTGGTCTGCGCCGGAGCTTCGGTTGTACTATTGAAGCTGTTCCGGAATCAAAGCCTTTAGCGGAAGTAGCTGCTCGTTCGTGCAAGCCGGTACGTCATGGCAAGGGAACAGAATTCCGAGCTCTTCGTATTTGGCTTCGCACAGCTTGTGGAAGGGCAGAAGCTCCACACGCTTGAGATACGGGTAAGCGGTTGCGAGCTTCAGCATCTCAAGCACGCTTTCCTCGGTATCGGTAAAACCGGGAACGACAACATGGCGGACCCAAATCGGCACTTGAAGACATCCGCACACATCGAGAAAATGCTGCACGGCTTTCAGCGAGCCACCGCAAAGCTTACGGTAAGAGTCCTCCGTCGTGAACTTGATGTCGCACAGCACGAGATCGGTTGCGGAAAGAAGTCGACGAAGGAGTGCTTCATCGTAGCAGCCGATGCCCGACGTATCCAGACAGGTGTGAATGCCATGGCTGTGAAGCGCCTCGAACAGCTCGGCAACAAAGGTCGCCTGCAGCAAAGCCTCGCCACCGGATACGGTAACGCCGCCGTTATCACCGAAATAGGTGCGGTAGCGCAGTACGCGTGTGACGATGTCATCAACGGAGTAGACGGTTCCGCCTTCCGTTGTCCACGTATCGGGATTGTGACAGTACATGCACCGAAGCGGACAGCCTTGCAGGAATACGACGAAGCGCAGTCCCGGACCGTCGACAGCTCCCATGCTTTGAAAAGAATGAATCTTGCCGTCCATTACATTGCTCCGTGGAAGGTACGGGAGATGACCTCCTTCTTCTGCTCAAGAGTCAGCTTGTTAAAATGCACTGCATAGCCGCTGACACGAACCGTAAGCGTCGGATACTTCTCCGGATGAGCGAGTGCATCCTCAAGCGTTTCGCGGTTCAGTACATTGACATTCAGATGATGTGCGCCTTGTGCAAAGTAGCCGTCCATGATATGAATCAAGTTGGAATAGCGCTCCTCGTCGGTGTGGCCGAGTGCCTGCGGGATGATGGAGAAGGTATTGCTAATACCGTCCTTACAGGTTGCGTAGGAGAGCTTGGCTACGGAATTGAGCGAAGCGAGAGCGCCGGAATGGTCTCTGCCGTGCATCGGGTTGGCACCGGGTGCAAACGGTTCGCCGGCACGACGTCCGTCCGGCGTATTGCCGGTCTTCTTGCCGTACATAACGTTCGAGGTGATTGTCAGCACGGAGAGGGTATGCTCTGCATTTCGATACGTCGGGATCTTCTTCAAGGCTTCGAGGAATAGCTCGGTCTGCTCCTTGGCAATGAGGTCAACGCGGTCGTCATCGTTGCCGTAGTAAGGGAAGCTGCCGGTAATCTCGAAGTCCTTAATCATGCCACTCTCGTCGCGAATTGCGCGAACCTTAGCGTATTTGATGGCGGAAAGCGAATCCGTAAGAACGCTAAGTCCGGCTACGCCAAATGCCATATAGCGATGAACTTGCGTGTCATGAAGAGCCATCTGCGTCTTTTCGTAAGCATATTTGTCATGCATGTAATGAATCATATTCATGGCGGTTACGTATGTCTTGGCAAGCCAATCGCGGTAGAAGCTCATGCGCTCCAATACCTTGTCGTAATCCAGATATTCGTCCTCATAGACGGGCATCTCGGGACCGATTTGCGTGCCGTACAGCTCGTCGCGACCACCGTTCAAGCTCATCAAAAGAAGCTTTGCGAGATTCGCACGTGCACCGAAGAACTGCATGTCCTTACCGAGTCGCATTGCGGATACGCAGCAAGCAATGCCGTAATCGTCACCGTAGATGGGACGCATCAAGTCATCATTTTCATACTGGATAGCATCCGTATCGCAAGACACCTTCGCAACATAGCGCTTGAAATTGCTCGGAAGAGCCTCAGACCACAAAACGGTCAGGTTCGGCTCGGGAGAAGCGCCGAGTGTGTAAAGGGTATTGAGAATACGGAAGGAACTCTTAGTTACAAGCGTTCGTCCGTCCTCGCCCATACCGCCGATGGCTTCGGTAATCCACATCGGGTCGCCGGCAAACAGCTCATTGTATTCGGGAGTACGCAAATGACGTGCCATACGAAGCTTCATGACAAAGTCGTCGATGAGCTCCTGAATCTGAATCTCTGTATAAGCGCCGCTCTTAAGGTCGCGCTCGAAATAAATATCCAAAAAGGTACCGACACGGCCAAGACTCATTGCAGCGCCATTTTGCTCCTTGATTGCACCGAGGTAAGCAAAGTAGAGCCACTGAACGGCTTCACGACTGTCCTTTGCGGGACCGCTGATATCGTAGCCGTACAACGCAGCCATGCTCTTAAGCTTATCGAGGAAGGAAATCTGCTGGAAGAGCTCCTCGAGCTGACGAATCTTCTCGGCATCCATGCATTCCGAAGCGAGAGCGGCCTTGTCCTTTTTCTTTTCTTCAATCAAGCGATCGATTCCGTACAGGGCAACACGGCGATAGTCGCCGATGATTCTGCCGCGTCCGTAGGCATCCGGAAGTCCGGTGATGATGCCGGCATGGCGTGCCAAACGAACCTCATCGCTGTATACGCGGAATACACCGTCGTTGTGAGTCGTACGGTACAAAAATTCCTGCTCGATCTTGTGAGAAAGCTCGTAGCCGTAAGCCTTGCAGGCTTTTCTCGTCATGTTCAAGCCGCCGAACGGATTCACGCCGCGACGAAGCGGGCGGTCCGTCTGAAGACCGACAATGAGTTCCTTGTCCTTGTTCAGGTATCCGGGGTTATAGTTCAAAAGAGAAGTAACGTTTTGCGTATCGATATCGAGTACGCCGCCGAATTGCTGTTCCAAATCAAACAAATGCTGCAGATGGGTCATGAGCTCATTCGTTCTCTCGGTAGCTCCTTCGAGGAAGCTTTCATCGCCATGGTAGGGCGTATAGTTTTTTTGAATGAAATCGCGAACGTTAATCTCTGTTTCCCATGCTCCGCCTACAAAACCATTCCATTGCTCTTGCATCGTTTTTTCTCCTTTTCATACGCTGATAGTCGGGTCACTGTGCCGAAAATGCTCCGAAAATAAAAATAAGACAACACATTCCGAAGAAAATGTTGCCCAGACGGTCGGCTCTACCCGGTCCGTCATCTCACCGTGGTAAACTCCACAAATCCGTCAGAGATGACATACGCTAAATTGTATCTTTACAGTAGCACATTTGCATAAGGAAGTCAACGGACAACCTGCCGAAAATACGCGATTTTGGCGTAGTAAATTGTGCAGATGGATGATATAATTGCATTAATCAATCAATAGGGGAGGTCGCTATGAAAAAACGCTTATTGGATTATTTGAGATGGATGGACAAACGACTCGCAAGCCCGCCGACCGGAGTGGATTATGCGAGGGAGAAGCAAGAGCATTTGGTACAGATCGAATTCTTTATGCACGAACGACTGGTTCATTTGATTGTTACGGTGTTGTTCGCCGTGCTGACCGTGGCTGCGATTCTGTATGCTGTAGCGGCTCCGAGCATAGGAATGCTTTTGCTGATTGTGGCGCTGCTGTGTCTGTTGGTACCGTATATACTGCACTACTATTTGCTTGAAAACGGAGTGCAGGAGATGTATCGTCAATACGATGAGCTACTGAGGAGAGAGCATGAGCAAGCAGCAGGTAAAAGCATTTGAATAAAATGCCGAAAAAACATACGCATTTTGCGGAAATTTCGGTTGCTATTTTGGCGGGGAATGTGCTATAGTACATAACAGTGGGCATAGCAGAGAGGCTGGCCCGAAATAATCACTAGACACCAAGGAGGTCACTCATTATGGGTAATTTCATCGTTGGACAGTCCGGCGGACCGTCTTCCGTAATCAACTCCTCCCTTGCAGGTGCATTTTGCGCAGCAAGAGACCTCGGAGTAGATAAGATTTATGGTATGCGTTATGGTATCCAGGGCTTTATTAAGGGTATGTACGTGGACCTGAAGGAGCAGATTAAGTGTGATAGAGATGTAGAGATTCTCAAGAGAACCCCTGCTGCATTCTTGGGCTCCTGCCGTTATAAGCTTCCTGCAATCGAAGGCAATGAGGAAGTATATGATGCAATCTTCAACAGAATCGAAGAGCTTGACATCGAAGTATTCTGCTACAATGGTGGTAACGATTCCATGGATACCATCAACAAGCTGAATGAGTACGCAAAGAAGATTGGTTGGACCAAGACGAAGTTCATGGGTATTCCTAAGACCATCGACAACGACCTTGAGTTTACCGATCATACCCCCGGCTTCGGTAGCGCTGCTAAGTTCATCGCAACGATGCTGAAGGAAGTTATCACGGATGGTAACTCTCTTGGTTTCTCCAAGCAGCAGGTTATCATTATGGAGATCATGGGACGTAACGCAGGTTGGCTTACCGCTGCAGCTGCACTTTCCAAGGACAGCGAGTGTGATGGTCCCGACCTCATTTACCTTCCTGAGGTTACCTTTGACCTTGATGCATTCAAGAGCAAGATGAAGGCCCTTCTTGAGATGAAGGACGTTATCGTAGTAGCAGTATCTGAGGGCGTTAAGCTTGCAGACGGCCGTTTCGTATGTGAGCTTGGTTCCGCAAGCAGCATGGTAGACGCATTCGGTCACAAGCAGCTTTCCGGTACGGCAAATGCATTGGCTAACATCCTTACCGCTGAGTTCGGTGTTAAGACCCGTGCAATCGAGCTTTCCACTCTTCAGAGATGTGCAGCTCACATTTCCTCCAAGCAGGACGTTGTTGAGGCATTTGCATGCGGTTACGCAGCAGTAAAGGGCGGCTACGCAGGTGAGACCGGTAAGATGATCCTTATCGATCGTATCAGCAAGCCCGGCGAGCCTTACGCTTTCGGCCTTAGCAGCCACAACATTTGCGATATCGCAAATGCTGAGAAGAAGGTTCCGCTTGAGTGGATCACCAACGAGGGTACTTATGTATCCGATGAGTTCATCGATTACTGCAGACCGCTTATCGAGGGCGAGCTTCCTCCGGTAATGGTTAATGGTATTCCGAGCATCCTCAAGATTAAGTAATATCGACCAACATACAAACCCCGCCGAACCAATCGGCGGGGTTTGTTATTCCCCCACGGCCCACGTCCTTTCCTGCTGTAGGAGTGCCATCTTGAGTGACATTGCTAGGAGCCCGAGAGGTGATATCCCTTCGCGTACATGGCCGCTCGCTTCCTACTGTAGGAGTGCCATCTTGAGTGACATTCATAAGAGTCCGAAAGGTGGTATCCCTTCACGTGCATGGCCGCTCGTTTTCCTACTGTAGATGTGCCATCTTTTTTCGTTCCTTTTGCAAACTCGTGCTTCGCACTTCAAACAGTGCAAAAGGAACGAAGATGCCCCACCTACAGTGACGGAAGACTATCGCGAGCCATGCGAGCAAAGGGACGCCACCTCCCGGACTCGATAAGTGTCTATAAGATGGCACCCCTACAGTGACGGAAGACTGCCACGAGCCATGCCAGCGGAGGGGTGCCACCTCCCGGACTCGATAATTGCTTGTAAGATGGCACCTCTACAGCGGGAAAGGGAGCGGGCGTGGAGGCGTGAGAAAAAGCCCATGCCGATTGGTTCGGCGAAGTGTTGCTTGTGGGTCGGTTGGGGATATGGTATAATTGGTTTGTGCAGATAAAGGAGGTTTCCGTATGATTATCAGAAAAGCGAAAAGTTCAGATGCATTGGATTTGAAGGTGTTGTACTTTGAGTATTTGACGTATTTCCCGCCGAAGGAAGAGCAGGACATGAGTAAGTGGGAGAGAATGATCGATCGGTTTGAGATGGACGATAAGTCGTACCTATTGGTTGTTGAGGACGACGGGAGAGTGGTTTCGACTGTGCACATGACAATCATCGAAAATTTGACGCACAATCTTAGACCGTATGCGCTGGTTGAAAATGTGGTGACGCATGTGGATTATCGAAACAAAGGTTACGCGTCCGCGCTGTTACAAAGAGCGACGGAGATTGCAATAGAGTACAACTGCTATAAGATTTTTCTCGAGACGGGTTCCAACAAGGAAAGCACGTTGAATTTCTACAGAAACAACGGCTTTGAGATTGATAAGAAGCATTCTTGCTTGAGGCGGTTATGATTCCCTCGAACATTGTGAGGGGATGAGGATATGGGAGAGGAATGGGTCGATGGATTGGACAAAAGAACTACAAAAATATCAAGCGAACGCCATGAGCGTTGCCGTCGTTCGTGATTATCGGATTGCGAAGGCATTTGCCGTCGGCGGTGGGGTTACACCGCACACGAGATTTCAGGCGGCGTCAATTAGCAAAATGGTCTTTACGTTGGCGGTGCTTCGTTTTGTTGCCGAGCGGAAGCTTTCTCTGGACGACGAGGTCAGTCGTTATCTCGGAGACGTGCATTTGCAGAGGCCCGACGGTTCGCCTGCGAAGGCTACGATTAGGCAAATTCTCTCGCACACGGCGGGCTTCAATGTTCCCGGCTTCAATGGCTACGGCCCCGGAGAGAGCGTGCCGACTACTGCGCAAGTCCTTACGGGAGAGCCTCCGTGCCACTCTGCGAAGATCGTGCAGGAGTACGAACCGGGCGAGCGCTGGATATATTCCGGCGGCGGGTTTATGGTTTTGCAAAGATGCCTCGAAAACATCTCCGGCTTGCCTTTTACGCAAATGATGGAGCAGTACGTTTTAAAGCCGCTCGGAATGGTGGATAGCACATTTGCCCAAGAGGCCACGGAAAATCTTGCAGAGGGCTTTAGCGATGGAAAGGCGGTCGAAGGCGGGCACAATATTATGCCGGAGCAGGCGGCTGCCGGGCTGTGGACAACGGCCACCGACCTCGCAAGACTCGGAATCCATCTGCAGAGCATTTTGCGAGGGGACAGTGGGTTGATTCCGAAAATGCTCATCGAAGAGATGGTGACGCCGCATGTTCTTACGCCGATGGGAGAAAACTGCTATTCCGGACTGGGGTGCTATCGGAATACCTTCGACGGGGATGCGTATTTCGGTCATGCGGGCGATAATATCGGCTTCGAATCGGAAGTCAAT
>JAZRJF010000068.1:0-4077 GCA_045645665.1 Lachnospiraceae bacterium | reverse complement strand
TGCTCCGCGGAACCAATAAAAAACATACGGCTGATGCCCCTCCGATTACGGAAGGAAGCATCAGCCGTTATTATTCAGTGTGTTCTTTTCGGATATCTTCCGGAAGTGAAATACGCCTAATCAAAATGCGTCAAGGCGTACTTTTTGCTGCGGGTAACTTGTTCCTCTGCCAATGCCTCCTTGGTGAGGTAAGACTTTGAACGGCATTTTAACAACAGCTTACGGCCTTCTTCATTGTGGCAATATACTGCTGCCACATTGCCGAAGCCCTTCGCCAGCTTCTTTGCCAACACCTCCGCATACTCTCGTTTGCGTCCGATTACGGTAGGACAAGCAAAAGAATAGAGATATTGATAACCGCCCGTTGCCCTTTTCTTAATCAGCAAATAACGTGGATTTCGGATGGGTGACATCAACTCCGTCATTGCCATATTGAAGATGTTCTGGTCGTGCATCGACGCATTTCGCAATTGAAGACAAAAGGCCACTTCATCCGTTCCCGCATAGCCACTATCCACGTGAACATTTGCCCCGTCCGAAATCATTCCGCACTCCGTCAGCGTTTCTCCGACTGCCTTACCCAAGGTTTTAAACGACTTGGCCGGCGTCAGATGCAGGATGAGCTTGCTGAATACCTTCCATAGGCCGAACATAAGGAGGAAGCCTAGAAACGCCCACTCCACAACCAGCTTCTGTCCATTTGCGGACGAATCGAAAAACTGCTCATTCGACAAAATGTCACGAACGCCACGTGCAACAGATGTACAACTCACACTGAAAAAGAGAATGCACCAAAGATACCAAAACCAATTGATATACAGGTACGGCGGTACTCGTTTCTCCTTAGTCACCGGTCGCTCGATTACCACATTAAACTTTTTACCGACCACTGCCGAGCACCACTGCTCCTTCATATCGGCTCTTCTTGCAGACAGCGCAAGCATTTGTTCATTGATGCGCTCAATTCCCTTCTCATCATAAGGCGGTTTGATCAAAGTAACTCTCTGAATACCGCTCTCGATCGCGCCGGTGTCGTAATTGGGTCCCATAAAGGAGTCAAAGCGGCGCACCAGCACCTCGTAATCCCACGAATCGATATAAAAAACATCCTTCTTCACTGACGCCATCAAGCGCTGCGTAGCCGTCTCTGCGACCACATGCATCGGCTCTAGCGTAACCAAATGCCACACATTTGCCGTCTTATCCGGATTGCTCTTATCGATTCGAATAGCACGCCCTCTCATCTGATTTGAGGACACGTAGCTACCTACGAAGCTGGCAAGAATCAAGGAATTGATGCAAGGGGCATCCCAGCCCTCGCCAAGCAAAGACTTCGTTCCGACCAATATCTGAATCTCGCCGCGACGAAACAGCTCACCGACGGCCTCAATCAGCGTATGGTTTGAGCCGGTCGCTTTCACCTCGCAATAGCGGGTACCTACAATATCGCTTCTCGTATGCTTGATTCCCTCAAGCACTACCGACTGCGGCAGGATAACAAGACTCCCGGAAAGCACTCCGATATTCACGGCATCATTTGTCCTACGTATCGTCTCGAAAATGCTCACAACATTAATATTACTAAAAGATTCCGTCGTGGCGACCTTAGAAAGATTCTCGCGTTGTATAAAGTCCGTAAGCACCAGCATTCTAAGAGACTTACCCAGTGCCGCGTACTCGTTATCCGCAATTCTCTCAATGCTCTTTAGCTTGCCGACCGACGATATCAAATCTCGCCTCAGCGCTTCGTTCAGCTCCAAGGACACCTTGCGCTTGAAATAGACCTGGTGCTCCTTCAGAATCGAAACGACCTCTTCCTTCTGTTCCTCGGACAGAACAACACATTCGTCGCTCACAAGAAACTGAAGTGCCTTCTGCGCATGCTTTCGTGTCATATTCGGCAACGTCTTTTTGCCGGTGAGTGATTTTATAAGCTTTCGGCTCACCTCCACACCGCTTTGCTGTAGCATAATCAATACCGCTATGTAATCCCCGGGCGCTTCAAATACCGTGTCCTTGTGCTCTCTATCCGTAAGAACAACCGGCAACGATCGCACATATTCCAAATGACAGATTGCATCAACCGCCTTCGTTGCATTTTCCTGATAAGCAGCAAATGCGGCTATCTCCTCCTTAGTCGGATAGTTAAAGAAAATGTAGTCCTGATGGGGACACAGCGTATCCTGCCCCACAAGCTCGGGAACGAATATCTCTTCGTCAATCTCACCGCAGATATCGTAATATCGCTTCCACTCGGCAGCCTCAGAATCGTACGGAGGTGTAGCCGTCAAGGAAATCATCTTAACGTCACTGTCCAAAAGGCTCACAAACTTCTCAAGTGCCTTCTGCCACTCATTTTTCAAATGATGCGCCTCATCCAAGCAAACCGTCTTGATATGGTACTCCTTCAGTGCATTCAACAAATCCACGTCAGAGCAATCCACCTCGTCCTCTTCGGAAACCGAGACTTTCTCCATCGCCGAATACAATGCCTGATATGTGATGGAATTCACAAGGCTCATACGATGCAGATCATTGGAGAATAGCTCGCCGAACCGATTCTCATCCACTAAGAACAAGTCGCGAAAACGCTGTCCCCACTGTTCTCTGATTGCCGTGGTAGGAGACAATATCAGACACGGCTCTCCGAGCCTGCGCACAAGCTCAAGTCCGAGCACAGTCTTACCACTTCCCGGCGCCGCAACGATATTAATCTTGCCATCGTCCAAATACTGCTCCGCATGATCGAGCACTCGCTGCTGATAGCTGCGAAATGTCCCGCAAAACCGTACTTCGTCAAACCGATTCATCCGAATCCTCCTTCCCACGCATCGTATTTTCTTACCGTATAATCTAACACAAAACCTGAATTTTATCAAGGCGTAGTAAGGCCTTCCTACATTTTGCACGCCCGTTGCATATTGCCCTGCAAATGCGCCAAAACTATAGCCACAGACAACATTTTTGGAGGTAACGATATGTTCAAACACGAAAAGATGCTTTTCCACCCCGTTGAAATCGAGCGACCGAATCCGCAGTATGCGGCGCTTCTGCAAGAGCAGCTGGGCGGCGGCAACGGCGAATTGAAGGCCGCTATGCAATATATGTCCCAAAGCTTTCGCATTAAGGACCCCGAAATCAAGGACCTGTTTCTGGACATCGCTGCGGAGGAGCTTGGTCACATGGAAATGGTGGCGCAGACAATCAACCTTCTGAACGGCCACAGCGTCGATGCCATGCAGGTCAGTGCCGGCGAAATTCAGTCGCACGTTTTGCTTGGCCTGAACCCCGGACTCATCAACGCCTCCGGTTATTCTTGGACCGCGGATTACGTGACCGTAACCGGGGATTTGTGCGCCGATTTGCTCTCCAACATCGCCTCCGAGCAGCGTGCCAAGGTCGTGTACGAGTACCTTTACCGACAGATCGAAGACAAGAAGGTTCGCGAGACAATCGACTTTTTGTTGAACCGCGAGGAGGCTCACAATCAAATGTTCCGCGATGCCTTCAACAAAGTACAGAACACAGGCTCAAACCGTGATTTCGGTACTACAAAGGCCGCTAAGATGTACTTCTCCCTGTCGGATCCCGGCCCCAATGCATTTGCAACGGGCGAGACGACACCGCCGTCCTTCAACAAGTAACGACACAAAAAGGCGCCACCTCCTACGAGGCGACGCCTATTCTTTTTATTCTAATTGTTTCTGAGCTTCTTTCGCATACCCTTGCTGCAAAGCCTTTTCCGAAGCGCTGTCCTACTGCAAAGCCTTCTCGGCAAAGCTTCGAATATCACTCTCCGGAGCTGCTGCAAGCTTGCCCTGCGCATACGTGCTTTGGCCGCCGCCCTTGCCCGAGAATGTCTCATTCAACTGCTTCACAATAGCTCTCACATCGGCATCCTTACTGCTTACAACGTAGATATAGCTCTCATCCTCGTTCTTCGAAATGAGCATACATACGCTTTTTCCGCCGTCAATCAGTGCATTTGCACAATAGCGCAGCTCATCGAAATTCAAACCACTCGCAAAAGCATATACGGCGTCTCCGAGCTCTACCTTCTCGAGCTCGTAAAATGCG
>JAZRJF010000067.1:0-9079 GCA_045645665.1 Lachnospiraceae bacterium | reverse complement strand
GCACTCGTTCTTTCTTTATCTCGATATTATCTAACGAAATTAGTTGTTAGCGTTGCTCCAGATCTTGTTGTCCACGTTAGCGTTCTTTCCCTTGTACTGGAAGAGCTGGCTCATGGTAACGAAGGTGTAACCCTGGTTCTGGAGACCCTCAATGATCTGAGGAAGTGCCTGAACGGTCTGGGAGTTACCCTGGAAGTCATGAAGCAGGATGATGGAACCATCGGATACGTTGTTAAGAACAGTATTAACACGCTGCTGAGCAGAAGTGCTGTTCTCCCAGTCATTACACATGATACCCTGAACGAATGCCATGTCAATTGCCTGGTACATCGTGCTGTTAACAGAGATGTACGGAGGACGGAAGAACTTCGGAGTCTGTCCGGTAAGCTGCTTAATCAAGTTGTTCGTCTGGTTAATCTCGTTCTGGATGGAGCTGTAGCTCATACCGGTCATATCGCTATGCGTATAGGAATGGTTTGCGAGCTCGTGTCCCTCGTTAGCGGTACGCTGAACGATAGACTGATTGCTGTTAATCTGCTGACCAATCAAGAAGAAGGTAGCCTTAACATTGTAGCGCTTAAGAATATCCAAAACTTCGGTAGTCGTGGAAGACGGGCCATCGTCGAACGTCAAAGCAACGATCTTAGAAGGAGTGCCGCCACCGTTGTTACTACCACTGTTGTTACTACCACTGTTGTTGCTGCCGCTGGAACCGGTGCTGCCGGAACCTGCAGGCATAATGGTCAAACTATCAATGTATGCATCCCAGTTACCATCATCAGCCGTTACAACAAGCTTAACGGTCTGGTTACCGGTACCATGAGATACGTTGGAGATCGTATACTCTGCAGTATAGGAATCGCCAAAGTAGAACGTTCCCTTGGTCTGGTTGCCGATTACGAGGTCAACCTTAGCCATATTGGAACCATTGGAAGCACCACGAAGAACGAAGTCATGAGTTCCGTTAGCAAAGTTAATGCTCGTGGAAACTGCATCGTCGTTAGCGTAAAGAGCTACACCGTTGAACGGGGAGCTGATGCTGCCGGTGTACTGACCACTCTTGGTCATGTTCTCAGCCTGAACTACAGTGTTTCCGTTAGAGGAGGTTCCACCGGAGTTGCCGCTGTTGTTATTGTTGTTATTGTTATTGTTGTTATTGTTGTTATTGTTGTTGTTATTGTTGTTGCCACCGCCGGTGTTTCCACCACCCGTGCTTCCGGATGCTCCGGATACGGTCAAGGAATCAATGTATGCATCCCAGTTGCCATCGTCAGCCGTAACTACGAGCTTAACGGTCTTGTTACCGGTACCCGTATTTACGTTCTCGATAGTGAAGTTAGCAGTGTTAGCATCGCCATAGTAGAACGTTCCCTTAGTCTGGTTGTCGATTACGAGATCAACCTTAGCCATGTTGGAACCGTTCGAAGCACCACGAAGCGTGAAGTTGCTCGTTGCGCTCGTGAAGTTCATCGTCGTGGAAACTGCATCGTTGTTAGCATACAATGCAACACCATTGAACGGAGAACTAATGTTACCGGTGTACTGACCGCTCTTGGTCATGCTCTCAGCCTGAACAGTTGCACCGCCGGAAGTGTTACCACCGGTATTTCCACCAGTGTTACCACCCTGGTTTCCACCACCCTGGTTTCCACCGCCGTTGTTGCCGCCGCCATTGTTGCCGCCGCCGGAGCTGCTACCGCCGCTGCCGCTTACGCCGCTGCCGCCGATAGTCAAGTAGTCAACATATGCATCCCAGCTACCGTCATCAGCCGTCATAACGAGCTTAACGGTCTTGTTACCGGTACCGGTATTTACGTTCTTAATAATGTACTCAGCAGGATTGCTGTCGCCGAAGTAGAATGTACCCTTCGTCTGGTTGTCAATTACGAGGTCAACCATAGCGAGCGAATCGCCATTGGATGCTCCGCGAAGTGCAAAGTCATGCGTTCCGCTGGAGAAGTTAACGGTCGTAGAAACGGTATCGTTGTTACCATACAAAGCAACGCCATTGAAAGGAGACGTTACGTTGCCGGTGTACTGACCGCTCTTGCTCATGTTCTCAGCCTCGAACTTAGTACCGGACATTGCTGCACCGGAGTTCGTGCCGGAACCATCGCTGTTCTGCGTGCCGCCGCTGCTGGAGCCGCCACCACCGTTGTTGCTGCTGCCGCCGGAGCTGCTGCCACCAACATTGATGGAGTTCTGGTATACGTTACACCAACCGCTACTCTGATAACCCTCAACGGTGAGAGCTACTTCGTAGAGGTTACCAAGCTTCATACCCTTGTTCTCCCAAGCCTTGAAATGCTCGGTTACAGAAATGGTACCGCTGGTACGCTTAGAAGTACGTACACTCCAGTACTGCTGGAATGTCGTGTTGCCATCGATAGAAGGCTGGTTAACACGAGTGGTCTCGTAGATATCATAGGTACCGCCATCGATAGTAACGGTTCCCTTGGAGCTTGCTCCCGGCGGACGCCAGTCGCCCCAGCTGTCTACGATATAGAACTCAACAAGGGGATTTCTAGTCCATCCGTATACACACAGATAGGAATTGCCACTAGGCTGATAATCAGCACCATAACTTACGGAAATGTTTCCGATCTGAGAGTAGTGCTGTGTGCTACCAAATTTCTTACCCTTACGGAAAAGGGCATTGCCGATGTTCTCCCACCAGCATTCGAATACGCCGCCGCCATTCAGGGTCATGCTTGTCGAACCGTAGTCTTTCCACAGCTCGTAGTCATAGCCACCCTCGTTACCGGTCGCGTTGTCGTACAGTACCGTAGCTGCATCTGCGCCAAACAGCGGAAGGAACAACTGAAGACACAATGCAAGCGTCAGGATAACGCCAAGAATTTTTTTCTTTTTGCTCACTGTAACATCCTCCTTAACATTAATATAGTAGTATTGATTGGGTCCCTCTCCAAGGACTCATCTTATATACAAGTCTCCCAAAAGCATTCGCATGTCAACCCATTACACGCGTGCTCCTCTCAGAGACTTAGTATCGCTACAACCCCCCATAAAACAAACGAACGTAGCGGGTCTGCTACGCCTGTTTGTAAGAAACTTCCAAACAAGAATGGCAGACCCGCTACGCGTCTTGCACTAAAAACATTCTCTCATTTTCGTTTCACACAACACTGCAATCGCCCAATCGATTACGTTGCACTCGAAACCATCTAAGCCTGTGTCTAAGACACTTATAACTTGTCGTGGCCAGTGCTTCACTCTGGCATTAGAGTATCATGAACGAACCAAAAAATAAAGGTGTTTTGATTACTTCAAAGGGTAAAGTCTTTACCTCTTTTTCGGTAAATTTTTTTCACTTCTATCGGGCTTCCTATCGATCCCAACGATTTGCCAAGTCGTTGATTTGACCTGCAAATTTGTCCAAGTCCTTATTGGCACCGCCCTTATTGCGCTCGATTACCGACAACAAATTGCGACCTGCCTTAAGCAAGCGTTCAAATGCCGACGATGCAGCCTCCGCCTTCTTCGCCTCCTGTGCCTTCTTGAGCAGCTGCTTGTTGCCCTCCTCAAGACACGTACACGTATCGAGATCGTAGATTGCTCCATTGTACGGAGCCGTCGCCTTCATACCGAGTGTATTCGTAATCTCTTCCGCAAATTCATCGCATACTCCGTCCTCGCCGTGGTTGACGAATACGAGCTTCGGCTTGTTGTCCTTCATTGCGCCAAGCCAGTTCAGCATGATAGAACGATCCGCATGTCCGCTGATACCATCCATCTGAGCGATTCGAGCATTTACCTGCACCTCCTCGCCGAACAGCTTAACCGTCTCGGCGCCGCTAAGCAGTGTGTTGCCGAGTGTTCCCTCGGACTGATAGCCTACGAACAAAATGGTGCTCTCGGGACGCCACAAATTGTGCTTCAAATGATGACGAATACGTCCCGCCTCGCACATGCCGCTTGCAGAGAGGATGACCTTCGGTGTCTCATTTACATTGATGGCCTTAGAGTCGTCGCTCGTAATCGAAAGCTGTACTCCGGGGAAGCGAATCGGGTTAATGCCCGCCTTCAAAAGCTCCTTCGTCTCGTCGTCGCAGTAGGAAAAGATATCGTCTGCGTATACATTTGTCGCCTCTACAGCGAGCGGGCTGTCTACGAATACCGGGAAGTTGCCGTGCCCCTGAATTCTGCCCTGATTCTTAATCTCGCGAATTAAGTAGAGCATCTCCTGCGTACGTCCGACTGCGAAGCAGGGAACGACCAAGTTGCCGCCCTTGTCGAGCGTGCTCTGCAAAATCTCCGCCAGCTGCGTCACATAATCGCTGCGCTCACCATGATCGCGATTGCCATAGGTGGACTCTATCACAACGAAATCAGTCGGTCTCGGCGGCTGCGGATCCTTAATCAACGGACGCTGCACATTTCCCAAGTCTCCCGAGAACAAAATGCTCTTCGTCTCGCCATTCTCCGTTACCGTCACCTCAATGCTGGCCGAGCCGAGCAAATGTCCGGCATCGCGAAGGCGAATCGACACTCCGTCCAACACTTCATATGTCGTCTCGTATTCGCAAGGCACGATCATCTCAAGCGTTGCCATTGCATCCTCGGTTGTATATTCCGGCGGCTCTACCGGCTTGCCCGCGCGCTTTGCCTTGCGAGCCTTGTATTCCGCCTCGGATTCCTGAATGTGCGCGGAATCGAGAAGCATGATATTGCAAAGCTTCTTCGTCGGTACCGACGTATAGATCTTGCCCTTAAAGCCTTTTGCCACCAAAGCGGGAAGCTTTCCGGAATGGTCGATGTGCGCATGCGTAAGCAGCACGCATTCGATGTCGCTCGGAATCACCGGAATGTCGCAGTTCTGGTACATATCCTTTCCCTGTTCCATGCCACAATCAATCAAAATCTTGTGTCCGGCTGCCTGCAAAAGCGTACAGGAGCCCGTAACCTCGTGGGCCGCGCCCAAAAACTGAATTCTCATCGTTATCCTCCATTCTGAAGCAATCCTCGCGGCAAAATGTGACGTTCCGACCGCTTCGCCTCACACAAAGCATTTGCCTTGCCTCTATTGAATATCATAATCAAAATGCGCTCATTTTTCAATACTTTTGCGGAATTTCGCCTGCGCTGCTTGCTGCGCTACCACCGGAGGAAAATGCCCACACAAAAAATCGGGAACGCCGCTCGCGCCCCCGATTTGTAAATCTTCTAATATAACACCGACGAGCTCCGCTCGTCTAACACTTCGGCCTCCGGCCGATAACACCGCGCAGCTTCGCGGCGCTATCACTTCGCCCAACGGGCGATAACACCGTTGGCTTCGCCAACTTCCACCTTCGGCGCACCGCGCCGAATATCACCTCGGCCTCCGGCCGCGATCACTCCTCAAACTCATACTCGCCGTCCGAGATCTTCTCGCCGTTGAGTACTCGCGCCATCAATTCAGCCGCACCGTATACGGAATCCTTGTTCAAAATGCAGACAGAGAGCGGGCTTCCGCTGTAGGAAGCACAATACTCATAGCGATAATAACCGGTTGTCGCATAGGAAGTAAAATGCCATTCTGCTTGGTCACCGAGCTGCATAGCTACGAGCGCCGCAATTTGTGCTGTCGAGATGTCTGTCTGGAAATTGTCCGCCACCGTATCCATCAAGCTCTGATAGCTCATCAGCACGGAAGTTCCGGTCACCTTCTTAAACAAGCCCTTTACAAGCTCTACATGGTGCTTGCCTCGCGTCGTGTCACCACCTGCAACGGTCTTTCTTTCTCTCGCAAAGGACAATGCCTGTGAACCGTTCATGTGGTTGATTCCCTTGACAAACGGGTATTTGCCGTGACGTGCCACGAAGGAATAATGGGAATATACATCCACTCCGCCGAGCAAGTCTACGATGTCCTCCATACTCGTGAAGTTCACTCGAATAAAGTAATCCACCGGGATTCCGTACAGCTTCTCAAGCGTCGCCATCGAATACGTTACTCCGTAATTGCCGGCGTGCGTCAGCTTGTCGCGCTGCGTCTTTGTCTTGCCCGGAATCTCCACATAGGAATCTCGCGGCGTCGTAATGAGTGCAATCTCCTTCGTCGAAGGGTTGACCGTCATCAAAACGTTCACGTCACTACGGCTCTTCGTTGTAATGCTACCATATACGTCGATACCGCTGATATATACAACGAAAGGTTCTATCGTCAAATCCGCATTTTCCGAAACGTTGCCGCCCGGACGTCCGATCGGCTCTTCCTCTTCCTCGACCTTGAATTCGACTTCAACCGAAGCAATAACCTTCGTCAGCTCGGTGAATATCCACTCCTCGTCGAGCATCTCCATCTCCGCATCGATATCCTCTGCGGTTGCGCGGTCCAAAAATGCCGCCTTCAAGCTGCCCTTGTAAAATGCTTTGCCGAGCTCTGAAAGATTAGCAAATTCTACGAACTGCAGCTTCGTGCCTGCCTTCTCTTCGAGCTTTGCCATGGCCTCTTGCATATCTTCTTTCCGACCCTCATAGTGAACACCGATTGCATAGTTCGTTGCATCCGTGATGGTCTCTGCCGGGTCGGTCTTCAATACGAGAAGACTGTAATCCACCGTTGTCGTCGTCTCTTCCTTGTCTACTCCGAAGGAACCCTCCGCCTTTGCCTCGATTCCGCCGACAATGCCATAGGCCGATACGATCACGCACATAAAGCCTACCGCCACGAGCTTGCCGACAATCTGGAACTGTCCGAGAAATTGAAGTGCTACCGCTACCGCAAGCAGCAATACGAGCACAACCATAACCAGCGAAAGCACCTGTTCAATGGATTTGGACGGAATCAATGCCTCCGCCACACTGAGAATGTGCTTGGAATGATTCAAACGGAAAAATACGACCATCGATACAATCGCCTGTGCCGCAACAACAAGTGCTGCTGCCACATTTCCCACAAGCTTGTTGCCCCAAACATACAAGCCCATCACGGCCGCCATCAGTAAGAACATCGTGATGATTCGTGCCGGGGAGAACAGCTCATTTTTATATAAGAAGGAAAGGATGATCGCGAGCACAAGCTGCGATGCTACAAGCGCGGACATTGCAATGCGCCACTCCAAATCCTCCAATGCACAGTGGGTTACGAAAAATGCTACGAGCACTATAAGCTGTACCGCGAAGAAGAAATACTCTTTTCCGTGGAACAGACCGGTCATCCCCATGTGATACAGGATGATTCCCCACATAATCGCTACCAGACCGCACGCACCTATGTTAAGCAGCGTGTCATTTACGAGATGCTTCTTTTCTACCCTTGAGATTGCCACAAACATAAAAAGCAATACAAAGAACAAAAACAGCATCAACGCCACCTGAAGCTGCGCAAACGGCAGTAGTGTCTTTATAATATCCACGCCTCCGGTAATGATGACATCCGCACAGAATACCAAAACCAATATCTGTTGCAGAAGCAGCATCGCCGCCAGCATGGCACGTTTCTTTTTGGCCAATCAGAACCCCTCCGTTCTCGGGCGACTATGTCGAACCTTCGCCCATTTTCATTTCGCAGAACATATTATACGGCACGCACAGGAAATAATCAAGTAAAGATTCTCCATTTATAAAAATATCATGCTTTTTTCACAGGATTGGAATGCATTTTCGCACCCCTTCCTATTGCTTTTCATACTGATATATAGTACATTAAGTACATGAAAAAAGGAAAAGAGGTATCCGAATGGGTAGATATTTTGGGACTGACGGATTTCGTGGCGAGGCAAATGTAGGACTGACGGTTGACCATGCCTACAAGACGGGCCGCTTTATTGGTTGGTACTATTGCAACCGCAACAAGGACGGACGATGCAAGATTGTCATTGGCAAGGACACAAGAAGAAGTGGTTACATGTTCGAGAGTGCTTTGCAGGCAGGACTTACGGCCTCCGGAGCGGACGTGTATTTGATGCACGTAACGACGACTCCTAGCGTGTCATATATTACGAGAACCGAGGATTTTGATTGCGGTATTATGATCACCGCGAGTCACAATCCATTTTACGATAACGGAATTAAGCTTCTCAACAGCAACGGCGAGAAGATGGAAGAGGAAGTTTTGGAGGAAGTCGAGCGCTACATCGACGGAGAGCCGGCAGAGCTTCCTTACGCAACGAAGGATCGCCTCGGTGTTACGGTCGATTATGTTGCCGGCCGCAACCGCTATATGGGCTATCTGATTTCGCTTGCTACGCAGACCTTCAAGGGCCTTCGCATCGGCTTGGACTGTGCGAACGGCGCTTCCTATATGATTGCAAAGAGTGTCTTCGATGCGCTCGGAGCTAAGACATATGTCATTCACAATGAGCCAAATGGTACGAATATCAATATGGGCTGCGGCTCCACACATATGGAGGATCTTATCGCACTTGTGAAGCAGGAGAAGCTCGATATGGCATTTGCCTTCGATGGTGATGCCGACCGCTGCCTGTGCGTAGACGAGAACGGTAACGTTGTAAGCGGTGATCACATCATGTACATCTACGGAAAGTACATGAAGGACCGCGGAAAGCTTGCGAACAACACAGTCGTTACAACGGTTATGTCGAACCTCGGCCTGTTCAAAGCATTTGACGCCGCCGGCATCGACTACGAGCGCACGAAGGTTGGCGACAAATACGTATACGAATCCATGGTGAAGAACGGACATCGTCTCGGCGGCGAGCAGTCCGGACACATCATTTTCTCCAAGTACGGCACAACCGGTGACGGTATCATCACCGCCCTTAAGATGGTTGAGGTTTGTCTTGCTAAGCGTTCGACGCTTTCCGAGCTCGGAAGTGCAATGCACGTATATCCGCAAATGATGCGCAACATCCGCGTGGAGGATAAGGCTGCTACCCTGTCCCATCCGAATGTCATCGCAGCCATCGCAGAGGTTGAGACCGCACTCGGCAACGACGGTCGTATTCTCGTTCGCGAAAGCGGCACCGAGCCTGTAATCCGCGTTATGGTTGAAGCAGAGACGGATGAATTGTGCAAAGAATATGTAAGCAAGGTCATTAGCGTTATTGCAGATCTGTAAAATGTACCGCATCACTCGAATGGGTGGTGCGGTTTTTTGTCGCCGAAGCCAACG
>JAZRJF010000066.1:0-41849 GCA_045645665.1 Lachnospiraceae bacterium | reverse complement strand
TCTCCTAATCAAATAGATGTCCTAAGCGTTAAGAAAGAGTGGATTTTTCAACCCACTCTTTCGAAAACCAACTACGTTACTACTCGATAATAGCACGGTCAGAATCAAAATGCAATAGCAAAATCAAAAAAACTTCACTATTCATTCAAGAATCCGACAACCGCTATCTAGTTAGCAGATTCCTTCTGGCTCTTCGCGCTCTTGCGCTCTCTTACAATCTTTCCGACAAAAGCACCGAGTACTCCGCATCCCAAAAAGATTATGAAATAAAACAGGCTGCTTAACAGTTCTACGATAAAATCCATACTATACTCACTTTCTCATTATGATTTGCGTCGATTGGCAAGCTCTTTCACGATATCATTCCAATCCAAATCGCATTCTACCATCAAAACCATAAGATGATACAAATAATCTGCAATCTCATACTTGAGCTCTTCCGCATCCGGATTCTTTGCCGCTATCGTAATCTCCGTTGCTTCCTCGCCACATTTTTTCAAAATCTTATCGATGCCTTTATCGAAAAGATAGTTCGTATACGAGCCTTCCTTCGGATTGCGCTTGCGTTCCAGGATAATGCTGAAGTCCTCATTCAACACCGTCAGCGGATTGAGATCGTTATAATCCTTCTTACATACGGTTGTAAAGAAACAAGACGGGTTGCCGGTATGACATGCCGCTCCAAGCTGATGAACCTTTGCCAGAAGCGTATCCTTATCACAGTCCACAGCCAAATGCTTCAAGAACTGATAATGACCCGAGGTCTCACCCTTAATCCAAAGCTCATTGCGACTTCTGGAGTAATACGTCATACGTCCTGTCTCTATCGTCATATTATACGACTCTTCGTTCATATATGCAACCATTAAAACTTCCTGTGTGCGATAATCCTGCACAACAACAGGAACCAAGCCGTCAACGCCTTTTTTTAATTCGGAAAATGCGATACCACACTCCATACGAACCGTATCGATACCATCACAATACAGCTGTGACTTCAATGCGGTTATCGTCTCAGCATTTTCTTCGGTTACTACACCATATGACTTCTCATCTGCCAAAAAGGCAAGACAGGTAGTATAATCCTTCGGAGCACATCCGATTACGGGAACCTCAAAGTTCTTCAAAACCGCAAGCTTATCCGAACAAATGTCACCGACTTCAACCATAAGCATAGCTACACCCTGAGCTACAAGCTCGGAAATCGTGAGCTCGTTGACATCATCGGAATTCAGAAGTGTTACAAGCTTATCCTTACCGAAGCGGTCAATTGCAAGTTGAATCTCCTCCATCGGATAAGACTCATCATACCGAGCCACGACGTAAGTCGCACCGGTATACAATGCCTTCTTAACGTCTTCGAAACGCTTAATATAGCATCCGATAAAGATCGGAACATCAACTTGCTTCTGTACAAGCTTTACCGTCTTCAAAAAGTCTTCTTGCATTTGACCATCGGAAATGTAATTGTAAAGATACAGCCCATCGGCACCATTTTGCTCATAAGCTACCGCTGTTTCAATGACATCCGACCGACACATATCTTCTGCGTTAATATTCGCAATTATGTATTTCTTCATTAAGAAATCGTTCCTTTCGTAGATAATACTCCGCTCACACGAGGATCCACCTGCGTTGCAACGTCCAAAGCCTTACCGAACGCCTTAAACATTGCCTCAAGCAAATGATGATTGTTCTCACCGCTCAGCTTGCGAATATGAAGATTCATGCCTGCAGAGTAAGAAATCGCATAGAAAAACTCCTTTGCAAGCTCTGCGTCCATCTCCCCAAGCTTATCCACTGTCGTCTGAACATCGTATACAAAGTACGGTCTGCCGGACAAATCCAATGCACAAAGCATCAATGTCTCATCCATCGGCAGAATAAAGCTTCCGTAACGGCAAATGCCCGCTTTGTCGCCGAGCGCTTGCTTAATTGCCGTACCAAGTACAATTCCGACATCCTCTACCGTGTGGTGTGAATCCACATGAAGATCTCCCTCAGCCTCAATGATCAAATCGAAAAAGCCGTGCTTTGCAAAACCGGACAACATGTGATCGAAAAAGCCGATTCCGGTGTTGATAGAATAATTGCCGGTACCGTCAAGGTTCAGCTTACAAGTAATCTTCGTCTCTCTTGTAGTGCGTTCTACGTTAGCAATGCGATCCATAATAGTACCTCCCCTTTTATTGCTCATCTTCGAAACGAACGGCAATGGAATTGGCATGTGCCGTAAGTCCTTCGGATTCCGCAAATGTCGTAATCTTCTTATATACAGGCTCGAGTGCAGCCTTGGAATACGAAATGATACTGGATTTCTTAATGAAATCGTCCACATTGAGCGGCGAGAAGAATTTCGCCGTACCGTTCGTCGGCAGGATGTGATTCGGGCCGGCAAAATAATCACCGAGCGGTTCACTCGAATACTCTCCGAGGAAGATTGCGCCCGCATTTTGCACATACGTCATCGTCTCAAACGGATTTGCGGTGAGAATCTCAAGATGTTCGGATGCGATATCGTTTACGGCATCCAAAGCTTCGTTCATATCATCCGCCACGAGCAAATAACCATAGTTATCAAGCGACTTCTTTATGATCTCACTTCTCGGAAGGATGGCTACGAATCGGTCTACCTCCTCGGATACTTTCACGGCAAGATCCATGCTTGTCGTTACTAAGATGGAGGAGGCAAGCTCATCGTGCTCAGCTTGCGAAAGCAAGTCCGCAGCAATGTATCTCGGATTCGCCGTCTCATCCGCAAGAATCAAAATCTCGCTCGGTCCTGCAATGGAATCAATGCTGACATTACCGTACACAGCTTTCTTGGCAAGAGCAACATAGATGTTACCCGGGCCTACAATCTTATCTACCTTGGGAATCGTCTCGGTACCGTATGCCAAAGCGGCAATTGCCTGTGCACCGCCGACCTTAATGATTCGATTGACACCTGCTTCTTTGGCGGCAACCAGTACATTTGCCGAAATCTGACCCGTCTTCGACGGCGGAGTTACCATTACGATATTCTTAACTCCTGCAACCTTAGCGGGAATGACATTCATAAGCACGCTAGAAGGATACACCGCCTTACCACCGGGTACGTATACACCTACGGAAGCAAGTGCCGTAATCTTCTGTCCGAGCAAAATGCCCTCCTGCGAGTCAAACCAGCTCGTTCTTTTCTGAAGCATGTGATACGCTTGAATGTTTTGAATTGCCTCACGGATAACCGAAAGCAGTTCCGGATCAATTGCCTCATAGGCTGCTGCAATCTCGGCTTCTGTAACATCCATTGTAGCCGCAGTCAACTCAACGCCATCAAAGCGCTTCGTGTAATCCAAAACAGCAGCATCTCCGTTTTGACGAACATCGTAAATGATCTTCGCAACGGCAGCCTCCTGTTCGCCGAACTGATTTGTGCTACGCTTCAAAAGCGTCTGCAAAATATCTTTTTTCGAGTCTTTATCTAACGTTAAAATTCTCATGATAGTGCACCTCTCTGTATCAAATTAGGATGGTAATACGTCGCGAATCGCCTGAATCATGGAATGGATACGCTCCTGCTCCATCTTCATACTAACCTGATTTACTACCATACGTGCGGAAAGCGGTACAATTTCCTCAAGCACCTCCAAGCCGTTCTCACGAAGCGTCGAGCCGGTCTCTACGATGTCGACGATGACCTCAGACAAGCCGACAATCGGTGCCAACTCAATGGAGCCGCCGAGCTTGATAATCTCAACGGTCTGTCTCTTTTTATTGTAGAAATAATCTTTTGCAATGTTCGGATACTTTGTAGCGACACGAATAAGCTTGCCACTTCCGAGCAACGGTGCTGCGCTTGCGGGGCCGGCTACGCACATGCGGCATCTTCCGATACCGAAATCAATGACCTCATACAGCTTACGACCCTCTTCGAGAATCGTGTCCTTTCCGACAATTCCGATGTCGGCAGCTCCGTATTCCACATAAGTCGGTACATCACCGGCCTTTGCAAGGAAAAAGCGAAGCTTCAACTCATCGTTCGTAAAGATGAGCTTTCTCGTATCCTTATCCTTCATCTCTTCGCAAGTAATTCCGGCCTGTTCAAGAATCTCCATGGCCTTTTTTGCGAGCCTTCCCTTCGCCAAAGCGATTGTAATATATCTCATAAGTGATTTCCTTTCTAATGAGCCAATACGTATCGTACCGGCTTACAGCATATAGATGATATCATCAACTCCGGAGATGTCAATAACCTTCTGCACATTTGCCGGCATCTGCTGAATGATGTCCATCAAATTCGTGTCAGCTTCCTTCGGCAAAAATGCCACAGCTTCTCCCATGTCACGAAGCTCTTTTGCCTTAAGAATTGCCTTTTCATATTCGTCTTCGGAATACACGATAATTACAAGCTGTTTCTGATCGGCTTCCACGATTCCTTGACGCTCCAAAGCGAGCTGCAAATTATCAAGCGTAATCGACATACCGATTGCAGGCATATCCACACCAAACTGTGATACCAAATTGTCATAACGACCACCGGATGCAATGGCATCACCGATTTCGAAGGTGATTGCTCTGAAGATAATACCGGTATAATACTTGTACTTGCTAAGCATACCGAGATCGAACGAAACGTAACGCTCATAGCCATAGGTGCAAAGCAGCTGATATATGCTCTCCATTCTATCGAGTGCCGCAAGTGCACGAGCATTTTCCGTCATATCGCGTGCTTCCTTCAGGATGTCAATCGAACCGAACAGCTCAGGCATCTTAAGCAAGATAGCCTTCAGCTTAGTCTCGATGTTCTTATCGGACAAAAGGCTCTCAGCTCCGAACAGATTCTTATTCTTAATCAATACGCGAAGCTCTTCCTGTTCGTCTTCGTTCAAACCTGCATTTTCAATCAATCCCTTAAAGAAGTCCGCATCACCGATTTCGATCTGAAAATCGCGAAGTCCGGAATCCAAAAGACAATTGATTGTCAACGCGATAATATCCGCATCCGCCAGAACACTGCCGTCGTTGAAAAGCTCAACCCCGAGCTGCGTCGTCTCCTTCAGTCTGCCCTGATAGTTGTTGTTATTCTGAAACGTATTCGCAGAGTAGCAAAGACGTACCGGATGGACCGCACCGCGATAGTATTTTGCAATGCATCTTGCGATCGACGGCGTCATATCGGGACGCAATACAAGCGTATTGCCCTCACGGTCAAAAAACTTATACATATCACGAGAGGATACCGTTCCTCTTTCTTTGTTAAAGATATCGAAATACTCAAATGTCGGTGTCTGAACATCCTCATAGCCATAGCGATGCAAGCAATTCATAAGCTGGCGCTCCAGCGCAGCCTTGTCTCTGCAATCCTTACCATAGATGTCTCGAACTCCTTCGGGAGTATGTAACAGCTGATTCATAGCTCAACCTCGTTTCTGTCAAATGTAATCGCAACATTTCAAATGCAGCGGCACTTTATCGTGCTAATGTGCTAATTCGCTAACACATTATTGCATATTATAATCATCTTGACTCGACCTGTCAAGCATTTATCAAAAAAAATTATTGTTCCTCACGGGCATCTAAGTCTTGATTCACATACTCAAGATAATTGATGTACAACGACGGCTCCATCGGATGGAAAAATTCCGGGTTCAGCTCGTCATATCGGATGCTCTTTCTTCCACCGTTTTGTGCGCGGTCATAAAAATGCTCCAGCTCACAAAAACGCATATAATAGATGAGCTCTTTTTTACTATAATAGATCAACAAAAATGCGATACCGCCCTGCTTTTCAAAATCACGCATGTAGGC
This sequence comes from Lachnospiraceae bacterium, assembly GCA_045645665.1. Taxonomy (GTDB): domain Bacteria; phylum Bacillota; class Clostridia; order Lachnospirales; family Lachnospiraceae; genus ISDg. The sequence continues at coordinate 36,059 of JAZRJF010000066.1, read as the reverse complement.
AACCTGGTGATCGTGAACATTTTGCAATGAGAACGTTTCTACCGCGCACTCCTTACAATCGAAGCAAATCGGAACTCCCTGCGCAACGCCGAGATAGTCGACCGTACTCTTCTGGTCAAAGTAAGCCAGTGTAATGTGTCTCGATTGTTTATCGATATCAATCGGAGTAATCGGAGTCGGAATCTTTTGAATCAAGGCGATGCCCTGCTCACGATACCGCTCGTTCGATCGATTGATCAAATCTTCAAAAAAAGAACCTCGTAGTCCTCTAGATTTCCAAGATGCCATAAGGATTCGTAACTCCTATTCCCCAGTCCTCACCAAGAAGAACATTTTCAAAGTCTTTCGGTAACAACGACCGAATCGTTTTTCCGCGCAAATGCTCAAGCGCTTCCGGTACATCCTCGTGAAAACGATAAGCATACGCAACGAGCTGCTGGCCTTTTATATGATACCTTCCTCTCAATTCACGAAGAGTGCCTTGATATGCCGACTCTTTTCCCGAGTCGTCGCTGTCCATATACTTCGGATCTCCTAGTATCGGATGTCCGAGGCTTTGCAATACCGCGCGAATCTGATGTGATTTTCCTGTTAATAGCTCAACCCGTACAATCGTCAGTTTTTTGCTATGGGCAACCGGCTCGATGATTGTATGAATCTCACTCGACGTAGCATCAAGCGGTTTTTTCGAGATTGTTACGCGGTTCGTATCCGCGTTTTTCGTCAAATACGACACATCTTCGTGCTTATCGAGCATATGTCCGAAAACAAATGCAAAATAAAACTTATCAATACTACGGTTCTTAAGACAGCTATGAACTGCCTGACTGGCAGGCAACGACTTTGCGAACAAAATAAGTCCGCTTGTGTTGCGGTCCAATCGATTGCAAACACCAGGTCGAAAGCTTCTCATGCTTACCGCTGTTAACTGCTTTGTATCCACAAGATATTGCAGCAACTGCTCATTAATCGACTCACTATCCGGAGTATTCTTTTGAGACAAGACACCGAACGGCTTGTATGCAACAATCAAGCCATCGTCTTCATACAGGATATCCTCTTTCGAAACCGCTCGCTTGGAAAATGCCAAACCAAAGCTTAAATCCTCTGCAACCGTATTCAGGCTACCGGGCTTGCTCCCGGAGAATTTATAGAACGTTTCATCGGAAAAGAAAATGCTTATACGATCACCGACCTTAAGAAGCTCATTTCCCTCCGCCTTCTTGCCGTTCAAGGTAATGTTCTTCTTTCGAAGCATCTTATAAAGGAAACCACTTCCCGCGTGTGGCAGTAAGCGGTTTAAGTATTTGTTCAGGCGTTGATTATCCTCGCCCTTTTGTATCATTCGCTCCTGCATGGAACCTCCTCAAACGCAATCGTCCTGTGCCAGACGATAGTGCTTCGTATGTACAAACCGAAACCCACGAAAGCATCCGACTATACGAGAATCATTCGGATAAAGCGAGCGAGCTCTTCCGGCTCCTGCTCAAGAGCATTTTCCGAATTTGCAAGAGAATTCAGGCGTCTTTCAAGCTCCTGCAGGTTGTTAAATACGTGCATATGAATCAATACACCATCATTCTTGAGCGATTCCGTAAAATAATCAACAATGTATTTCTTATTGTGCTTCTTTCCGTTCTTATCGTCGGAATCGTCAACGTATGCCACGCATTCTTTGCCACATACACAAAGAAAATCCAAGTGCATCACATGCTCTGTGGACGTAAATACCAAATCAGAATACAGATGTGCATTTTCAGGCGAAATTGCCTTCAATGCTTCAAATCTTTCGCTTGAAAATGTCCGATGAGGAAGGAACAACATAAGACGAATCAATGCTTTTGTGCCGGGCAGAACCGCAAGAACGGCAACAACAGTCAAAAGATTTCTGCTGGTACCCGTTGTGATGTAGCCTATTGTAAACAGCGCCACTGCAATTGCGATAATCAGCAGTACATAAAGCAGCTGCCAAAGCTTCGTAGATTTGATGTATCCGTTCGTTCCTTTGGGAATTCGTTTCATAGTACCCTCCATAATCATTTTCGGCAATCCTATAATAGTTGTCGTTAGTTCTAAACAGCAACTACAATTCAATCTCGTCGTAGCTTGTGATGTGATAATCGGACAGTTCTCGAATTCGATCTTGTCTATCCTCCGAAAACTTATCGTACACCGAACACACTCTCATGCCTGCCGCTTTACCGGCCATTACACCCTGCTCAATGTCTTCAAACACCAAACAATCCGAAGGCTCTACCTGCAAATGCTTTGCTACATGTAAATAGATATCCGGCCACGGCTTACCATGTAAAACCTCACACGATGTATGAAGCTCGTCCAAGTACTCTCGGATTCCGGTGGCATCCAAAGCAACGGCAAGCAACTCCTTGGAATTACTCGTGGCGATACCGGTCGGAATGTTGTGCTCCTTCAAATATTGCAAAAAGCGAAGCGCACCGGGCTTTAGTCCGACACGATGTCGATAAAAATCAAAGGCCATGTCGTTCCAATCGGCTTTTATCTTGTCCAAAGAATCCGGTATTTGAAACCGTTCCTTGAAGTAAACGGCAGTTTCGTGAAAGCTTTTTCCTTCAATCTCGTCCTGAAGTCCTTCCGGCATAGGAATCGAAAAGCGACTCAAATACTCAATATCGATGTCGCGCCACATCCACATGGAATCCACCAATGTCCCATCCAAATCAAATATGACCGCTTTGTAAGGCTCAAGTTTCATGGCTTCCTCCGATCTTTTCGTTGTAATTCACATCTCAGATGTCCGACTTCTCATTCATAAGCAAATGCTTAGCTATGATGATAATGAACTAACCTGTGCATCATCCAATTCGATGTAATCACCAAGTGCAAGCTCCTTAGGAAGAGTCAAACCTCCCATAGAAATGCGACGAAGGTACAACACCTCATTGCCTACTGCTGCAAACATACGCTTGACTTGATGGAATTTGCCCTCTACTATCGTAAGCTCCGCTTCCGTAACGTCGTCGTTACTATCGTACGACAGAAACTGATATTGCGCCGGCTTTGATGTGAAATCGGAAAATTCGATTCCGTCTTTTAATCGACCGGCAGCGACTTCACTGACAGTTCCTCTTACTCGAACATAATATGTCTTTGCAACATGCTTTTTCGGCGACAACAGACGATGTGCCAGATTACCGTCATTGGTAATTAACAATAGGCCCTCGGTATCCTTGTCCAGTCTTCCGACAGGCGAAAATGCCTCCGGATCCAAGAACGGCAACAAATCCATAACCGTTTTATGCTGTTCGTCACGATTTGCTGTAATATAGCCTGCCGGCTTGTTGAGTAGATAGTATTCAAACTGCTTATAACTAAGTCTTGTGCCGGCACATGTAACAACATCGGACTGCGGATCAATTTTTTGCTCAGCAGCGGTTGAAACAACGTCATTTACAACAACGGACTTTTTCTTCAACAGCTTCTTTGCTTCACTTCGGCTTGTGGCTGCTTTACATGCCACCAAGTAAGCATCCAAACGAATTCGTTCACTCATCGTCAACAGCCTCTCTACATCATGCGCCAACCGGGCAAATACTTGTTTTTATATTGCGACTTTTTCACCTTGAGAAATCCAAGCGGATAATCGTCTACGCATACAAGTGCAAAGCCATCCCTAAGCTCTTCCGTTGGTTCAATCGCTTCGCATTTGAGATAATGAAGTACGTCCGGATCATCTGCTTTCATAGAATAACAATTCGGATATGAGGACTTGTCAAGCGCCATTGCGAGTGCTTGGCTCGGCTCAAAGCGATCCTTCTTTACCTCACCGAGAAGCAAACCGGTTCGCAATACTCTAAGTCCCTTAAGTGAAGGCAAGCCATCCGGAACCATATAATAAAAGTCATCTCGGCAAAAGATGCGGTTCTTGTCAAGAGGGAAAGACGTGTTCGCAAAAAACTCGACAAGCGATTCCGGCAAGCGATTCGGATTGCAATACTGATCAAATGGTGTATAGCTCTCCGTTGATAGCTCCTCATCCTTTTTGAACAATGCAACAAAATGTCCCTCGCCCTCCAGCTTGTGCGGATAAAGGCGAATTGCATTGCGAAGCTCATCATTTGGCTCTGACATAAATTCAGGATTACCCGTCTCAAAGCCCATCTCGCGAAAACGCTCCTGCTCCTCCGCAGATATTGCAGGTATAAGATGCATATTCGGGAATCGATCCAGCACGAATTGAACGGTTTCTTCGTCTTCATCGGGTGAAAATGTACAAGTAGAGTACAAAAGCATACCACCAGGCTTCAGCATGGAAATCGCAAGTGGCAAGATGTCCTTTTGCAGCTTGTTGTAATACTCCGTGCCGTATTGCTCCCAATTCTTCATAATGGACGGCTGCTTACGAAACATTCCTTCACCGGAGCAAGGTGCATCCACTAATATCTTGTCGAAATATTCAGGGAAACGCTCCGCAAGACGATTGGGGGACTCACTGATTACTACAGCGTTCTTCACTCCGAACAATTCAATGTTCTTGAGCAGTGCTTTCGCACGCGAATTGCTGATATCATTTGCAACCAAAAGTCCGGTTCCGGCAAGTCTCGCTGCAAGCTCTGTGCTTTTTCCGCCTGGTGCGGCACACAAATCCAACACCTTATCACCCTCCTGAATCGGTAGACGGCTGGCGGGAACCATTGCACTTGGCTCTTGCAGATAGTACAGTCCGGCAAAATAATACGGATGCTTCGACGGCACATCGCCATCGGTATAATAATAACCATTCGGAACCCACGGAACCGGGCGAAGCTTAAACGGGGAAATGCTTTCAAAATGCTTCGGCAACACCTTCAAGGAATTCGTACGAATCGCTGAGGATGCGCTGGTTTCAAAGCTCTTCACATAAGCATCGTATTCTTCGCCAAGCATGTCTTTCATGCGTGTCACATAGGTTTCGGGTAAAGAAATCATAAACTGTTACACCTTTCGGTATCGTAATGTGTATCGATCACTAAAGCGACTGTGCGCGGTAGCCTTCCGCAATAATATCCAGCTCCGTCGCAAAATGCTTTAGCTTCTCGATGTTCTGCATCTGATAGATACGGAAAAATTCTTCTTGAATACGAATTGCTTCTCTACGACTCGCAAGGCGATAGAGATTTTGAATGGTATTCAAAATATCGTTAACAATACGCTCCTCTTCGTAGCGCATCTCCTTTGCTGCCTTGATCTCATCACGTATGGACGACAGCTCTCTGTCGGTCTTAATCATACCGTCAGCCGTATGCATCAAACGGTCACTAAGCTCATCGGGAATATTGCCGCGATACTTGTACTGCAGAGAATGCTCAATCGTCGACCAGCAGTTCATGCCGAGTGTACGAATCTGAATCTCCGCAAACAGCTCCTTAGGGCCGTGAACCGTCTGTACAACATATTGAATCTTAATGTGATAGCTGCGATAACCGCTTTGCTTCGGCTCTGCAATATAATCGTCCTCGGAAACGATCTTCATATCATTTCTCTTATGAATCATATCGACTACGTCGTAGCAGTCCTCAACAAACTGACAGACGATACGTACCCCCGCAATATCCGTCATCTGCTGCTCAATCTCATCGAGCGGAATCTTCTTTCGGTTTAATTTTTCTACAATACTGGCAATCGACTTCACGCGTCCGGTTACAAGCTCTATCGGACTGTAGTCGTTTGACTTGCTAAACGAATTTTGAAGGTGAACGAATTTCACCATCAGCTCATCCACAGCAAGCTCATATGGCTCCAGTAATTCACGCCATAATTGAATCTCCATAAGCATTCCTTTCTCATCACGGAATCGTGATGCCCTCCGGAAGCGGCACGTCGTACAGAAAATGATGCAAAATCGCTCGATTTGCATCGGCATCCGGTACAATACAGTCACCGACCCCTTCAATAACTTCTCCCTTATAGTATCCCTTGGCCGGCATCTGAAGCGATTGCATGGCATCTGTAGGATGCTTCAAAAATGCTTCGATGCAGTAAGAAATCTGTTTTTCCGTCAAGCTACAGGTGATGACGGAAAGAATCTTTTTTGTAGTAGAAAGCAGCTCCTTTTTGTCGCTGTTCTTGTAGCTGTCGAACAATGCCGACAACACCTTTCGCTGTCTTAAGGTTCGACCGAAATCATTATTAACGGCCGTATCACCATCCATGGTCGGAACCTTTCGAACTCGACAATATCCGAGTGCCTGGTTACCGTTCAGACGATTCAAGCCGGCTACAACCGTACGATTTGCAGGATTCGAAATATAATTCGTTGTGTTCAAGTACTTTGCTTCCTGTTCGGTCAAATGAATCTTTACACCACCAAGCAAATCTATTACGCTTTCGAACTCATCGAAATTCACTCGTGCCACACCGTTAATAAAGATTCCGTAGGTGTCTTGAATTGTCGATATCAACAAATCCAGCTTTCCATAGGCATATGCCGCATTTAGCTTCTTATGACCGTGTCCTTCAATGGCAACGTACGTATCACGCAAAAATGAAATCAACCGAATCGCACCGGTCTCCAGATTGTACGAACAAAGTACAATGCTATCGGAACGTCCGCTGTGATTGTCGCTGTTTCCGATTCCTTCGATTCCGACCAGCAACACATTGACAACGTCTTTGCTGTAAGCATAGCCTTCCGGTATCGATTCCGGCACATCAAACGTATACGTGAGCTCCTCTTCGGTAAAGTTGTTGACATTTGCATCGATAAATGAAGCTCCGAACTTGGCCAAAATGGTCTTCCAATAGCCCGTCATGTATATGGTCAACAAGAATAAACACCCCAGTAGAATAATAAACGTCGCAAGTCTGCGATAAAATCGCTTTTTCAGTTGCTTCTTCTTTTCCAGCCTTTTTTGACGTTTTTGATAATAATAATCGTCATATTCATCGAACGAGTCTTGTTCCTCAACGTAGGAATACTCGTCGTCATACGTACGCTTCGCCATAGTACTCCTCAATTCCGAACGTTAATTCTTAAAACTATGAATCGGTGCGGGAATTCTACCGGTTCTCGCGATAAATGCATCGCAGGAAAAACGATTAACCGGCATAATCGGAGCATAACCGAGCAGTCCGCCGAACTGTGCAACCTCTCCCACATCCTTGCCGATTACGGGAATTAATCTTACAGCGGTAGTCTTCTGGTTGATCATACCGATTGCCATCTCATCCGCAATGATTCCGGAAATCGTGGTTGCCTTTGTGTCTCCGGGAATCGCAATCATATCAAGGCCGACAGAGCATACGCAAGTCATAGCCTCAAGCTTATCTAAGGTAAGGCATCCGGCATTTACCGCATCAATCATACCCTGATCCTCACTAACCGGGATAAATGCTCCGCTAAGACCTCCGACATAAGAGGATGCCATAACGCCACCCTTCTTAACTTGGTCGTTCAACAAAGCGAGGGCTGCGGTCGTTCCGGGAGCACCGGGGTATTCAAGACCGATCTCCTGCAAAATCTCCGCAACACTATCGCCGACAGCAGGTGTAGGTGCCAATGAAAGGTCTACGATACCGAACGGAACTCCGAGCATCTCGGAAGCACGTTTCGCAACCAACTGTCCGACACGCGTAATCTTAAAGGCTGTCTTTTTGATTGTCTCACACAAAATCTCAAAGTCTTTTCCGCGAGCCTGCTCCAACGCCTTCTTTACAACGCCGGGGCCACTGACACCGACATTGATAATCGCATCCGCCTCGGTAACACCGTGGAAGGCACCCGCCATAAACGGATTGTCATCCGGTGCATTGCAAAAGATAACGAGCTTAGCACAGCCGATAGAATCCGAATCCTTAGTCAGCTCTGCGGTCTGTCTCACAACCTCGCCCATCATTCGAACGGCATCCATGTTAATACCGGTCTTCGTCGAGCCTACATTCACAGAGCTGCATACACGCTCGGTAGTTGCCAACGCCTCCGGAATGGACTCCATCAAAAGACGGTCCGCATTTGTCATGCCTTTGCTTACAAGCGCAGAATAGCCGCCGATGAAATTCACACCGACTTCATGTGCCACCTCATCGAGAGTCTTAGCCAATTCCACGAAATCGCTCGGTGTCTTACATGCAGCCGAACCGATCAAGGCAATCGGCGTTACGCTGATTCGCTTATTCACAACCGGAATGCCGTATTCTCTACCGATTGCATCACCCGTAGCAACCAAATCCTTTGCCAGGCGCGAAATCTTCTCCTTAATGTTCTTCTTAACAACCGCAAGGTTTTCACTCATACAATCCAGCAGGGAAATGCCCATAGTAATCGTACGTACGTCGAGATTCTCCTGCTCGATCATCTTATTGGTTTCTAATATTTCATTACGATTTATCATAACATATAACCTCTGATTCTATATTGCGTACAAATGCTTAGATACGATGCATCATATCGAAAATGTCCTCCAGCTGGAGACGAATGATACATCCGATTCCACTGCCGACAGTATCCAGCTCGCTGCACAAAGTATCAAAGGAACAAACCGCATCCTGAACATCAACAACCATAACCATGTTGAAATATCCGCCTACGATTGTCTGTGAGATGTCCAAAACATTCACGTTTCGATCGGCAAGATATGTACATACCTTTGCAATGATTCCTACACAGTCTCTTCCTACTACTGTAATGATTGCTTTCTTCATAAAATCCTCTTTCCGCTGCAATTGCAGCATTTTATCATATTTCAATACAATCCATCGGCACATCGCGTCCGGCAATGATTAGCTGAGGTTTGCCGGTGTCGTAATGCCAGGAGCTTTCGATGGCATTCTTCATACACTGATACGCAAGCTCCGGATAATTGTTCTCCTTACTAAGATGGGCAAGAATTACGACCTTTAGCTGTTCATGCATAAGCGAGCACAACAGCTCTGCAGAGTCATCGTTCGACAGATGACCGGTGCTGCTGAGTATTCGCTGCTTTAGCACATACGGGTAAATGCCCACCAAAAGCATATTGCGGTCATAATTCGATTCCAAATACAACACATCGGAACCACAGAGTGCCTGAATAATCTCTTCTGTGTAGCAGCCCATATCCGTTGCAATTCCGATCTTCTTATCTTCTCCCGTCAAAGTATACATAACGGGATCGGCGGCATCGTGCGAAATCGAATGTGCAACCACCTCGATATTTCCGATAGAAAACGGTCTGTTCGCCTCGATGGGCACGAACAAATCTCTCGGAATTCGTTCACCGGTCGAGGACCGCAAGATGTGCTGTAGCGTCTTATAGGTTCCGTAGATGGGTATTTGATATTTTCTCGACAAAACGGACAATCCTCTGATATGGTCGCTATGCTCATGCGTAATTAAAATGGCGTTCAGCTGACCGGGATCTATATTGTTCTGTGACAGTCCGTCTACGATTCGTTTTGTTGAAATGCCTGCATCAATCAGCAGACCGGTTGTGTTCGTGGAAAGCAGCTCATCCGGCTTCTGTACACCGTCACCGACATAGATACAATTGCCACTGCTTCCGCTCGCAATACTAAATAATCTCAAGTGCTTTTTTCCTTCCCGGATTCATTACTACAACATTTCTATTATAGCATTTTCTCGTATAAAATGCAATCAAAATCACCGTTTCCTAGCCTTTGAGGACTTCACGAATCAATAGCTCGAGCTGCTTTATGAGTGTCTCTTCATCTTGTCCGGAATTCACAATGGTTCGGTTGCAATATTTCATAAATGCTTTGTCATCCGACTGATTTGCAATCACTTGTCGTATCTTTTCCTCACTATAGCCCCGATCCTTCTTGAGTCGCTTCTTCCGTGTCCGAAGGGACGCATACACAAACCAAAGCTCATCGCAAAAATCTCGATAATTTGCCTTGTCGGCCAAAGCCGATTCGACAAATACTAGGTCAATCCCCATCTTGCGATAGCTTTCAATCCGATCCTTGATTTCTTGAATGGTTGCCGGATGCGTCAAGCTATTCAAATGAGCCAGCTTATCCTCATCCGCAAATACGATCGCGGCAAGCTTAGCACGGTCAATCTGCGCATCCGGAAGCAAAATATCCTTGCCAAATGCATCAACGACGGCAACATATGCGGTTTTTCCGGGATTCATAAGCTCGCGCGCAACAGAATCCGAATCAATCACCGGATAACCGAAATGCTTTTGAATGCATCTGCACACATAGCTTTTACCCGTACCTGCACCTCCGGTGATACCAATCACTTTCATAGATGATATTCTCCCAATCGTTTATTTTGCATCATACCAGCTGTCGCCTACACATACCTCAACATCAAGCGGTACCAAAAGCTCAGCTGCATGCTCCATAGCATCCTTCAAAAGCTCCTTAACAATCGGCACCTCATCGTAAGGCGCCTCTAACAGAAGCTCATCGTGCACTTGAAGCAGCATCTTCGTCTTCAAGCCACGCGCCTTAAGCTGTTCGTGAACACGAAGCATTGCAATCTTCATAATATCCGCAGCCGTTCCCTGAATCGGTGAATTCATAGCCGCACGTTCACCAAAGGAACGCTGCACAAAATTCGAAGAGGCAATCTCGGGAATCGGACGGATTCTACCATACAAGGTAGTTGCGTATCCTTCACTTCTTGCATCTGCAATCAGCCTATCAAGGTATTGCTTTATGCTCGGATACTTTTCAAAATAGCGCTGAATGTATTCACTCGCCATCTTGTTCGTAATGCCAAGATCCTGTGAAAGCGAAAACGAACTGATTCCGTACAGAATGCCGAAATTCACGGCCTTTGCCGCCCCACGCTGTTCCTTTGTTACGTCGTCATAGGGAATGCCAAACACCTGACTGGCCGTCAAGCGGTGAATGTCCTCTGCATGCTGATATGCACCGATCAAAGTTGCATCTCCTGACATATGCGCCATAAGACGAAGCTCAATCTGAGAATAATCCGCATCGACAAAGCTGCATCCCTCAGAGGGAACAAACACCTTTCGAATCATTCGACCGAGCTCCGTACGAGTCGGTATGTTCTGAAGATTCGGATTGGTCGAGCTCAGACGTCCCGTAGCGGTTACCGTCTGCTGAAAGGTCGTATGAATTCTTCCGTCCTTTGCAATGCACGTCTGCAAGCCTTCTGCGTAAGTGGAATACAGCTTCGAATAATGACGATATTGCAGCACATGCTCTACAATAGGATATTGCTCTCGTAGTCCTTCCAACACGTCAGCTGAAGTAGAATAACCGGACTTTGTTTTCTTTTTCGTCGGAATTCCGAGCTTAACGAACAAAACTTCTCCGAGCTGCTTCGGCGAATTGATGTTGAAGGTCTCTCCAGCCAATTCATAGATGATTTGTTCTTCTTTTTCGCAAAGCTCATTCAGTGCTGCGGAAAATGCCTTGAGCTGTTCCAAATCGACGAGCACACCTTCGCGCTCCATGGACATAAGCACCCATGTGAGAGGCTGCTCAATATCATAGTATACGGGTGCGCACGAGCTCATCTCGAGCTTTTCGAGTAGCATGCTCGTAAGCTTAGCGGCAAGCCTTGCATTTCCGGACACATCCGCAGAATCAACTGTAGTCGAGCACCACTCCATCGCAACATTTGCCGCATCGTGATGCGTTGCAAGCGGACGAAGCAAATAGTCAACCAACGAAAGGTCAATCAGGTTCTTATGATATTCCGGAAACAAATCCACATGCTCTCGAATAGAAAAGCAACCGATTGTTCGTATTTCGCAAAGCTCATACAGTCGTTCCGAAATGAAATCCAGTGTGATAAAATTCTCAAATGCTATTGAATACACGGTATTGTCTCCGGCGGACAAATACACAAGCTCCCGCTGCGCATCATACGATATGCCAAGCGGTTCGACCGATGACTTCAATGACGCAAACAACTCCTCTGCGTCAACCAAATCCGCTATTCGTTTCACGTCGATTGCCTCTTCCTTAGCGACATTCGATACCGTCGGCAAAGCAATTGTCGTAATCTCCAGCTCATGAAGAACTTGTCTAAATGCATCCCAATCTATACTTACTTGCAAATCCTCCAGTTTGTCCTCAATCGGGATGTCGTTATAGATCGTTGCAAGGCGCTCACTGAGAAATGCCGCCTTTTCACCGACCAGCTCCGTATCGCTTTCTTTGCAAAGATAATTGATCGGATTTCGTTTGATACCAAGCTCTTCTTTCCAAAAAGCAGCCAGCTCCTTAAGTCCGCTTTCTCCCGCTTCGCGAATCGCCTCATACAACGCGGAAACCGTACCGTAATGACCAATCAAAGCAGTTGCCGTCTGCTGTCCTATACCGGGAACACCCTTGATGTTATCCGAAGAATCGCCTTGTAAGCCCTTCAAAGAAGGAACTGACTCGGGTAAGATACCGTATTCCTTTTGAATCAAATCCGGCGTCAAAGGAAATGTCTTCTCGGGACAGACCGCAGACTCCTTCTTGATTCGATATTTTGCAAACAACTCATCGGCCTTAGACTGTGTACTGTGCAAAAGCCAAATGGTCGTGTTGTCGCCTGCCAACTGCAAGTAATCGTGGTCTTTCGTCATGATGCGAATCGGAATTTGGTCCGAAAAGGTCTTGTTGAGTGAACCGCTATAGTCATCCGCCTCGTACTTAAGACTCATATACTGCTTCACGCCGATTCTGGACAGTACATCCTGACACAATACAAACTGCTCCTTCAACGGAAGCATCACTTCTGTACGATTTGCCTTATAATCTTCGTAAAGCTCTCTGCGAAACGTATCTCTCGTCAAATCCCACGTAACAGCAAGATGAGTCGGCTTTTGAACCTCAAGAATCTTGAGCAATGCACGCAAAAAGCCAAAGACTGCATTGGTATATTGACCGGTGCTGGTCTGCATAATCCGATGAAAATGCTTCTCCTTCTCTTCCGGCGTCTTCGCTGCTAATACGGCCGGCGGAAGATTTCCGTAAAACTGCGTGGACAGCAAACTCGAACCGTCTATTATCAACATAAAATCATTCATACGATGCAAACTCCATTTCTACAAGAACTATTTGCTTCAGCGACGACCTTCGCGAAGCTTATCAATGACCTGTTCATTGTATTCCAAGATGGTATTGTAGACAGGATCATAGCCACCGGGGAATCCATAGTGTTCAATTCGCAAATCGGACTTCTCTCCTGACGGCAAATATGGTTTTATCGGGTCTTTTTCTGCCGTGAAACCAATCAATACGCCGGCCACAATAAAGAATACGAGCGCAACCGTACGTAATGTACGAGTGTGACGCTTAGCATGAATCAAGCGTTCTCTCGATGCGACCAAGCGTGCCTCCATCTCCTTTGCATAGCTCTCCGAAAAATCTTCTCCGTCGCTCAATTGTCGAATTGCCGTAAGTATAGAGTAATTCAACATCAAATCATCCCTACACTCCTGACAATGCTCAATATGCTCCAGATAATCCGGTAGTAACTCGTCGTCAAGCGCATCATTTATATACAAATTCGACCACTGTTGCACCTGCTGGCAGGTGACGTCGGTGCGTTCATTTCGTCTCATAAAAGCATCCTCGCAAAAATATTTAAATTAGGTGTTGCTTTTTGCAGTTGGGTGTGATAGAATATCGTTCGTCAGCGGATGTGGCGGAATGGCAGACGCAGCAGACTCAAAATCTGCCGAGTTCACGCTCGTGCGGGTTCAAGTCCCGCCATCCGCATAGGCAATCCTTTCGGGGATTGCCTTTTTTGTTGTCTTTTTTTCTGATATACAGTCGACTACGCTTCGATAATCTTCTCGTAAAGCTCCATTCCGTAACCGGTCATTCCCGGTTCACCCTCCGTAACACGATAAGTTCTCTGGCCATCATCGGTACGTTCCGCTTGCAAAAATTGCGTCCTCGGGAAGTTCTCCTTATACGCCTTCTGCGCAAATGCATAGATGTGGGTCACAAAGAAACAGGTAACGCGATTATCAAAAAATGCACGTATGATATCATCGGCCATCATAGCACCCTCTCGTTCCGATGTCGTTGCAAACGATTCGTTCAAGAATATAATCGAACCCGGTACCATGTGATCCACGATCTTACTCAATCTCGCAAGCTCCTCTTCCAGCTTACCCGCAGTCATCGTCACATCCTCGTTACGAACAAAATGCGTATAGAAGCCTTCAAACAGCTGCGTCTTCATAGATTTCGCAGGCACAAACATGCCACACTGTGCCATCAGCTGTGCCATACCGATGCTTCGAATAAAGGTTGTCTTTCCTCCGTGATTCGTTCCGGTAATCAAGTAGATAAGCGTATCATCGTGTGTCAACGAATTCGCCTCCGGACGCTTGAGCGTATGAATGGCAAAGCCCAAGTCATAAAAATGTTCTCCCGTAATGGCGTGCTCAGTCTCTGAAATCTCCGGAAACGCCATCTCAAACGTCATACCATGCATATGCGAATGCAAATTGCAGCATCCATAGTAAAATGCCAGCTGATGACGCAAGGACTCAAACAGTCGACTGATTTCCTTCGAGAAATCATCAAAGGACAGCGCAATGTGCAACAATCCTGCATTTTCAAGCTCCTTGCAGTCGCTCAAAAGCTGAATGTTATCATACGAAATACGAATCTCATTTTTCTTGAGCACCGTCGAAAAGAGCGACTCAATCTTGTCGAATTTGCGCTTGCTCTGGTACTCATCCACGTCATTCACAAGGAAATTCTCGCTCTTGAGTCCGGAACCGATCTGTGCACTGATTTGAATCTGACCGCCTACCTGCAGCGCACGTAAGGTCTGCTTCTTCTGCTGAACGAGCAGCATAAATTCTGCATTGTACTCACGCAAGAACGTGTCATAGAAATCTCTGAATATCGCTCCGGTAAAGTTATTGTACGTGTTTACGATTTCATTCTTGAGCTTCTCAAGACCTTCTGTTAAAAGGCTAAGCATCTCTACCGCATGAATCGCACGTACCGCGGGAAGCGGATTGCCGTCCTTGTTCATCTTCGTGCGGTAATTGCTCAAATCGGTTACAACCTCGGCAATCGTCGTATACAGCGAAAAAATCGTCTTTTTGTTGCGCAGAGCGTCCTTCAGAGCATTTTGACGATACAAAATGTTTTGACGGTCGGTAAGCGGAGTCAGCATAATATTACGACACGTGTTGTATACATAACGGTCGTTCTTCGACATGATCTTTAAGATCGGTTCCAACCCCAGGTCGTCAAAAAGGTCATTTTTGAACGGAGCCAGGTCTTTTTTATACTGAAAATCCGGATAATTTAGTAGATTTACCTTCATAATATTCTCTCGTTTCTTTGAGTAATGCAGCTATTGCTTTCTCAATCGATAATTGATGTGGCTATAATCCAGCTTGTACTTATTTACGATGGAATTGGCAAATGCAATACCGTCTGCCTCGCGACGTACAATTCGATACGTTCTTCGGAAGCTACCGTCCTCTACAACGGTTGCCACAAGACTCACATAGTCATCGGAATCAAATGCAATCTCAAACGTGTGGGTTACAAAGAAGCAAACCGCTCCAACCTCCAATAGCTTCGCCATCAAGCGTCTGCTCATTGCCAAAGCATCCATTGTCGGTGCGGAGGCGAACAGCTCGTTCATGATAACAACGCTTTGACCGTCAACTGTTTTGAGCATTTCATTCAAGTGATTCAGCTCATTTTCCAATCTGCCTTCCACGCCGTAATTCGTATTGCTGCACGCAAAATGCGTGAAGATATGACTCGTAAAAGGAATCTTTGCAACACTGGAGGGAATCATAAGTCCCATCATACCAAGATACGTACACTGTCCAAATGCTCTTGCAAGCGTCGTCTTACCGCCTTGGTTCGGTCCGGTTACGATGATTGCTTTTTCAAAACCGGCCTTCATAATATCATTGAGCACGACTTCCTGACCCTGCTTATGATTGCGGTGAGCCAGAACAATATCGTAGCAGTCATCAAGGTATAGCTCTCTATCCTTAATGATCATCGGCATCGTAATCGGGAACCCTTGGTCTTTCATCTGCTCTAAGTATTTGATATTTGCAAGATAAAACTTGAGTTCCAGCAGAAAATCTATCAGCTCTTGCGAAATAATCTCACGCTTTATACCGCAAAACGTCTCTAAGTCTCGGAACAAAACACGATTCTGCTTTTGGAACTGCTGTAGTACAAAATTCTCAAGAGGAGCTAACTCCATCGAATCAAACGGAGTCTCTCGGAAAGGAACCGGCGTAGGATCGGCTTGTCCCTGCTCAAATGCATTTCGAATCGGGAAGCAATAATCTTTATTGTCATACATAAAATCAAGCGTTGCACGGTCTTTGTTGATTACAATACGATAGCGCATGCTCTGGAACTCTTGGTGAATCGCATTTGCCTTCTGGCGCAGCTTGAGCACCTCCTGCGTATTCAGAAGCTTATGCAACTCCTGGTGCAGTGAATAAAATGCTCTTGCGGTCGGATGGATACAATTGAAATCCACACAAAGATTTTCGATTGTTTGATAGTACTGAAGAATGCAGTCCAGTCGCCATTTTGCTTTTTGCACCGAAGAGCTGATGCTTTCGGAATACTGCTGATAACGGATTGCCGTACCGATTCCCGACACAAAGCGTTGAAATGCATCACGCAATACGGGATTCAATAAATCATTGCAAATTTCTTGACGATACAATGTCGTATCATACGAATCGGTGAAATAATGAAAGAACGGCAAGAGAGACTTGTCTTCCCACAAAGCCACTACATTGTCGGCATACTGATTTAAGTTCAAATCCTCAAAATAGCTTGGGACTTCAAGCTTTGTGACTTCCTCATAGGTCAATCGGTTGACCGGATGAAATAAACTTATCATAAGCAAATGCTCCTTGTAAAAAGCACCTGTTCCTACGCCACACCTTGGGCCGGAAACAGGTGCATTGTCTTATCGCAATATCATTGTTCCGATTTTGGACAGGTCTGTATACGTTAACAACGTAGTGTCACTCCACTGAACGATGTAATCACGCATTCCTTCACCAAAGGAATCGTTGATACGTATATCGAGACCAACCAAAGAATCTCTGGTGCCCTCTTCAAGTACAAAAGCAATTGCAATCTCGGCCAGGTAGCCGTCTTCTGTTTCAATCACTTTATATCGAATGAGATTCTCCGATGCACCATTTCCATATTGAATGCTACCGTCTCTGGCAATCTGATAATGCTGATCCCCTGTTGCATACTCTTCTGTCTTGGCATTGGATTCGTTGAAGAAAATCTCGATACCGTCCTTTCGAGTGTACAATTCACTGGACACATCATACGTGTCATCGGTTACCTTAACGAACAAATAAAGATATTCCGAATCCCATGCTGCTTTAAATGTGGCAGCTGTATCGGCATCACCTAGAATCACATTATTCAGAGTGAACTCATTGCAATAGCTCCAAAAGGTTTCTTCTCTACCATCAACACGTATTGTAGAAAGCTTTCCGACCGAAGCCTTAATATCCGTCTTTGCAACGTAGTGTTCTTTTTCTTCATCCGGTGGGATGACCGTCATATAAGGAGTCGGCGTTGGCGTACCGGTAACCTCCGGTGTCGGTGTGCTCGTAGCATCCGGTGTTTCACTTGGAGTATCAACAGGCGGAACGGTAGGCTCCTCTCCCTGAGTCGGAGCATCCGGAGTGTCCGTCGGTGGCTCCACCGGTGTCGTCGGTTCCTGCGGCGCCTCTGTTACAGGCGGTGGCGGAGTTGCTGTCACCGTATTGGTCGGAACCTCTGCGGGCTGTGTCGGTTCCGCATCATCCGTCGGCGGAAGCTCAATTGTCTCTGTCTGTTCGCCGGGTGTGTTAGCATGCGTAATCGGCGGATCATTCGCAATTACAGCAGATGCACAAGCACCGAGAACGAACATTGTCACAAGCAATAAAATCAAGTTTTGTCGAAATTGTCTCATGTAATACGATGCCTCGTCAAAATAAAATCGTTTCTCAAAATCACTCAAATACCAATGTTCCTACACCTCGTAAATTGGTATCGGTGTAGCCGCTCTTGTCGGACCACTGAAGCGCATGCACAAGCTTTCCTTTGTTCGCATTGTTTACTCGAACATCAAAGCCGATTTCGTGATCGTACTGACCGGTAATCGTCAAAAGAGGAATGGAAGCTTCTACATAGTAACCGCCCTCAACCTCGTAAGTTATCGCAAAGATACGCTCCGCATTTGCTCCGGTACCGATGGAAATGACTCCGTCTCGATTCACAACATAATACGCATCGCCGACAGAATACTTTTTGTTCTTATTGCCATCCTCATTCAAATAAAACACTACCGAGTCTTGCTTCAAATACGTACTGCCGCTTGTATCGGGAGTGTCATCCAAAACATAGACCTGAACATATAGACATTTTTCCGTCCAGAAAAAACGATAGCTTGCCGTCGTACTGCCTTTGCCGCGAACTACTCGTTTGATCTCAATCGGCGTCGCGCCATCCCATATCTCCTCATACTCACCCTTAAAGCCGGGATACGTACCGAGAGCATCGCCGTCCACATCCAACTCAACCGGATCCTTTAGCGGAATAGGCGTCGGCGAATACGTCGGCAAAATGGTCACGGGCTTCTGTCCGCCGGCCGGCGTCGGTGACGTCGTATTGGCTCCGGACATAGAGCATCCGGTTAACATAAGCATGACAATACAAAGTATTAAGCTTACTAAACGTTGTATATTACGATTACTCATCCAGCGTCCCTTTCGTTAAATGCTAATCGCAAACGAGCGATTGCTTTCTTTTCAATTCTACTGACATAGCTTCTGCTGATTGAAAAGAGCTTGGCGACCTCTCGTTGCGTATATTCTCTCCCGCTATTGTTAAAGCCATAGCGTAGCTTAATGATCTGTAATTCCCGACTTGAAAGTACATTTGACATAATCGCCGTCAACCGAGAAATGTCCTCGTCGCGAATCATCTGATTCACACAGCTGATATCTTCACTTTCCAGTACGTCAAGCAGATGAATCTCGTTACCTTCTTTATCGCTTCCGATAGAGTCGTCAAGATACACTTCTCGATTTTGTTTTCTGCCGCTACGAATCGACATCAAAATCTCGTTATCAATGCAACGTGATGCATATGTTGCCAGACGACTTCCTTTTGAAATGTCGTATGAATCGATTGCCTTAATCAATCCGATAATACCGATGGAAATGTAGTCCTCTGCGTCGCGTTCTTGAAATCCATACTTCTTAATGACGTGTGTTACAAGACGCAGATTGTGTTTGATCAGAAGCTCTCTGGCTTCCAAATCACCGTCTTTCATCCGAACCAGTACATCATGTTCCTTCTCGGGCGTCAATGGTTGGGGAAATGACCGCACCATACACCTCGTGAATTCACTGGTTTATGCTATGCAAAAAGGACAAAAAACTTGCTTTTCCATCAAAAGAAAGCGCTATACACTAGGAATCGATACAAGCAGTATCGTTCATGCGCAAAATGTCGCCGCCATCGGGCAAAACATCCGTCTTTATGCGAAGCTTCTGCTTCGGATGCGGACAGGATTCCATGTGGTTGCCGTCTTCATCGAGGATTTCCAGAACAGTTGTCATCGCATTTGCACCGTCTGCCTTCATAAACTCGATTGTATCACCAACCTTAAACTTATTGCGCTGCTCTAACCCGAAATAGCCGTCTGTCGTAATGTCTCCGGCAATTCCGAGATAAATCGCATTTTTCTGATATACGTTCTCGTCGTAAATCTGTGCATCGGAATCCGGTTTGTTATAAAAGAAACCGGTTGTAAAGCTTCGATACGTACAGCGGCTAATCTCTTCACGATACCAATTCAAATTGTCATAATACAATTCCGGTGAAGTGAAGTAATCGTCAATTGCCTTTCGATACGTTCTTGCAACGACAGCTACATACAAGGCGGTCTTCATACGACCTTCGATTTTGAAACTGTTGATACCGGCTTGCACAAGGTCCGGAATATGCTCAACCATGCATAAATCTTTGGAATTGAAAATGTACGTACCGCGGTCGTTCTCGTACACAGGGAAATACTCTCCGGGGCGATTCTCTTCCATGAGGTAATACTTCCAACGACAAGGATGCGTGCAGGCGCCCAAATTGGCATCTCGACCTGTCATATAATTCGAAAGCAGGCAACGTCCCGAGTAGGATATGCACATGGCTCCGTGAACAAATGTCTC
Organism: Lachnospiraceae bacterium; assembly: GCA_045645665.1. Classification (GTDB taxonomy): domain Bacteria; phylum Bacillota; class Clostridia; order Lachnospirales; family Lachnospiraceae; genus ISDg. Next base: position 15,918 of record JAZRJF010000066.1, on the reverse strand, counting down.
AAGCTCAAGCTCGGCGGGAACATGCTGTCGTAGCTCATAAATCTCCTTCAGAGACAGCTCACGTCCCGTTACAACACGACTCGCGCCCTGCTCGTACCAAAAACGACAAGTCATGTGGTTCACATTGTTCGCCTGAGTGCTAATGTGAAGCTCAATATCGGATGTCGTCTCCTTTGCAATTTGAAACACACCGGGATCGGAAATAATCAACGCATCCGGTTTGATTTTATTGAGCTCGAGAAAATATTCCCGTACTCCATCCAAATCCGCATTGTGAGCGGTGATGTTGGCCGTTACATACACTCTCTTGCCACGTTCGTGTGCATAACGTACGCCCTCTTCTATGTCGCTCATCGTAAAATTTTTGGCCTTTGCACGAAGACTATACAGCTCACCACCGATATATACGGCATCTGCTCCATATCGAATGGCCGTCTTTAGGACCTCTAGATTGGCTGCGGGCAGCAACAATTCCGGTTTCGTCATATCTTTCACCCTTTGAGTAAATGTGTATTAAGCTATCTTTGTACTGATTGTCATGCCATCGCCAAGCGGAAGCAATACACTCGTAAAAGCTTCGTCGTGAAACAGCTCCTGAATGTATTCTCGCATGCGAAGATGAATCGTACGGTCACGTCTTGTAACCGTAAATTTGGATTCGGCAAGACTGCCTTCCTGAAGTACGTTATCCGTAACCAGCACTCCACCGACACTCAAAAGCTTGCGAATGGATTCCAAATATACGGGATACTGTGCCTTGGCAGCATCAAGGAAGATGAAATCAAACTGTTCTCCCTTCGACACCAGGTTTTCCAAGATCTCAGCAGCATCGCCGCGAAGTAATGTTATGTTTGCCTCCGGTTCGCCGTTTCTCATACGAAAGTCAGTCAAATAGCGTTCGATATTCGGTTCCGCAGCTGCGATTCTGGCCGGAACCTTTTCAATCGTATACAAATCGGCCTTTCCACCGGAGCATTCGAACTGAAAACAGCCCGAAAAACCGACAGCCGTGCCGATTTCAAGTATTCTTTTATAGTTTTTTGATTTGTACAAAAAACGAAGCAAGCCCTGTGCTTCTTTTCGAATTACAGGGACCTTCGTTTCAACAGCGTGATCATATATTTCTTGTAATACATCCGGCAAATCCGGCTCCAGCGAGCAAATATACTGGGAAATGTGCGGATTGCAAAGCAAAGAATCCTTCATCGCTATCCCTCACTTTCATCCGGTTCCATCGCCTTGAAGCTCGCTATGACGTCCAGTATCTCCGAATAATCCATATCAGAGCGAAGCTGATATGTGCCCGGCAAAATGTTTGCCTTCAAAATCTTAACCTTCACGTAGAAGGACAAATCATCTTTAATAAGTCCGTCTCGTTCGAGCTTCTTAGCAACTTCACGAGTGGAATCACCGGACTGAATAAAAAACTCAACCTCTTTTGCATCTGCCGTCGTCGTTGCAGCATCCGATCCAAATACCTGATAGCAAAATGTATAAGCATATTTGCAACACTGAACAACTGCAATTGTAACAAACAAATAGAACAAAATATCAAAAAAGAACCGTGTCAATGAATTCGACATGGACAATAGATATTTGCCTGTTTTGAGCTTTTCTTTCTTCATAGCTACTCCTTATCTCTTGCTACACTTCTGCTATAATCGGTAGAATCATCGGTCTACGCTTAATGGTTCTCCAGAAGAAATCACCGAGTGAGTTTTTAATGTCGTTCTTCAGACGATTGATATCATTTGAGGACGTGTCAAGGAAACGATCGATGCACTCGCCCACAACATCAGATGCCTCCGTAAGCAAAGACTCCGACTCTTTCACATATACAAAGCCTCGCGTGATAATCTCAGGATTGCTGATGCAATCCAATGTCTCGTAATCTACTGCGAACGATACAATTACGATGCCGTTCTCGGACAGATACTGTCTATCCTTCAACACCGCATTTCCGACATCACCTACGCCCAAGCCGTCAACCATAATGCCTCTGGAGGGAACCGTTCCCACAACACCGGCAGAGGTCGGACTGAGCTGCAGTACATCGCCTGACTTAAGAATGATAATATCCTCTTTGTCCATACCGAGCTCGATTGCAAGATTTCTCTGCGCAACACGATGACGATATTCACCGTGAATCGGAATCGAATACTGCGGCTTAAGCAACGAATAAATCAACTTAATCTCGTCCTGACAAGCATGGCCCGATACGTGCGTATCTTGGAAAATGACCTTTGCTCCGAGCATCGACAAATCGTTAATCAGACGGAATACGTTTTTCTCGTTACCGGGTATCGGCGTGGAGCTTATGATAACAACATCGCCGGGAAAAATCGAAACCTTACGATGTGTAGAGTTTGCAATTCTCGAAAGCGCAGCCATCGGCTCGCCCTGACTTCCGGTCATAATCAATACAACCTGCTCATCCGGATAATTCTTAAGCTCCTCCAGTGAAATCATAAGTCCGTCGGGAACCGTAATATATCCGAGCTCTGTAGCCGTCGTAACGATGTTTACCATGCTACGTCCTTCAATTGCAACCTTTCTGCCGTATTTTGCAGCGGAATTGATGATCTGCTGCACACGATCGACATTGGATGCAAATGTAGCTACGATAATACGATGTGACGTGTTCTCTGCAAAGATATTGTCAAACGTCTTACCGACCGTCTTTTCGGACATCGTAAAGCCGGGCTTTAATGCATTCGTACTATCGCACAAAAGTGCGAGCACTCCTTTACTGCCAAGCTCGGCAAGTCTTTGCAAATCGATTGTTCCGCCGTACACCGGCGTAAAATCAACCTTAAAATCGCCCGTATGCACAACCGTTCCCACCTCGGTAGTAATCGCTAGTGCACTCGAATCTGCAATGCTGTGATTCATGTGAATAAACTCTACGGAAATGTCGTCAAAATCAACAACATCACCGTATTTTACAACATGAAGCGGCACCGATACAGGTAATTGCGCTTCACGAAGCTTATTCTCGATAATCGCCAGCGTTAATTTGGTTCCGTACACCGGAACCGGAATCTCTTTCAAAATATACGGCAATGCACCGATATGGTCCTCGTGACCATGCGTGATGCAAAAGCACTTCACCTTGTCGATATTCTCCTTAAGGAATGTCACGTCCGGAATAACCAAATCGATTCCGAGCATGTCCTCCGCAGGAAAAGCCAATCCGCAATCTACAACAACAATCGAATCACCATAGCAAAATGCGGTGATATTCATACCAATCTGCTCCATTCCGCCAAGCGGAATCACACGAATGGAGTCACGATTATTCATATAATCCTCAACCTTCTTTCATTACTGAATCTCAATATCCTCTAACAGCTCCTGAAAGACGATTTCAAGAGCCTCCAGCTCACTTTCGTCCTCAATCTCCTCATACGTAATCTCGTCATCATTCAGTATCGTCTGGCGCAAAATATGTGCATACTCAGAATCCTCTTCTGCCACAAGCAAATACTTCTCGCCCATAAATGTCGTCTCTTCAATTACTTCAAATTCAATCTTCTCCCCGTCCTCCGAAAGGAACGTAACGGTCTGTTCTTTACTTCCCACTGATCTCTTCCTCCAGCTTATTTCTCGCTTCTGCGTTGTTCGTCAAGTAATCCATGTAGGATTGCAAGATAAACACCGCCGCCAGCTTATCTACCACTTCCATCTTCTTTTCCACAGACACTTCGAATTCGTCCAAAGCTCGATGCGCCGATACGGTCGTAAGTCGTTCATCCCACAACACTACCGGAAGGCCGGTTCTTCTCTTCAAATCAGCCGCGAATGCCTCGGACTTGAGTGCACGTTCTCCAACCTGATTGTCCAAATGCTTCGGATATCCGATAACCAGCGCATTCACTCCGCGCTCGGCAATCAACTGCTCAATACGCTGATATGTCTGACGCAGCTTGTTCTCGTGCTTTCTGCGAATGACCTCAAGTGGCTGCGCAGTCAAAAACAGCTCATCGCTTCCGGCAACACCGACTGTAACGGAGCCATAATCCAAGCCTAGCAAATGTAACGTACTCATGTCTGTCTCTTCTCCCGATTGTACTATCTAAAATTATGATTGATATAATCCTTCATCAATTCCTCGATAATCTCATCGCGCTCGACCTTAGCAATAAGACTTCTTGCATTCATATGACTGGTTATGTAGGTCGGATCACCGCTCATAAGATAGCCTACAATCTGACTTACCGGATTATAGCCTTTTTCAGCAAGGGCAATATACACCGTATCGATGACCGTACGGATAAACTGCTCCGGCTTATTCTCAACTTTAAAAAACTGTGTACCCTGGTTATCCTGCATAACAGTACCTCCATTCATGCTATAGTATACTAATTATATTTTATCTCATTCACGTTAAAATAGCAATCGAATTTTCCGCAAACTAAGCAAGTAATGTCCCATCCGGCATCATTTGTTCGGCAACAACCGTCACAATTCGATTCACTAAGTTTTCGTCGGATTGCAACGCATAGGGTACGTATTGCTCGGAATGACCGACGAAATATTCTTTTCCATCAATCATTACCTTTTCTTCTATCAAAACCTTCGCTTCGCGACCGATCCATTCCTTGCGATATGCCAATAACAGGTCTTCCCCGATTTCCAGAAGACTATGCTCACGATTGCGTTTCACTTGATCGTTAACCTGAGGTGTCATAGAGTCCGCAACAGTACCTTTTCTTCTCGAATACGGAAATACATGAATCTGAGAAAAGGCAACCGCCTTTGCAAACTGAGCGCTCTCTTCGAAATCCTCATCAGTCTCCTTCGGAAATCCGACAATAATATCCGTCGTAATCGCAGGCATCTCAAAATATCTACGAATGCAATCACACACCTCGCGGTACTGTTCTTTTGTGTATTTGCGGTTCATGTTCTTCAAGGTGCGGTCGCATCCGCTCTGCAACGAAAGATGAAAATGCGGACACAGCTTAGTCAATCTACTGAGCTCGGCAGTAAAATGCTCCGTCATAATTCTCGGCTCAAGAGATCCGAGACGAATGCGCATAAGTCCGGGGACTTCTTCGAGCATTTTCAGCAAAGAAAGCAACGGAAGTTCCCCTTTATTCACCGAAAGTGAGCTCTGCTCATGGAGAGAATAGCTTTCCAAGCCAAACGAGGAAAGATGTATTCCGGTCAACACAATCTCCTGATACCCTCTGTCTACCAAAGCCTTCACTTCCGTAAGGATACTGTCTACGCTACGACTGCTGATACGTCCTCTGGCGAAGGGAATGATACAGTAGCTGCAAAACTGATTGCAGCCGTCCTGAATCTTAACAAAAGCACGAATGCTCTTCTCTTCGGTTACCATCGGCATCTCTTCGTATTCAACTAAGCTTTTATCGTCATATACGTATACCTTTTGAGGAGCCTCACCGTTTGCGATGCTCTCGAGATACTGATTGATGATCATAGCCGTCTCGGCTTTTCGACGATTGCCGATCAGCAAATCGATATTCGAATCTTCCAAATGCGACTCATGAAACTCCTGTACATAACAACCGATTGCCACAACGATTGCAGAACTGTTGCGACGCTTTGCCTGACCGAGCATTTGTCTGGATTTGCGGTCCGCAACATTTGTTACCGTACAAGTATTGACGATGTAAATATCGGCCGCTTCACGAAAGGAAACCTCGCGTGCACCATATGCCTTAAGCTGACTTTTGATTGCTTCCGTTTCGTATGTATTCACTTTACAGCCCAGCGACAAATAAGCAACTCGCAGTTCTGACAAATAATTTTTCATTACCATCTTCCTTTCGCAAAGAATGAAAAACCTTGTGACATTCTATTGACTTTTATATGTACAAAAGGTAGTATATATTTTAGAAATGAAACCACAAGGAGGCGTGTGCATGAAAACCGTTTTGATTACCCTGAATTCCATTGATAAAGTTAAGAATTTCGTAAACGACATTACAAAGTTCAATTCCGATTTTGATTTGATTTCCGGACGTTATGTCATTGATGCAAAGTCCATTATGGGAATCTTCAGCTTGGATTTGTCGAAGCCCATTACTCTTAACATTCACAACGATGCTGAGATGGATACTATTCTTGAGGTTCTCAAGCCTTACATCAGCTAAATCGTATGCTTTCGGCGTGTTCCGAGGAACACGCCGTTATTTTTTTTGCTATTCTTCAGGTTTCACTAAGATGCGCTCTCTTGTAGAAAGTGCTTCTTCTACCATCTTATCGATTTCATCACCGAGCAACGTCTCGGAACGCTCAATTGCCTTTACAACCGGCTTCGTCACCGGATGCTTTGCAACAAAGATAGTACAGCAATCCTCATAGGGAAGAATACTCGTCTCATAAGAACCGATTCGCTCGGAAATCTCAACGATATCCACCTTGTCAAAGCCGATAAGCGGTCTGTAAACCGGCATTGTACACACTGCATTTGTAGCGTTCAAGCTCTGCATCGTCTGACTTGCCACCTGACCGATGCTTTCGCCGGTAATCAACGCAAGACAATTGCTCTCGTTTGCAATGCGCTCTGCAATTCGCATCATGTAACGACGCATTATGATTGTGAGCTCATCGTGCGGGCATTTTTCATATATCTGCATCTGAATATCCGTAAAGTTCACGATGTTCAGGTGAATCGGTCCCGTATAGGTGGAAAGAATTCTGGCCAGATCCACAACCTTCTGCTTCGCTCTCTCACTCGTATACGGCGGCGCATGAAAATACGTAGCATCAATGCCGACACCGCGCTTTGCAATCATGTATCCGGCAACCGGACTGTCAATACCTCCGGAAAGCAAAAGCATTGCTTTTCCGTTACAGCCTACCGGCATACCACCGAGGCCCTTAAAGCAATCGGTATACACATAGGCACGGTTACGAACCTCAACGGTAATATGGCTTTGCGGCGTACGTACGTCTACACTCAGCGTAGGGAAACGATCGAGCAAATATGCACCGAGTTCCACACAAATCTCCGGAGATGTCATAAAATAATTCTTGTTGCCACGCTTACACTCTACCTTAAACGTGAAATTCTTATCCTCGAAGTAATTCTCTACAAAGTTACCGACACCCTCACAAATATCGTTCCACTCAGTCGAGTCAAGGATGACTACCGGACTGAATCCTGCAATACCGAAGATCTGACCGAGAGCCTTAACGGTATCCTCGTAATCGAAATCGTCCGGACATTCGACAAAGATACGTCCCTGTTCCTTTGTGACGCGATACTCTCCGAGAGGATGGAGTCTGGTTCTGATCTGTCTGACGAGTGAATCCTCAAAATACGAACGATTCTTTCCCTTCAATCCGATCTCTGCATACTTAATCAAAAATGCGCGGTACATACTGTTCCTCGTTTCTTTCTGTTATTTTATCGTATATTTCTGAAGCGGCGGCACGATACGAGCCAAACACTCGATTACCGTATCGATGTCTTCGAGCTTTGTATCTACCGAAAAGCTGAATCGTAGTGTGGAATCCAAATACTCGTCCTTTACGCCGATTGCCTTGAGCGTTCCGCTGATTGCGGGGTGATTGGACGAGCAAGCGGAACCGGCCGACACATAGATGCCTTCCTCTGCAAGTCTGTGCAATAAAACTTCGCTGCGGATATGATCAAAGCTAACACTCACTATGTGAGGAGCCGTCATCGAAATTCTCTTCTCAAGCGACAGCTCATCGCTTCTTTCCGCAAAGACTGCATTAACATGCGCAAACGGCAAATGCTCCTCAACGAGTTCAATAAAGTGTTTCTTGCATTGATACAAATGCTCCATATGAGCCTTTTGATCATCGAAATATACACGCACCGCCTCGGCAAGGCCTGCGATTGCCGGTACATTTTCCGTACCGGAACGCATATTGTTCTGCTGTCCGCCACCAAGCATAGTAGGCTCGATTCGCACCTTGTCGCGAATGTATAAGAAGCCGATTCCTTTCGGTCCATGCAGCTTATGACCGCTAACCGATAACAAATCGATACCCATTCGTTCAGGGTAAATCGGTAATTTTCCATAGCCTTGAATGGCATCGACATGGAATACAATTTCTTTGTTGTAGGCATGCACGAGCTTTGCAAGCTCTTCAATAGGCTCTATCGCTCCGATTTCGTTATTCACCATCATTATCGACACGAGAATTGTGTCGGAATCCAAAGCTTCTTTAAGCGCTTCTTTAGACACCAAACCATTCGAATCTACCGGCAAATAAGTCACACGATACCCATTGCTCTCCAAGTGTCCGAACGGATTATACACCGAAGGATGCTCTATTACCGTAGTAATGATGTGATTTCCGCGTCTGCGCTTAGCGTTGCAAGCACCGAAGATGGCCAAATTGTTGGATTCCGTTCCGCCGGACGTGAATACAATCTCCTTGTCGGTCACTTTTAGCGTCTTTGCAATGCGCTTTTTCGCATCGCGAACGTATTTTTCAGCGTCAAATCCTTTACCGTGTAAGGAGGAAGGATTGCCGTAATCCGCAGTCATTACATGCGCTACCACTTCCGCAACAGAGGGGAAGACCTTTGTCGTGGCCGCGTTGTCAAGATATATCTCCATAATACTAACGCTCCTTTACTCCATCGTAAGCTCCGACTCGAGCATCAGCATAGAAAGCAGACACAAGCCGGCCGTCTCCGTACGAAGAATTCTGCGTCCGAGACTAATGATATGTGCCCCGTGCTGCTGTGCGAACTCCACTTCGGAAGCATCAAAGCCACCCTCGGGGCCGATAAATATCGCAACCCGTTTCGAAGCAACCGCTTCTTGAACGGCGGCCTTAGTTGCACTCATTCCAAGAGCATTTTCATAAGGGAACAGGATGTATGCACCGTCAGCCTCCGCTTGCAAAATGGCTTCGCGAAAGCTAAGTACCGGAGATATCTGCGGAATGCAACCGCGCCCACTCTGCTTTGCGGCACTTTCCGAGATGCTTTGAAGACGTTCGAGCTTTCTTTGCTCTTTTTTTGCGTCGTCCAGCTTTACAATTGTACGTTTGCACATAACAGGTGTTATCCCTGCCACACCGAGCTCAACAGCCTTTTGAACAATGAGCTCGAGCTTGTCGCGCTTCGGTAATCCTTGATAGAGAACGATATCACTCTGCAATTCGACATTCGTATGCTCACGACTGTCTACCTGCAACTCCACATGGTCCTCGCAGAACTCTGCAATCGTACAATGATAATCGGTGCCCTGTCCATCACAAAAAACGAGCTTTTCACCGACATGCATGCGTAGAACATTTTTGATATGATTATAGTCACCGTCATACACCGAAATCATATCACCATGTATATATCTCTCATCTACAAAAAAACGCGACATAACGTCCTCCAAAATTATGCCTTCGCAACAAAGCTAACCCAATCCTTGCGATGACACACTTCAATAATCTCATAACCTGCCTGAAGTAGCGCCTCGCGAACACTTTCTTCCTTCGTATTGATGATACCAGAGCTGATAAAGATAGCGCCCGGCTTCATTACATTACGTACAACAGGAGCAAGCGGTATGATAATATCCGCAAGAATGTTCGCAACAACAACATCATATTTTTCTAGCGTCACTTTGTCAAGAAAATCATGATCGGATATCACGTCACCCGTATAATACGACACAGTGTCTTCTACAATTGCCGGCACAGATGACTCGAAAAGCTTTAGTTGATTCACAGCAGCATTTTCCTTAGAAACCGCTACCGCAACCTCATCGATATCCGTACCGATGCAGTAGGCAGCACCGAGCTTCTTACCGATGATGGACAAGATGCCGCTACCACAGCCAACGTCAAGCAGGGAATCTCCGCTCTTCAGGTATTTCTGAAGATTTTCGATGCAAAGCCATGTCGTCTCGTGAGAACCTGTGCCAAATGCGGTGCCGGGATCGATTTCAATTACCAAATCGTCTTCCTTTGCATCCGTAAGCACTTCCCACGTCGGCTTAATCACGATGGATTCACCGATACGGAACGGCTTGAAAAACTTTTTCCAGTTGTTGATCCAGTCCTTGTCCTCGGTTGTCGCCACCTCAATGGAAACCTCTCCAAAGGAAACGAAATCCGAATAGTCTTCAACCATATTACGAATCTCATCAATACGGGTCGAAACATCCTCTCCGTCCTCAAGATAACAGGTGATAATCGCCGTACGATCTTCCTCATCCAGCTCCGGCGGAATGTCGATGAACATCTTCCGACGATCCTCCTCGCTGAGCTGAACCGAATCCTGAATCTCGATTCCGTCAAAGCCGAGATCGTACAAAATGCTACTCATATAATCCTCAGCTTCTACTGTAGTTGTGATTCGAATTACACTCCACTTCATAAAAAGCTTCCTTTCCGAATTGTTATTTGTCCTTGCCGAACAGCTTGTTTTTCTTCTTTTCCGGTTCCGGAGTTGCTCCGTTCATAGCATCATCGAACTGCTTCAGCAGCTCCTTTTGCTCATTCGTCAATCGCGTAGGAACTTGCACAACAAGCGTTACATAATGGTCACCGCGAATCGTTTCACGATTCAAATACGGTACACCCTTACCGCGCAAACGTACATTTGTATTCGTCTGTGTTCCGGGCTTCAAATCATACAATACATCGCCATCCACTGTGGAAATGCGAATCTCTCCGCCGAGTGCTGCCTGTGCAAAACTAATCGGTACCGTAGAATACAAATCGAATTCATTACGCTCCAAAAACGGATGTCTGCTTACAACGACTTCTACCAAAAGGCTTCCGCGTTCGCCACCGTTGATTCCCGGCTCACCCATATCACGAATTCTAACGCTCTGTCCGGCATTGATTCCGGCCGGAATGGATACTTCAATGTTCTTTCTTCTCGAAACATATCCGCTACCATAGCAATCCTTACATTTTTCCTTGATAATCTTACCGGAGCCATGACAATCGGGACAAACCTTCTGGTTCTGAATTACGCCCATGAAGGACTGCTGCGTATATACAATGGAACCGGCGCCATGACACTTGCCACATGTCTCGGGCGAGGTTCCTGCCTTTGCACCGCTTCCGTTACAGGTATGACAGACATCCTTCACATTGAGTTCAATGTCCTTCTTACAGCCGAAAACAGCCTCTTCAAATGTAATACGAATCGATGTACGAACGTTTGCTCCGCTTCTCGGTGCATTTGCACGACTACCACCACGACGACCACCGCCGCCGAAAATATCGCCGAAGCCGAACATATCGAAAATGTCGCTGAAATCACCGGTAAACTCAAAGCCGCCCGGGCCACCGCCTTGTTCAAATGCAGCATGTCCGAAACGATCGTACTGAGCACGCTTCTCCTGATCGCTCAGAACAGAGTAAGCTTCGCTCGCCTCTTTGAACTTGACCTCAGCCTCCTTATCTCCGGGATTGGTATCCGGATGATACTGCTTGGCAAGCTTACGATAGGCTTTTTTCAGTTCGTCGTCCGTAGCGCTCTTTGAAACGCCTAACACCTCATAATAATCTCTCTTATCAGCCATTCAATCTACCATTCCTAACTAAAAAAATGTATTGATAAAAACCCACGAAAGGAGCTGACCATAATAGCCAGCCCCATATATTCATGGAAAAACAGTGTCAATTATACTTCTCTGTATTCACCGTCAACTACATTGTCATCTGCGGGACCACTCTGCTGATATCCACCCATATCCGGACCAGCACCTGCAGCCTGGCTCTGCTCATATACCTTCTGGAACAGCTGCTGAGCGGAGTTCATAAGCTTCTCCTTAGCGGCCTTAATGTCTGCAACCTCACCATCGTTCATAACCTCGGGATTCGTCTTTGCAATCAAATCCTTCAAGTGGTTGAGGTCTGCCTCAACGTCAGCCTTAAGTGCCGGATCAAGCTTATCGCCAACCTCCTGCATAGCCTTCTCGGTCTGGAATACCATAGAGTCAGCCTCGTTACGAGTCTCAACCGCTTCCTTACGCTTCTTATCCTGAGCTTCATACTCTGCAGCTTCCTTAACTGCTCTCTCGATATCGGCATCGGAGAGGTTAGAGCCTGCGGTAATCGTAATGTGCTGCTCTCTACCGGTTCCGAGATCCTTTGCGGATACATTTACAATACCATTTGCATCGATATCGAACGTAACCTCAATCTGCGGAACGCCACGACGTGCCGGCGGAATTCCGTCCAGACGGAACTGGCCGAGACTCTTGTTGTCACGTGCAAACTGACGCTCACCCTGAACAACGTTGATATCTACAGCGGTCTGGTTGTCTGCTGCAGTAGAGAACACCTGGCTCTTCTTCGTCGGAATCGTAGTATTTCTTTCAATCAATCTCGTAGCGACACCACCCATCGTCTCAATGGAGAGAGACAACGGAGTTACGTCCAAGAGAAGAATGTCGCCCGCACCTGCATCGCCTGCAAGCTTACCACCCTGGATAGAAGCACCGAGAGCAACACACTCATCGGGATTCAAAGCCTTGCTGGGCTCCTGACCGGTCAACATACGAACCTTTTCCTGTACAGCGGGGATACGAGTAGAACCACCAACCAAAAGAACCTTACCGAGCTCGGAAGCTGCGATGCCGGCATCACGGAGTGCATTCAATACCGGAGTTGCGGTTCTCTCTACCAGATCATGTGTAAGCTCGTCGAACTTCGCTCTGGTAATGTTCATATCAAAATGCTTCGGGCCCTCAGCCGTAGCGGTAATGAACGGAAGGTTAATGTTCGTTGTCATTGCGGAGGAAAGCTCCTTCTTTGCCTTCTCGGCAGCTTCCTTCAAACGCTGAAGACTCATCTTATCAAGGGAAAGGTCTACACCCTCTGCCTTCTTAAACTCGTCAATCATGTAGCGAGTCAATCTGTCGTCAAAGTCGTCGCCACCGAGACGGTTGTCACCGGAGGTAGCAAGAACCTCGATAACGCCATCACCGATCTCAATAATGGAAACGTCAAACGTACCACCACCAAGGTCGTATACCATGATCTTCTGCTCTTTCTCATTATCAAGACCATAAGCCAATGCAGCAGCGGTCGGCTCGTTGATAATTCTCTTAACTTCAAGGCCTGCAATTCTACCTGCATCCTTCGTTGCCTGACGCTGAGCATCGTTAAAGTATGCGGGAACGGTAATAACAGCCTCCGTTACCTTCTCGCCGAGGTATGCCTCTGCATCACTCTTCAGCTTCTGAAGAATCATTGCGGAGATCTCCTGAGGCGTGAACTTCTTCTCATCAATCGTTACGCGGAAGTTCTCAGAACCCATATGTCTCTTAATAGAGGAAATCGTCTTGTCTGCGTTCGTTACAGCCTGACGCTTAGCGGGCTCTCCGACAATACGCTCTCCGGTCTTCGTAAATGCTACTACAGAAGGGGTAGTTCTTGCACCCTCTGCATTGGAAATAATGGTGGGCTGACCACCCTCCATAACAGCTACACAGCTGTTTGTGGTTCCTAAGTCGATACCAATAATCTTACTCATATTCAATCCCTCATTTCTGCGCTGCTATGTGATAATAACAGGTCTGCGAAAGCAGCACGGACACAGCCTGTCATAAAGCAAAATCAGTTTGCTACCTTCACCATACTGAAGCGTAGCACGGAATCGCGATAGCGATATCCCTTTAGGAACTCCTCGACAACGATGTTCTCACCAACCGAGTCGTCCTCCACATGCATTACTGCATTGTGCAAATTCGGATCGAATTCCGACCCCACTGCCTCGATCGGCGTCACACCGATCTCCGTTAATACGGTTAACAGTTGCTTGTATGTCTTATCCATCCCTTGTGCAAATGGCTCCTGCAGCTGCTCATCGCTTAGGGTGGCAAGTCCTCGTTCAAAATTATCTACAACGGGAAGTATCTTCTCAAGCACGCTCTTTGCACCGACCTCAAACATCTGTGCCTTCTCTCGCTCCGTACGATTGCGGAAATTCACGAATTCGGCACGCTGTCTCAAAAGCTGATCGTTCAGCTCCTCAATCTGCTGGTCGCGCTTATCCTTCTTATCCTTCTTCTTTTTCTTATCACTCTTCTTGTCTTCGGTCTCTACCGACGCATCTGCATCGGATCCCGCATCCGCATCCGAGTCAACCGATTGTTCGTTGTCTACGGTTGCTTCCACGCTTTCCGGCATCTCAGCAGTCTGCTCAGTCTGAGTCTCATCCGAAACAACCGAGTCTTTCACTTCCTCGCTCATAATCGCCCTCCAAAATGTATTTTAGTGCTTAAATATATCATCCAATTCATTCATCAGATTCTTAAGCGTCGATACGACCTTTTCGTAATCCATACGTCTCGGTCCGATAATGCCGATCTTACCGTACACGCCATCGTCCAAATGATACGTTGCGGTTACAACGGAACAATCCTTTGTCGCTTCCAATGGTGACTCATCACCGATGTACACCTTAATGCCTCGCTTGTCGTCGCCTTCGTTGTACATAAGCTCGGTTAACTGCTTCTTCTCCTCAAGCGCATACAAAAGGTTGCTTGCCCTTGTAGAATCATTTAGCTCGGGATATTTGAAAATGTTCGAAGAGCCGCTCGTATAAGCCTCAATCTCTTCTTTGGAAAAGCACTCCGCAATCGCATCCAAAACCTCGGTGACGATTGACGCCTGTGCCGGAGCCTCCTCCTTCATTCGCTGAATCAATCCGAGATTGATCTCCTTAATGTCCAACCCCTGCAAGAAGGTGTTCAACAAAAGATTCAATCTGAGAACAACATTCTGCGTTAAGGATTCCCGCACGGAAATGAGCTTATTCTTTACGACATTGCCCTCCAGCATAATGACCGCCAGCAACGTATATTCGTCTACATAGGAAAGCTGCAAGAAACGAATGCGCTTTACATTGTACTGCGGCGTTGTAATCATCGAAGCATAATTCGTATTGTTAGCGATAACCTTCACGGCTTGCTTAAGAATGTTATCCAGCTTTTCGGATTTCGCACTCAGCTCAACCTTAAGCTCCTCCATCTCATTCTGCTTCTCTTCCATCAACATATCGACATAAAGACGATATCCCTTGTCCGATGGAATACGACCTGCCGAAGTGTGCGGCTGTACAATATAGCCCAGCTCCTCGAGATCGGACATCTCGTTTCGAATCGTTGCCGAGCTGAGATTCAGATCCGTATACTTCGAAATGGTACGAGAGCCGACGGGCTCACCGGTTTCAAGGTAATTCTGAATGATTGCCTTCAGTATCTTCAGTTTACGTTCATCCAAAGCCATCCGCTCACCTCCATCCGTCATACGTTTCTGTTAGCACTCAATATGGTCGAGTGCTAACACCCGAATATAAAATAGCACTGTCAACATCGTTTGTCAACAGGCTATTTGAAAATTCTTATGAAAATGCTATGAAATTAAGGCAAGAGCTCTGCTATGATGCTGTTACTCACAAGAAAACCGTTCGTTGTGAAGTAAAACCGTTCGTCCTCTTCTTCCATGAGCCCTTTTGCCACATATTCACGACAGCAGTCACAAAGCATATTGCTATATTTTTCACCGAAAAGAAAACGATTCGCCTTTACATTCAATCCTTCGGTCGTTCGAAGCGAAAGCATAACAAGCTCGCTTATTACATCCTCATCCGATAGACTCTCTATAGAGGAATATTCAAGGTGCTTCAAATACACCTCCAAATCGGACGTTACGTTACGACGCTCGCATCCAATCAGCGAAGCTGCCGCAAGGCCGATTCCGAGGTATTGCCTACGAATCCAATATCCTCGATTGTGCTCACATGCATACCCCGGCAATGCGAAATTCGATATCTCATACTGCGCATAGCCCGCATCATGCAACGTATTCACGGTCTGTCGATACAGCTCACATTGCAGCTCCTCATCCGGAAAAAGCTCCGGATTTCGCTCATACAGTGCTTCATATGGTGTATTCGGCTCAACTATCAATCCGTAAGCCGAGATGTGCTCC
>JAZRJF010000065.1:0-13277 GCA_045645665.1 Lachnospiraceae bacterium | reverse complement strand
ACATTTGCAATCGAGGAAAGCACGATCAGCATAAATGCGATGCCGCTTGCGCCGAGCAAGGTAACGTTCGGGAACAAAAGGTTGTGAAGGATACCGGTCAGCACTGCGGTGATGAGAATCATCTCGAGGATGACCTTGCTTCCGTACTTTTCTTCGAGCATCGGGCCGAGCAAAAGAATCAACGTCATATTGCCGAAGTAGTGTGTCCAGTCGCCGTGCCCGAGCACGTGTCCGAAGAGACGAACGTACATAAGCGGGTCGAGCAGTGAGTCGCGGTATGTCGAGAACAGATTGGCATTTGTCCAACCGTCGGTCAACAGATTGAGTCCGAGAATGCCTGCACTGAGCAGCGCAAAGGTCAATATTACGGGTGCGTTGTATCGAAATTTGATTGTCATAGCTCCTCCTTCGTTGGAATCACATAGGGTACTTCGCCGGCACGATGAAAGAATACTTCGCCGGCATTTCATTGAATCCTCACTACGTTCAAAGTACCACAAATGCGCATGGATTACAAGAGGGAAAAGTGCGCCCGATCCGAACGAAAAGTATAAATATACATTGACATCAATAATTTATACAAGAAAAATGCGAAAAAGCACTTGACTAAACGAAAAAACTATGTTATAACTATGCATAGCGTAAGAGCAGTCGTGCATTTTCACGGCGCAAGCGATATTTATTTTCGAAAGAGAGGTAAAAGGTATGAAGAAGACAGTAAGTTTTATTCTCGTATTGTGCATGCTCGTTGCATCCATGACGATGTTGACGGGTTGTAAGGAAGACAAGAAGGAAGTTTTGACGATGGCTACCAACGCAGAGTTCCCTCCTTACGAGTACTATGAGAACCAGGAAATCGTAGGTATTGACGCTGAGATCGCTCAGGAGATCGCTAAGAAGCTCGGTATGGAGCTTGAGATCGTAAGCATCCAGTTCGGCGCAATCGTTACGGGTGTTGCTACCGGTAAGTACGACATGGGTATGGCCGGCATGACCGTAACCGACGAGCGTAAGCAGAGCGTTGATTTCTCCGACACGTATGCAACCGGTATTCAGGTTGTTATCGTAAAGGAGGATTCTCCGATTGCAACGGTTGACGATTTGTTCGCAGAGGGCGCAACCTACACGGCAGGCGTTCAGTCCAACACCACCGGTGATATCTATGCATCTATGAGCGTAGAAGAAGGCGGCTTGGGCGAGGACAGAGTTCTTCGTTACGAGAAGGGCGCAGATGCAGTTCAGGCACTTGTAACCGATAAGGTAGATTGCGTTATCATCGACAACGAGCCGGCTAAGGCATTTGTAGCAGCTAACGAGGGTCTTAAGATTCTTGAGACCGAGTTCGCAGTAGAGGATTACGCTATCTGCTTCGCTAAGGATAGCAAGATCAAGGACAAGGTAAATGATGCATTGAAGGAGCTCATCGCCGACGGTACCGTACAGAAGATCATCGACAAGTACATCAAGGCTGAGTAATCAATAAGAATGCAATATTGTAGTTGCTTTTCTTATACGGATTTGCTAAAATTAAATGGCTGCCACGAGTGCCGTGGCAGCCATTTTTGCTACCCGAAGAAGCCTTCGGGGCATTTTGACACATGAGTCTACCTACATAGGGGTAAGAAAACGAGGGTCGTATGATTTTTTTAACTTTATCTGATACCTTTCAGGAATGGAAAGACCAATTCAT
This sequence comes from Lachnospiraceae bacterium, assembly GCA_045645665.1. GTDB lineage: Bacteria > Bacillota > Clostridia > Lachnospirales > Lachnospiraceae > ISDg. The sequence continues at coordinate 11,587 of JAZRJF010000065.1, read as the reverse complement.
TTTGAACTTCGTAGACGATGAGCGTTGGCGTTATCTCGTAGACGGCTTGAAGAACACGTTGTTGATTACGGTGTTCGCGCTGTTGATCGGTATCGTGCTCGGTTTGCTTGTGGCAGCCGTTCGTTCCACCTACGATAAGAACATTGAGGAGTATAGAAGACGCAGAACCTTCGGTACATTTTGCATCGGCTTTTTGAACTGGTTTTGCAAGCTGTACCTGACGATCATCCGCGGAACGCCGGTTGTAGTACAGCTGTTGATTGCGTACTACATCATTTTCGCGAGTGCGCGTAGTGGTGTCGGCGTTGCGATTATCGCATTCGGTATCAACTCCGGTGCGTACGTAGCGGAGATCTTCCGTGGCGGTATTATGTCGATCGACGAGGGACAGTTCGAGGCCGGACGTTCGCTTGGCTTTAACTATTTTCAGACGATGCGCTACATCATCGTTCCGCAGGTGTTTAAGGTAGTTCTGCCTACGTTGATGAACGAGCTGATTGTACTTGTAAAGGAGACGTCGGTTGCCGGCTACGTTGCGGTTATGGATTTGACGAAGGCCGGAGATATTATTCGCGGTAGAACGTATTCCGCATTTATGCCGTTGATTGCCGTAGCGGTAATTTACCTTGTAATCGTCATCATCTTGACGAAGCTCGGTAACATTGTGGAGAGGAGGTTGCGTAAGAATGAGCGATAATGCCTTGATACAGATTAGCGGTTTGAAGAAGCATTACAACGACGGAGCGATTCGCGCTTTGGACGGAGTCGATACCGAGATTCATCGCGGTGAGGTTGTTGTAGTAATCGGACCGTCCGGAAGCGGAAAGTCGACGTTCCTGCGCTCACTGAATCTGCTTGAGATGCCTACGAGCGGTACGATTTTGTTCGACGGCGTAGACATTACCGATCCGAAGACCGACATCAACGCACATCGTCAGAAGATGGGCATGGTGTTCCAGCATTTTAACCTGTTCCCGAATATGACGATTCTTAAGAATATGACGCTTGCCCCGATGAAGCTGAAGGGCGTGAGCAAGGAAGCGGCTGAGGAAAATGCTCGTCAGCTTCTTCGCAGAGTCGGCCTTGAGGATCGTGCTGACGCGTATCCGAGTCAGCTGTCCGGCGGACAGAAGCAGCGTATCGCGATTGTTCGTGCGCTCTGCATGGAGCCTGAGGTGATGCTCTTTGACGAGCCGACGAGTGCACTTGACCCCGAGATGGTAGGCGAGGTACTTGACGTTATGAAGTCTCTTGCGAAGGAAGGTACAACGATGGTTGTCGTAACGCACGAGATGGGCTTTGCAAAGGAAGTGGGAAGCCGCGTCGTGTTCATGGACGGTGGCTGTATTGTTGAGGAAGGTACCCCGGAGGAGATCTTCTCGAATCCGAAGAGTGAGCGTCTGCAGACGTTCTTGGCGAAGGTATTGATGTAATATTGAAAGATGGTATCACATAGACGAAAGAGGTTGACAGACTTCGAGCTCATGTGATATTATCTTTGCGAGGTCGCTTTATCATGGTAAAATGGTTAAGCGACAGCGAAAGAAAGGGCATTTTGCCCGCAATACATATTAGAAAGCAATATAAGAAAAGAGGTAAAAAGACATGAAGAAGTTGATTGCATTGGCAATGATGCTTTGCATGTGCGTAGCAATGCTGACCGCATGTGGCAAGGAAGAGACGGACCTTGAGTACGTTAAGGGCAATAAGAAGTTGATTATCGGTATTACCGAGTACGCTCCGATGAACTACTACGATGAGAATCAGGTTTTGATCGGTTTCGATACCGAGTTCGCTGAGAAGGTTTGTGCTGAGCTTGGCGTAAAGGCTGAGTTCCAGGTTATCGATTGGGATTCCAAGGAGTCCATGCTGAAGGCTAAGAACATCGATTGCATTTGGAATGGTTTGACCGTTACCGAAGAGCGTAAGGAGAACATGGATTTCTCGACGACTTACTTGACCAACAAGCAGGTTGTTGTTATCAACAAGAAGGACGCTGAGAAGTACGTAGATGCAGCTTCTCTCGCAGACGCACTCCTCTCCGCAGAGGGTGGCTCCGCAGGTGAGTCCGCAATTCTTGCAGACGCTAACATGTCCAAGGCTACCTACACCGCAAGCGGCAAGCAGACGGATGCGCTTCTTGCACTCAATGCAGGTAACTACGATGCAGTTGTTCTTGACTACACGCTTGCTAAGACGAGCTGTGGCAACGGCGATTACGCAGATCTTATGATCGTTGAGGGCATCGAGCTTGCAGACGAGCTGTACGCAATCGGTTTCCGTACCGGTAGCGACATCACCGCAGAAGTAAACAAGATCATCGACGAGCTTGTAGCTGACGGTACGTTGAAGGCATTGGCTGAGAAGTACGACCTTCTGGACAACTACAACAACGTAGAAAGATAAGAGATTATGAGCGCCGGCTCCTTGTATTGAGGGGCCGGAACTTGTTATATTCGGATATTCGCAGCATACGATGATGACATCCCGCGAGGGGGATGCGCCATCGCAGAGCAACATCCCGCGTGGCCGCGACTATCTTAGGACAGGAGATACATATGAGTTTTCTTGAGGTTACAATCGAGCTGATGAAGGGCTTTGTGACGACGATTGAGTTGTTCGCGTTGACCCTTTTGCTGGCGATGCCGCTCGGCTTGGTGTTCGCATTTATCGCGAGAAGCCGCTTCATGCCGCTTCGCTTTTTGATGCGAGCATTTATCTACATCATCCGCGGAACGCCGCTTCTTTTGCAGCTGATGATTGTTATATATCTTCCCGGTATTGCGTTCGGACATCCGATTACGCGCTGGGCGATTTTCGGCGGAAGCGTAGACCGTGCGTACTTTTACGGCACGACGTTTGCATTTGTGCTGAATTACGCGTGCTATTTTGCGGAGATCTACCGCGGCGGTATTGAAAATATTCCGAAGGGACAGTACGAGGCCGGTCAGGTGCTCGGTATGACGAAGAGTCAGGTGTTCTTCCGAATCATCCTGCTGCAGGTAATTAAGAGCATTCTCGCACCTATCAGTAACGAGGTTATTACGCTCGTAAAGGACACGTCGCTTGCGAGAACCGTTGCGGTTGCAGAGGTGCTGTTCATGGCCGATCGAATCCTCAGCTTGCATTTCCTAATCTGGCCGTTGTTCTACACCGGCGCATTTTACTTGATTTTCAACACGGTGCTGACACTTCTGTTCACGTACATCGAGAAGAAGCTCAGCAGATACCGTCTGGCATAGGAGGTTCTCATGGCGATTTTAACAGTAGAGGGATTGCAAAAGTCCTTTGGGAACACCGAGGTACTGAAGAACATCAACTTTTCGCTGGAAAAGGGCGAGGTGCTTGCAATCATCGGCTCTTCGGGAAGCGGAAAGACGACGCTTTTGCGTTGCCTGAATTTCTTGGTGACTCCGGATGCCGGCCGTATCTTGATTGGCGACGAGGCGATTTTGGATGCAAATGCGGGAAAGCGTATGAGCGACTCGCAGATTCGTAAGAATCGTCTGCATTTCGGCTTGGTATTCCAGCAGTTCAACCTGTTCCCGCAGTACACCGTGCATGGCAACATTACGCTTGCAGCAAAGCTGATGCGCAAGGAAGAGTGGAAGAAGCTGAAGCAGATCGAGGGCAAGGAAGAGTGGAAGAAGCTGAAGCAGACCATGGGCAAGGAAGAGTGGAAGGAGCTGAAGAAGCTGAAGCAGACCGAGGCTAAGGAGGCGTATCGCGAGGCAAAGGCTCGTGGCTTTGCGGACATCGAAGAGAAGGCAGACGCACTGCTTGCGAGAGTCGGTCTCTCCGAGAAGGCAGAGGCATACCCGTGCGAGCTCTCCGGTGGTCAGCAGCAGCGTGTGGCAATCGCACGTGCACTGGCGCTTTCTCCGGACATTTTGTGCTTTGACGAGCCGACTAGCGCGCTCGATCCGGAGTTGACCGGCGAAGTGCTTTCGGTAATTCGCGGCTTGAAGTCCGGCGACAGCACGATGATCGTCGTAACCCACGAGATGGAGTTTGCCCGCAACGTGGCAGACCGCGTCATCTTCATGGCAGACGGCGTAATCGAGGAGATGGGTGCGCCCGAAGAAGTATTCGGTAACCCGAAGAGTGAGAAGCTGCGCAGCTTCTTGAGCAAAACCTATGATTAATATTACTACGGAATCGGCGTGAGTCGGTTCCGTATTTTGTTCACATTTACAGACTTGAAAATGCACAGCTGATGCGATATACTTACACCTGTATTGTGAGGGAACTCAAGCGAACGGAGGAATGAAGATGGGCGGATTTTTTGGCGTTGCATCGAAGGACGATTGCGTTTTTGATTTGTTGTTTGGTACGGATTATCATTCCCATTTGGGAACGAGAAGAGCCGGAATGTCGGTATACGATAAGGTGAACGGCTTTGAGAAGGCGATTCATAAGATAGAGAATTCTCCTTTTAGAACGAAGTTCGAGAAGGAAGCGAACAATATGAAGGGACAGTACGGCATCGGATGCATCTCCGATTACGAGGCTCAGCCGATTCTGGTGCGTTCCCATCATGGAACATTTGCCATTACTACGGTCGGAAAGATCAACAACTCCGAGCAGATTGTGAAAGACATTCTTGAGAACAAGGCACATTTCTTTCAGATGAGCACGGGCGACATCAACCCGACGGAGCTGGTGGCAGCGATTATCAATCAGAAAGAGAATTTTATCGACGGTATTCGCTATGCGCAGGAGATCATCGACGGTTCGATGTCGATGCTGATCCTGACGGAGAAGGGTATCTACGCTGCGAGAGATCGCATGGGAAGAACTCCGATTGCCATCGGTAAGAAGGACGGCGCGTATTGTGCCGCATTTGAGAGCTTTGCCTACAACAATCTCGGTTATCATCCGGAGAAGGAGCTCGGACCCGGAGAGATCGTTGTATTTGACGAGAATAGCTTGCGCACGCTTGTACAGCCCGGCAAGGAGATGAAGATCTGTACGTTTTTGTGGGTGTATTACGGCTACCCGTCCTCGTCCTACGAGGGAATCAGCGTAGAGCGTATGCGCTACGAGTGCGGCAAGATGCTTGCGATGCGCGACGATGTGCATCCCGACGTAGTTGCCGGCGTACCGGATTCGGGAACTCCGCATGCAATCGGTTATTCCAACACTGCACACATTCCGTTCTCGAGACCGCTCATTAAGTATACGCCGACCTGGCCGCGTTCCTTCATGCCGACGATTCAGTCGAAGCGTGATTTGATTGCGAAGATGAAGCTGATTGCGGTACCTGAGCTTGTAAAGGACAAGAGCCTCCTCATCATCGACGATTCGATTGTACGTGGCACGCAGCTGCGTGAGACGGCCGAGTTCCTCGTGGAGAGTGGAGCGAAGGAGGTTCACGTACGTCCCGCATGCCCGCCGCTTTTGTTCGGCTGTAAGTACCTCAATTTCTCCCGTTCTCGTACGGAGATGGAGCTGATTACGAGACGCTGTATCGCGGAGCTCGAGGGCACCGAGGAAATCAGCCGTGAGGTTCTCAAGGAGTATGCTAACCCCGACACCGAGCGCTATCAGAAGATGAACGATTGGATTTGCAAGAAGCTGAATTTCACATCGCTTCGTTTCCATCGTCTGGATGATATGATTGCTTCGGTAGGACTCGACCCGGACAAGCTGTGTACGTACTGCTGGAGCGGCGAAGAGTAAAGAAGCCCGGAGCAAAGACTCTTAGAACAAAATATCCAACAAAAAAATGAGGCACTTGCGGCGACCAAGCCACAAGTGCCTTTTTCTACTTTCCATCATTCTCGCGCAGCGCCTCCCACCTTCGCATCAGCGAATAACACTGCCGCCACCGGCGGCTATCACCGGCACCTTTGGTGCCTATCACGTTCGCGGAGCGAACATATCACTCCGTTTTGTCCACCCGATGCGTCCCCTGCGCCGCACTTCCGAGGGTGAATTCATCACCGTCGATGAAGATGCGCTTTAAGTTCGGCAGATGCTTATACAATATGATCAACGTAATCGGCAGGAGCACGCATACGGCCAAGAGATTGCCCGTCGACAGTCCCATGTGCAGCGGAAATGCGAGCACCGTTGTCGTAGTCGCCATCACGATGTAATCGGTAATCCAAGTCACGAGCAGAATCATCACGCCGGCCAGCAGGAAGTATTGCCAGTCACAGCCGAGAATTACACCGACAACCGTAGCAAAGCCTTTGCCGCCGCGGAATTTCAGGTAGAACGGGAAAATGTGCCCGAGCACACACGCCGTACCGCTGACGAGCCATACAATCGGCATCTGTTCCAGCAGTGCACGGAAGATAAGCACCACGAGCGTGCCTTTGAGAATATCGACGAGACCGACCAGTAGACCGATTCTCCAGCCAAACAGGATGGTCGCATTGGAGGCTCCGAGATTCTTCGTACCGCGCTTGCGCATATCAATTCCCTTAACACGCGAAACGACATAGGCGGTATTGAAGCATCCGACCAGATAACCGACTAATGCAGCGATAATGTAATACATAAATGCCTCCTTTTCGCATTGCGCCACGCCGGCAAAGCTCATGGCGCACACTTTTTTCGATTATAGCACATTTTCAAACCCTTGTCGAATGAAAATGAAACCGCTCGAATCAAACTTGCAATAATTTATTACAATAAAGCGCTAATTTGCTATAGCAAAATGCGTCGAGCTGTGTTATAATGTGTCGTATATGGTGCCTGTGGACGTTTGGCACGACACTAAAGAGGGAGGTAACTACCGTGAGTAGTGAAACTATTCAGATACTGATTGCAATGGCCATCTACATGATCGGCATTGTATTGATCGGTGTGTATTATTCAAAAAAGGCTAATCAGAGCTCTGAGGACTATTTCCTCGGAGGTAGATCGCTCGGTCCGTGGGTAACGGCAATGAGCGCAGAGGCATCCGATATGAGTGGATGGCTCTTGATGGGTCTGCCCGGTGTCGCATATTGGTGCGGCCTCGCAGACGCTACGTGGACGGCTATCGGTTTGGCTGTCGGCACGTATGTAAACTGGTTGATCGTAGCGAAGAGACTTCGTCGCTACAGTATTCGTGCGAACAACTCGATTACACTTCCGGATTTCTTCTCGAACCGTTTCCGTGAGAACAAGAAGGTAATCATGTTCATCGCAGCAGCATTTATCTTGATCTTCTTTACGGTATATGCAGCAAGCTGCTTCGTAACCTGTGGTAAGCTGTTCTCGTCGCTGTTTGATTTGCCGTATGAGGCAATGATGATTGTCGGCGTAATCTTCGTATTCCTGTACACCTTGCTCGGCGGCTTCCTTGCAGAGAGTGCATCCGACTTCCTGCAGGGTATGATCATGATTGCCGCTTTGGGCGTTGTAGTCGTTGTCGGCGTAGTAAATGCGGGCGGTCTCGGCGAGATCGTTGACAATGCAAAGTCTATCCCGGGATTCTTTGAATTCTTCGGTTTGGCTACTCCTACGGTTGATGCAAATGGTACACAGCTCGTAGAGGCAGGCGCACCGGTATTCGGCGCTGCTGCTGACTATAGTCTTTTGACGATCTGCTCTATGATGGCTTGGGGTCTCGGCTACTTCGGTATGCCTCAGGTTCTCCTTCGCTTCATGGCAATTCGTAAGGAAGAGGAGCTTAAGTTCTCCAGAAGAATCGCTACGGTTTGGGTAGTCATCTCTTTGGCAGTTGCGGTATTCCTCGGTATTATGGGTAGATACCTCTTCCCGACGGAGCATTTGACCGCGGGTGCTGCTGAGAATATCTTCATTACGCTTTCGACGAACTTCCTGCCGCCGCTCATCGCAGGTCTTGTTATGGCCGGCATTCTTGCGGCTACGATGAGTTCTTCGGACTCCTATCTGTTGATTGCAGCTTCTGCATTTGCTAAGAACATCTACCAGGGTATCTTCAAGAAGAAGGCTACGGACAAGCAGGTTATGAGAGTAAGCCGTTTGACGCTTATCGTAATCGCTTTGGTTGCTATGGTCATCGCTCTTGATGAGGACAGTGTTATCTTCCAGGTAGTATCGTTCGCATGGGCAGGCTTTGGTGCAACGTTCGGACCGCTTATGCTGTTCTCCCTGTTCTGGAAGAGAACGAACCGTGCAGGTGCAATTGCCGGTATGCTCAGCGGTGGCGGTATGGTATTCCTTTGGAAGCTCGTAATCAGCAAGCTCGGTGGCGTATTTGCCATCTATGAATTGCTTCCGGCATTCATCTTCTCATCCGTCTGCATCGTGGTTGTATCTTTGTTGACCGCGAAGCCTTCTAAGGAAATCGAAGAGGATTTTGAGGCAGTTAGACAGTAAGTAACATGTATGCGGTCTGCGGGCTCACCTGCAGGCCGCTTTTGCAATAAGGAGGAAGTATATATGCCGCCACAGGGAAGAAATCTGGCAAGAGGCTTTTTGACTGAGGAAGAAAAGCAAAATATGCCGAAGGTCACAATCGGCCTTCTGAAGCGCATCTTCTCGTATCTGCTGCCGTATTGGAAGCAGATGACCACCGTACTCATATTGATCGTCATTTCCTCGATACTGAGCCTGTTGCCGTCCGTATTGACCGGTATGATCATCGACGACGGTTTGCTCGGACGGAATATGAAGATGCTCATTACGCTCATCGTGTTGTCTCTGGGCGTAACGCTCGGCGCGAACCTGATTCGAGTAGCCGAGAGCTACCTCAACAGCTGGATTGCACAGCACATCACGTACGATATGCGTAACAAGATGTACGGACACCTGCAGCAGATGTCGCAGGGCTTCTTCACCTCGAACAACCAGGGTGATATCATTACGCGTATGACAAGCGACATCTCCGGCGTTGAGCGTACGATTACGAACACCTTTACGTCGATTCTGTCCAACTCGATTACGCTCGTTGTGGCCGTAGTCATCATGTTCCGCGAGAACTGGATTCTGGCCTTGGTCGGCGCGCTGATTATCCCGCTGTTCACGATTCCGACGAGATGGGCAGGCAAGACCCGTTGGAGCCTCACGCAGGAATCGCAGGAGTGCAACGACGAGATCAACGGCATCTTAAATGAGACTCTGTCGGTCAGCGGCCAGCTGCTTGTAAAGCTGTTCGGCAAGGAGACGTACGAGTACGATCGTTATAAAAATGCAAACCACCGCATGATTCGCCTCAACATCCGCGAGAGCATGGCCGGAAGATGGTTCATGGTAATCATCAATACATTTTCCAGCGTCGGCCCGATGCTTCTGTATCTGGTAGGCGGTATCCTCATGATGAAATACGACTCGAACCTCACAGTCGGTGACATCAGCGTGCTCGTGGCATTGCTCAGCAGAATGTACGGCCCGGTCAATTCGCTTCTGAACATCCAGGTAGAGTGGATTCGCTCCATGGCATTGTTCACGCGTATCTTTGAGTATTTTGATATGCCGATCGACATTCAGAACAAGGAAAATGCTCTGATTCCCGAGAAGGCATACGGCAACGTAGAGTTCAAGAACGTAGAATTCTCCTACGATTCCGAGAGAACGATTCTCAAGGACGTCAACTTCAAGCTCGAGAGCGGCAAGAGTATCGCCATCGTCGGCCCGTCCGGCTCCGGAAAGAGTACGATTATCAACCTGATTCCGCGTCTGTACGACGTGAACAAGGGCTCGGTAACATTTGACGGCGTGGACGTAAGAGACCTCGACCTCTCCTTCCTCAGAAGCAGCGTCGGTATCGTAAGCCAGGAGACGTATCTGTTCAACGGAACGATCCGCGAAAATCTCCTGTACGCAAAGCCGGATGCAACCGATGAGGAGATCATCGAGGCTTGTAAGAAGGCCAACATCTACGACTTCGTCCTCAAGCAGGAGGCCGGTCTGGATGCCATGGTCGGAAACCGCGGCCTGAAGCTCTCCGGCGGTGAGAAGCAGCGTCTGTCCATCGCACGAATCCTCCTGAAGGATCCCGTGCTCTTCATCTTCGATGAGGCAACGGCGTCGCTCGACTCCATCTCCGAAAGCAAGATCCAAGAGGCCATCGACCCGATCATCCACTCGAGAACGAGTATCCTAATCGCACACCGCCTCTCCACCATCCTCGCAGCCGACGAAATCCTCGTCGTAAAGGACGGTGTCATCGCAGAGCGCGGCGTACACTCCGACCTTGTAAAGCTCGGCGGCACGTACACGCAGCTGTATGAAACCCAGTTCGGCAAGGCGCTGGAGAAGGAGTAAACATAGGACCGGCGACGTGCCGGGCGGGTGCAAGGCAAATGCTCCGCACATAAGTATGCCAGTAATTCTTTTAATTACCTTATAAAGCAAGAGGCCCACACGGCAGCTGACTTGTCATCCCCCCAAAAAGACAAGAGAAAGGCACCGCGTGGGCCGCTTGCGTTGTAAGGGGTAGCGTGGCGCGGGCGCCTTTTTTGCGTGGCGGACGGGGGCTGCCGTGGTGTGCTGTCGGCGCCACGCGACGCCTCCTGGCGGCGGGTTCAGAGGCAAATGCTAGTGGGAGAAAAGGGCATTTTCCTGTTGAATTATGGCCGGAATTATGATACGATAGATTCATAAAATTTTACACTTAGGAGAAGCTATATGTCTAATTGGGGCGAAGAATTCGAAGTCGAATTACAAAGAGATACGAGGGTTGATGTACGCATCAGCTTTAACTTCAAGTATTTGGTCGCTATGCTTGATTACATCGACGAGGCGACTAGAGAAGCGGATGACAAATATCCGAAGTCCGAGTTCAAAAAGATCTGGATCAGCATCATGCTGATGTACCTTCTGTGTTCCGCATTTACCGTGGGCGTGGCCATCATCGCCACAGGTTCCCTCTACATCTTCAACACCGTAACCCTGTTCAACCTCGCGTCCAAATGGAAGCGCGTCAAATACAACCGCCTCACCTTCTGGCTCACAACCATCGCAGGCATCATCGTAACCGCTGTCGGCGGCTGGGGACTGAGAGAGCTGGTGCTGTGGATTTTTTAAGGGGGGCTTACGGAGTAGGTTGCTTATGAGAAGGGGTATGCGATGAACTATATTGGTGAATACGATAAAACGAATCCTCTTTCAATCGAGAAATATGCTCAGAAACTGATAGGCAAGACGTTTCAAAGCATTATTGATGAAGATGAATTGCGCCAAGAAAAAGTTCTGCGTGAAGCATCTTCATACGGCGAGTCTATGGTTTCTGAAGCTAAACGTAACAAGGGCAATTTGGGCCAAATTATCGAGGAACGGTTTTTTCACTATGCCTGTAACAACGATGCTAGACCGGATTTTGAGGAAGCCGGTGTAGAACTTAAAGTAACCCCTTATAAAATTGGTGCAGGCGGCAGACTGTCTGCAAAAGAACGACTTATCTTAACCATGATAGATTATTTTTCTGTTGTGGAAGAAGAGTTTGAAACGAGCCATATGTGGAATAAGGCTCGATTAATTCTACTTATCTATTATCTATACGAAAAGAATATTGAGAGTAATCTTGACTATCGAATTGATTACGCGAAACTCTTTACGCCTTCAGAGCAAGACGTAAAGATTATTAAGCGTGACTTCGAGATTATCGTTGAGAAGATTCGGTCGGGCAAGGCGCATGAGCTGTCAGAAGGAGATACCATGTATC
>JAZRJF010000064.1:0-71132 GCA_045645665.1 Lachnospiraceae bacterium | reverse complement strand
AAGGTAGAATTGTTACCGCCGCCGTGCTCGGAATGCACTACGAGACAGGCATCCAAAACTCTTGCCTCCAGCTCGGTAAACTGTCCGTCCGGGCGAAGCATTGCCAAGATGTTCTCTGCCGTGGAGTAATCCGGACGCGGGTTACGAATGATCAAGCTCTCATCCATGCGATAGTGCAGGTAAGACCAGTATGCATAGATCGAAATAACCGGAAGCTTCGCAATGAGGTTAATGGACTGCTTCAATACGTTAGCCGCATCGATATCGTCCGCATTTTCATCATAGGAATAGAGCGTGAGAATGCTCTTCTGCAAGCTGTTCATAATGTTACCGCTTGCTGCCTTCATAATAACGTCTCGAATGAACTTGTTGGACAACGTCTGGAAGTTTGTAATCAACTCAACAAAGCCTGTCAACTGCTTCTCATTCGGAAGCTCGCCGAACAAAAGAAGGTACGTCGTCTCTTCAAATGCATAACGACGGTTTTCAAAGCCCTTCATCATCTCCTGCACATCATAGCCCTGATAATACAACTTGCCTTCTGCCGGAACCTTCTTACCGTCAATTCGCTTATTCGCCGTAACGTCGGAAATCTCCGTGAGTCCGGTCAATACGCCGGCACCGTTGGAATCACGCAGACCGCGCTTTACATCATACTCAAGATAAAGGTTCTGGTCAATCACACCGGATTTCATACACTCATTCAACAGGAAATCGAATACTTCCTGAGACTTCTCATCCATATTAATCATAGACAAACTCATAACATACCTCCTAGCCCCTGCGACGCAGGTGTTTTGTATACATGAATACGATTATTCTTTTATAGTGACATACTATACACCAGTTTCCTTGTCTTTGCAAGCATTTTTTTCTGAGAAAATTAGCGCAGCGGGCGGCGCTATCACTCCTTCTACAACTACAAAAAAGCCACCCTACGTCCGATCGACAGGGTGGCTTGGTCATTCCGGTTTCTGTTCTATGTATCGACTATCGATAAAGATTTCTCCACTCGAGGTCGCCGTTGTTCATTCCCTTTAAAATCATCTCTGCGGTTGCAATGTTCGTTGCCAGCGGAATGCTGTACTCGTCGCAAAGCGGAATAACGTTGTTGAAGGGCTGCATCTCATGCATCGTATGCTCCGGGCTGCGCAGGAAGATTACCATATCGATCTGATTCTGCTTAATCATCGTTGCAAGCTGCTGCTCTCCGCCGAGGCTTCCCGACAAAAACTTATGTAAATGGAGATTCGTCGCTTCTTCTATCATACGACCCGTAACACCCGTAGAATACAGCTCATGCTTGCACAAAATGCCCTTGTACGCAATACACAGATTCTGCATCAAAATCTTTCTTGTGTCGTCTGCAATCAGGCCGATATTCATACTCGTTACCTCACTTTCCCCATGCTTTCTTCCGTGGCACATCTAATATCACTCTCACAATATACCACACAGAGCGCTCTCTCGTCAAGAAAATGCCCTTCTGTTTTTGTGTTTTCCTTATCACACCCCTCTATCGAGGGGCAAAATGCTGTAGAATCCGTCGCAATATGCACATTTTCTCAATGCAATACAATTCGCATCGTGCACAAGCTCCGCGGCGTCGCCCGTGGCGTATTCAATGCTGTCTGTACGCTTCCACTCCGGCCGCGATTGCCTCCGCCACCTTCCACTGATAGTCTTCCTGCAAAAGCAGCTGCTCCTCGGATGTGCTGGACAAAAAGCCGCATTCTACAAGTACAACCGTTGGTGTTGTATTCCGAAGGATATAGTAATCGTCGTTGGCCTTTGCCTTGCGATGATTTTCCGGGTCCATGCGCAAAAGCTCCGACTGAATCGATTCCGCCAACCGTTTTCCCTCCGCCGAGCTACTATAATAAAAGGACTGCGCTCCGCGCACCTCTTCACTCGGATAACTGTTCTGGTGAATGCTGATTACGCAGGCCGCTCCGGCTTCGTTCATGATGCCCACCCGCGCCTTCATATCCGCCAGCTTCTTTCCCGACGTCTCATCCGCATACAGGCCGTTGTCATCGCTTCTCGTCATGACGACTATATAACCGTTCCTGCTCAGCACCTCGCACAGCTTGTACGAAATCGCGAGATTCACTTCCTTCTCCTTCGTACCGAGTGTGCCGACCTTGCCGGGATCCGCTCCTCCGTGTCCGGCATCTATCACAATCACGTCTCCGTTCAGCTCCGCCTCATACCGTTCGCCATCTTCGCCGTAATACGTTACAACATCTCGGCTAGCGAATCCAAATGTTCCACTGTACTCCTTCCACACTGACGTCGTCTGCTCCGCAAGCCAGATAGAGAGTGAAAGAAAAAGGATAGCGAGCAAAAGCCATCGCGCTGCTTTCATACGCAGTCTCCGACCTTTTTTCCCTATCCTATGATTTCTGCTATCGCAATATGTCAGCTTACTTCGAAAATTCCGCTACAGCAATACGCCAGCTTGCTTCGAAAATTCCGCTACAGTAACACGTCAGCCTACTTCGTGAATTCCTTCAGTAGCGGCCATACGTCCGAGGATTCAAGCCCCAGCTTCCAGCCGGATACTCCTGCAAGCGAATTGTCCTTCATAATCTGCAGCTTATGGCGAAGCGACTCCACGTCCTCCAGCCAAACCTGATACAAGACGTCATCCTGCTTAACTTCTCCGTAATACTGCATGCACTGCTCATCCCAGACAAATTCGCCGCCGTTGCTCGTGATAAACTTCTTCATCGAAGACATGCCGCCGGCTTCACTCGATACCGAGGGCACACCATCTACGGTCTTCGTAGTCCATTTTCTCGTAAAGAACGGAACGCCGAGAACCAGTCTGTCTGCCGGCACCTTCTTCAATGCCGCCTCCATACCGTTCTTCACAAACGGTAAGGACGCTACGGAGCCCGCTACCGCCGACGAACCGTGATGCTCGTCGTATGCCATAATCACAACATAGTCTACCACGTCGCTCTGGCTCTTAAGGTCGTAAAATGCGTTGGCCGCCGTCGGCACATATACATCGGTCGACAACACCAAATCGGCCTTTCTGCACTCCAGATACAGCTCGCGCAAGAACTGAATGTAGTGAGGACCCGATTCCACTGTAATATACTCGAAATCCACATTGATTCCGTCGGCACCGACCGAGGTAACCTCCGCAATCAAGTTGTTGATTAAGTTTCTTCTTGCATCCGTACTCGAAAGTAGCTCGATACCGGGCACACCGGGCGTGAAGTCATTCACAAGCGCCCACACATCGATACCGGCCGCATGCGCTTCCGTTACGTAAGAGCGATTTGCAAAGGAGGTAATGCCACCATTCACATCCGAAACCGCAAACCACGTCGGCGACACTACATTGATACCGTCCGTTCCCTTCAGCACCTTGCGCAAATCCGAGCCACCCTGCTCTGCAAACACCTGGTGCCATACCATCTGAATCGTTCCGTCAAATGCTTTGTGCACATATTCCGGCTCCACCAGCTCGCCCTTCGCAAGCTCCTCCGCAAAGGTAGAAATCACGTCGTCCTTAACATAACCGAAATGTCCGTCCGCCGTTACTACCTGCGTAAAGCCACCCGTGCTCACACCGTTGCCGTAGTACACAACATCGCCAACCGTCAGCTGCTTCACGATCGACTGCGTAATCGCCGCACCGGTACGCATCTGCGCCTCCTGCTGCGACTGCACGGTTGCCTTCTGCACAACCGCTCCGTCCGCAAATGTCAGCACTCGCATCGGATTGGTAAAGAGGGTCGTTACGATATCGCAATACTTCTTCGCCAAATCATACGATACGTAAAATATTCCGTCCCGGCTAATCAACTGACTGACAGCGTCCTCCACGGTCGCATCCTTCTCTCGATGTCTCGGAAGGTCCGGCCAGAAATATAAAATTGTCTCTGCATTCGTAATGATCAACTGCTCCTCTTGCTCATTCCAGTAAAAACGCCCGTCCCAGCGCTTCACCTCATCCATCGGAATGTAGAGGACTCCATTCTCGACAAGACCCTTCTGCTCACTTACAATACCGTTCGTAATCAAAAGCGCCTGCGTATCCGTCAGTCCATAATATTGCGTTACATCTGCCATCTCCGTCGACGCCTGCTCACCCTGCGGCTCTTCCTTAAGCAAGCCTTCCGTGCTGCATGCGGTCAACGATAAAAGCAATAAAATGACCAACGCACCTAACATTATCTTTCGTCCCATGTATACAACTCCTTCTCGTCTGCCGTGCCGTAAATGCACGCACAGATACCTTCACATTGTATCACATCTTCCGAAGAAAAGAAACCCCTTTTGACAGGTTGTGTGGTTTGCGCAAATGCTTTGTAATCGTGGGGTTTCTCTTCTTCTTTTCCGACAGCACCCTGCCGATTTTTCTTTGTGATCCTACCTCTCCGGTGCATAATCTCCTGCGCCGACATACGCAGAAGAGATTCCATTTTGAATAGGTGGTAAACCTTGAGATATACTACAGAAAGAAACGTCTAGACCCGGAGTCGTTTTTTATTAACGACTCAACTTCAGAGTGCCCGTCGGTAAGATCTCGCAAAGGCACCTACAGTAAGGCTTCTTTGCTGTTTTGTGGACACCTAAAGTATAGAGCATTTGCCCCTTGCAAATCCATTGATGAAACCACCAAAGCTCGCATAGAATAATCTCGCATAGATGCAAGGGAAGCCGACGTTTCGGGCATTTGGTTATGCAATTTTCACAATTTCTCCATTGACTTTAGTGCACATTTCACGTATACTTCAAGCATACCGAAACCGACCAAGAAAGGAGCTATTGCATGAAGATTGAACGCATTAACGACAATCAGATACGTTGCATTTTAAGCAAACAGGACCTTCGTGATCGAAACCTGCAGTTGAGCGAATTTGTGTACGGCTCCGACAAGGCCAGGGAGCTGTTCAGCGACATGATGCAGAAGGCTTCAACGGAATGTGCCTTCGAAGCCGAGGATACGCCTTTGATGATTGAGGCGATTCCGACCTCGCCGGACTCCCTGATGCTGATTATTACGAAGATTGATAATCCGGAGGAGCTGGATACCCGCTTTTCCTCCTTTACCCCTTACCACGATGACGAGGAGACGGATGAGAGCGACGTGGCCGAGACTGCCGAGACAACTTCCCCGTTTGCCAGCAAGATGCTCGATCATCTGCAGCAGATTACCGGCGATTTTCTCTCCAAGCTGAAGCAGGCTAAGGCTCCGGCAACCGCCACTCCTGCCGAGAAGGAAGCTCCGACTCGCATCGAGCCGACCGCCGACGTGGCAAAGGCATTTTACTTCCGTTCCTTTGAGGATTTGACGTCCTATGCAAGAATCGTCGGACGCATTTACACCGGCGAGAGCTCGCTTTACAAGGATACGACCGGCCGCGGCTATGTACTCTGCTTAGAGCCCGGCAATGTTGACGCCGTACAGTTCAACAAGGTATGCAACATCGCCTGTGAATACAGCTCGATGGCCGAGCGCGCAACAATCCCGTATTACCGCGAGCATTATCAGTGCATTCTCGCCGATCAGGCCTTGGCGAACTTGATTGCTTAACAAGACAAGCAGCGAACAATTACACACATTTGCGCAACGCGCTGAAAAAAAGAAACCGGAGATGCTCTCTCCGGTTTCTTTCATCTTCTTAGAATCGAACCACTGTTTCGTTCTACTTACCTGTCATACTGATTCGCAGTCAAATGCAAATTACTTGTTAGCCTCAAAATGAGCATTGATCTTAGCTACCAAATCTTCCGGATCAATTCCGTGTACCATTGCAGCCTGCTCGATAGACTCGCCCTGTGCAGACGGACAGCCGACACAATGCATACCGGCATCCAACAAAATCGGCACTACGTTCATATCCATGCGAAGAATCTGACCAATCGTCATGTCCTTAGTTATCATTACAAAGCACCTCGTTTCTGAAAATATAATAGTAATTCGGGCTCCGGCACATGCGACACCGCCGCCTACGCTCGCGGCTTGTCCGGCCGACAAAAGGAACCCTGCACATAGTATATCACATTTTGCATTTTCGTCAAGTGGCTGTATCTACCTGCGGTCGGACAGCAAAAGCGCATTTTTCCGGTTTACTATCATTCCCAGATTAATTTTGAAAAAACGTATTGTATTCTTGTTCGATTTGCGATAGAATAGAGGCGAAGCAAAGGAAATGCGCTTCAACATATCGATTTTTAGGAGGATACAATCATGGCATATGTAATTACCGATGCTTGCCTTAGCTGTGGTGCTTGTGCATCCGGATGTCCCGTAGATGCAATTAGCGAAGGCGATAGCAAGTACGTTATCGACGCTGACGTTTGCTTGGATTGCGGCGCTTGCGCAGGAACTTGCCCGGTGGAGGCAATTGTTGAGGGTTAATCGAAACCTAAATACAAGATAAAAGTAACACGGTGTTTCTTACGAGACACCGTGTTTTCTTTTTGTCTATTCGCGTAGGCAAAATGCTTCCGCCGCCATATGTACTCTTACTCGGTCGTCCGTTTGAACAAGCCTAATGCACGCTTCGTCTTCGCCTCTATTCTCATAGGGGTCGGTGCCTTTGTCACGGCAACCTCACCGAGCATTTCCTTGCGGTAACCGGAAAGAGCCTGATCGAGTTTGCGGTAGTGCGCCTCCTCGCGTTCCTCTCTGCGGCGCATCAGATGGTCTATCTCCCTCACAACGGAGTCGGTCACGGTATAATTGATTCTTCTGCTCAACTCCTCACTATTTTGCTTCATCGCATCGTATACAATGTCCGTCATCAGCTTGCGGAACTGCTCCATTCTTTCCGCAGGCTTGTCCTGTACGGTAGTCACCACCTCGGCCTGCTCGCCTTTTCCGTTCTTTCCGCACAGCTCCGCATTTTGCTCCGACAGCGGCTTGTCCGCCGACTCTGCGCCGCTCGCCGGCTCTCTTAATAGCGCAACTCGCTCGTGACCTCCGTCAAATGTCGCATCCAAGCGCTTCAAGCCCATCGCATCGTCGATTCGATCGCGAAGCTCCAGCAGCTTCTCCGCCGGCAGCTCCTCAACACGGTAAATGTCCTGCAGCACCATCTTAATCGCGCTCATGCGAAAGCCTTTCGTCCGCAGGTTCTGTATAGCGCGAAAGAGCATCAGCTCTTGACGTCGATAATAGCGGAGTCCACGCTCATTTCGCGGGATATCGAGTGCAAGCTCTTCCTCCCAGTATCGCAACAGGTGTGGCTCCACGTCTACCTTTTTCGCTATTTCCGCAATGGTGTAATGTCGTTCTCCCATAATAGTACAACCTCCGTTAACATAATAATAACTCGTACGCCATTATTTTACAGCCGTCAACGTAGGGTTGCAATCCTATCGGGGCATTTTCATAAAAAATCATCCGCCGCGTTTCTGCGGCATTCTTCATAATTCCACAGACCCGGGCGGATGCTTTGTTGTTTCGTATTAGTGATCTCTTTGCAAATTGACGAACTTGGTGAGCTCGGACATCCATCCAAGCTTGACCGTGCCGGTCGGACCGTTTCTCTGCTTACCGATGATGATCTCGGTAATGCCCTGCTGGTCCGTATCCTTGTGGTAATACTCATCACGATAAATGAACATAACCACGTCGGCATCCTGCTCGATTGCTCCGGACTCACGCAAGTCAGACAGCATCGGGCGCTTATCCTCACGTCCCTCTACCGCACGCGACAGCTGCGAAAGCGCGATAACCGGACAGTTGATCTCTCGTGCCAGTGCCTTAAGGGAACGGCTGATCTCGGAAATCTCCTGCTGACGCGACTCCGTCTTCTTCCCACCACTCATCAACTGCAGGTAGTCGATGATAACGAGCTGCAGATTTTTCTCCAGCTTGAGCTTGCGGCATTTTGAACGAAGCTCGGCAATCGTAATACCGGGCGTGTCGTCAATGAACAGCGCCGAATCGCCGATGACTCTCGCACTCGTTACGAGCTCCTGCCACTCGGCATCCTCCAGCGTACCGGTACGAATGCGCTGTGCCTCTACGTGCGAGTGCATCGCAAGAATACGGTTCACGAGCTGAACCTTGCTCATCTCGAGACTGAAGATCGCCGTCGGAATCTTATTCTTAACCGCAATGTGCTCTGCGAGGTTCAATACAAATGCCGTCTTTCCCATAGACGGACGCGCCGCAATCAGAATCAAATCCGAGGGCTGCAAGCCTGCCGTCTTGTAATCCAATTCGATAAAACCGGTCGCAATACCGGTAACGGAGCCTTTGCTTCTGGCCGCCGCCTCAATACCCTCAAGCGCCGAAACGACAATCTCACTGATGCTCGTCATCGCGCCGCTCTGCTGCTCCTGGAAGAGCGCGAACAGCTCCTTCTCCGCATTGGTGAACAGCTCGTCGGGAGCCTCTTTATCGAGATAACACGTATTCGTCAGCTTCTCGGAAATCTTAATAAACTGACGAAGTCTTGACTTCTCCTTCACAATGCCGGCGTAATGCTTTACATTTGCCGAGGTGGGCACCATCTCAACCAGGTTACTGATGTACTCGAGCGAGCACAGCTCCTCCGGAATCTGACGTCCACGCAGCTTCGCCTGCACCGTAATAAAATCCGCCTCAACGCCCTCCTGATACAGCTCGGTCAGCACTTCAAAGAAAATGCCCATCTGTCGCTCATAGAAATCCTCTCCTCGAAGAATCTCCATCGCCGCCACAATCGCCTCTTTGTCCATCATCATCGAGCCGATGACCGAGTGCTCCGCTTCCAGGTTGTGAGGTTGAATTCGTTTGATTAACGCCTCATCCATTGGTCTAGTTTCCTTCCACTTTTACCGTAAGCTCTGCCGTTACCTGCGGGTGAAGCTTCACAGCCGCGGTAAAGGTTCCTTCATTTCGAATCGTTGTGCTAAGTACAAGCTTCTTCTTGTCGATGTCCAAGCCGAGCTGCTCCTTCATTGCCTCGGAAATCTCCTTCGCGGACACCGAACCGAATACTCTTCCGTTCTCGCCGGTCTTAATTCCACACTTAACGGAGCTTCCGTTGATCTTCGATGCCAGCTCCTGCGCTGCATCCAAAAGCTCCTTCGCATGCTTCGCCTCAGCCGCCTTCTGCAGCTTCAAATCGTTGAGGTTCTTCGCATTGGACTCTACTCCGAGCTTCTTCGGGAGGATGAAATTTCGAGCGTAGCCATCGCTGACCTTCACAATCTCACCCTTCTTACCAAGCGACTTTACATCCTGTAATAAAATAACCTCCATTATATCTCACCTGTTCCTTTCATCTTCGTCAATACTTCTCTTACGCGTTGCATAGCCTCGTCAATCGACACACCCGTAAGCTGTGCACCCGCTACGCTCATATGGCCGCCGCCACCGAGCTTCTCCATAACAACCTGCACGTTGAGCTCGTCGATCGAGCGCGCGCTGATAAACACCTTGCCCTTGTTGTCGGTGAATACGAACGACGCTTTGATGCCGCTGATCTCAAGCAGCTCATTTGCCACCTGCGCTCCGAGAATCGTGGGTGACTCCACTCCCTGTGCATCGCATACGGCAAATGCGTATTGGTTCATGAAGAACTCCGTCTCCGAAATCGCTTTTGCCTTCTCGAGATATTCGTTCATATCGCTTCGGAACGCCTTACGAATACGCGTTACATCCGCACCGTTGCGTCGCAAATACGCAGCCGCTTCAAAGGTACGCACACCCGTCTTCGTCAGGAAGTTGTTCGTATCGATCATAATGCCCGCGTACATTGCCTCTGCCTCGAGCGGACGCAGCTTCAAGCCGTCACCGATGTACTGCAAAACCTCCGCAACAAGCTCACATGCCGAGGACGCGTACGGTTCAATGTAGGAAAGCGCAGCATTTTCAATCGAATCACCGGTTCTGCGGTGATGATCGAGCACGATGACCTGCGAAATCAAATCAAACAGCTCCGGACATTCCGTGATTACCGGTCGATTGACATCCACTACAACGAGCAACGAATCCGGTGTTGCCAGCTCCTGTGCACGAAGTGTACTGACGACCATGCTCTCCTCGTAATCGGGATTGTTCAAAAACTTCGATACCATCGGACGCAAAGCGCTTCCGATTTCATTGAGCACGATGTAAGCCCTCTTACCCAAATGCTTTGCAATTCGGTAGATACCGACTGCCGCACCGAAGCAATCCACGTCTCCGTTCGTATGTCCCATGATAAAGATATCTTCCTTACCCTCGATGAACTCGCGAAGTGCGTGTGCCTTTACTCGCGCCTTTACACGTGTATTCTTCTCTACGGATTCACTCTTTCCGCCGTAGTAGGTAATGTTGTCGCCATCCTTGATAACAACCTGGTCACCGCCACGACCGAGCGCCAAATCCATTGCCGCACGAGCGTACTCATAGCCCTGCGTATACGTGGAGGCGTTGATGCCGAGTCCGATACTGATTGTAATGCTTGTCTCCGATGCCGTTCCGAGACTGACGGCACGTACCTCGTCGAGAATAGAGAATTTGCTCTCACTCAGGCTCGCAAGGTAGCGGTTCTCAAATACGAAAAAGTACTTGTCCTTCTCAATCTTACGTATGATTGCATCGATGCCCTGCATGTACTTCGTAATCTTACGGTCAACCAATGCCGTAAGCAGCGAACGCTTTACTTCCTCTACGGAATCGAGCACCTCTTCGTAATTGTCGATATACAAAAGTCCGACGATCTGTCTGCGGTCGAAATTCTCCTGCTTCAAGCGCATAATCTCCGTCTCGTCGTACAGATATGCGGCAATCAATCTCTGCGTTCTTCCTCTCGAATCCGCAATCTGCAGCGCCTGCAGCTCCTCCTGGAATTCCGGAGTATGCATCAAACGCAATACAACGCGGCACATCTTATCACCGACGCGCGTCAAGTAATTTCTCTCCTCGCCGTCGTGCTTCGGAAGGGAAAATGCCTTCACATCCGTCAAAAGCTCGCGAATGGGATAGCCCACGCGGTCCTTGCCACTCAAATCGCAAAACTCATCGTTGCACCACAGAAGCACACCCTCCGCATCCATCACGGCATACGGAATTCGCAGCTCCTTCACCATCTTGTGCTGCACCTGCGCGTAGTCCATCGCGAAATCCACGTAATCACGCAAAATGTGCTTCTTGCGCAGCACGTACATCGCAAATGTCACAACAAAATATAATACACCGGCGATAAATACGAGCATCGCCGCACTCTTATCGATTGCCAGCAAAATGCACGCCGTAACCATCCACAATGCGGTCAAAAAAACGGGCCACAGCAAGTACATCTTAAGCTTTCCTTTGACTTTTCGACTCATCTTCAAGGCTCTTCCTCCGAATTCCGTGTCGTTGTCTTTCTCACACCATTGTCGCTCCGTACTGTCGATTCCTTCGGCCGACAGGCACACGAGCGTATACATTGTTATTTTATCATGATTGCATGCAAAATAAAAGCATTTTTTCGCCGGACATTTTCTTGTTGCTATTATATTGTTTCTAAGTCGATTATCACATATTGTATTAAGCGTAGAACAATTCGTTGTAAGATTGATATTGATGATACGCATAAAGTCGGTGATATTTTCTACTATGAGCCTTTCGGTACTCGCCTGTTATTTGCCCCGCCTGTGTGGAAAATGTTTGATACTCACGAACGTAAAGAATTACTCCAGAAAGAATGGGAAGTATATGAATAAAAGGAAAAGCACCATTCCCGCAAACAAAGTGCGGGTGGTGCTTTACTGTTATGTTTCTATAGGTACTTTTGTATAGTGTCTTTAAATATTTTGTATAAGTAATATATCACTATTGTTTCTATGGTATACACTATTAGTGGTGTTGAGTTTTGTGCTAATAGTGATAATATTGCCACTATGGCATATATCGCGATGTATACTTTTTTTGCGGTATTCATGAAGCCATCTTTGTCTGCCTTGCAGAATATTAATATCCATATGATAATCATTAGCATGGGGCTTTCTCCTTTGTAATTTCCTTTTCTATGATAGATGGAATCCTTGCATTTAGTGACCGCCAGCCCAGCGGTTTATATTCACCTATGGCACCTACCGTGTATGATTGTACCATTGTTTGGTATATGTATCTATATACGTATTATACAAAAACGGCGCGCAAAGATTGTGCAGGTTGATAAGCGATATGTGGTGTTATAGATATTGCCTTTCCCTGTGCACAAAAAAATTCCCCGCAGAACCCTGCGGGGAATGTAACTGACATATTAGTCCGTCGTGTACGGCATCAATGCTACGTGACGTGCTCTCTTAATAGCGGATGTCAAAGCTCTCTGATGCTTTGCACAAGTGCCGGTAATTCTTCTGGGAAGAATCTTACCTCTCTCAGAGATGAACTTTCTAAGCTTAGCGGTATCCTTGTAATCGATACCTGCACCGCTCTTATCTGCACAGAATACACATACTTTCTTTCTTCTGCGAACTACTCTCTTTCTCATGGGAGCTTCGCTCTTATCGCCCTTATTGGTCTTATCGAAAGCCATGGTCGTCTACCTCCTATCCAATTCTTATGAAGCAAATGGAATCGCTTGCTTCGTCGTCTGCTTAGTTAAATGGCAACTCCTCGTCAATTCCGTCGGGAATGTTAAGGAAACCATCGCCTGCACTTGCAGGATTCGGTCTTGCGGATGCAAAGCTGTCGCCTGCACCTGCTGCGCTAGAATTCTTACTCTCTGCAAATTCCTGCTCTTCTACAAGAATCTGAACGCTGTATACCTTCTGGCCTTCTCTGTTCGTGTAGTTGTCGTTCTGAATACGACCGGTAACAAGAAGCTTCGTTCCCTGCTTGAAATACTTTTCAGCAAACTCAGCACCCTTACCGAACACGGTACAGTTGAAGAAGTCGGCATCCGGCTCGCCCTCTCTCTTAAATCTGCGGTCAACAGCAAGGCTGTAACGGCAAATTGCAGTAGAGCTTCCCTGAGAGTATCTTACCTCGGGGTCTCTTGTGAGACGTCCCATCAAAATGACTTTGTTCATAAAGGATTACCTCCTTACTCTTCGTCTCGTCTAACGCACAAAAACCGGAGTACATTATCCATGATTCGAACTCTCTGCTCGATCTCATTAGGAACTGTAGCTTCCGCATCGAATTGGATGAAGTAATAAAAGCCCTCATTCATCTTCTGAACTTCATACGCCAATCTCTTCTTGCCCCAATCTTCAACTTCGGTAATCACACCGCCGAATCTGGTTACAAGATTCTTAGCAGCCTCAACAACTGCTTCTCTGGCCTCGTCTTCGATCTTTGCACTTACAACTAACGCTAATTCGTACTTGTTCATAGTTGTCTCGCACCTCCTTTTGGTCTCTGGCCCTTATCTCAAAATAAGAGCAAGGAAAAAACGTGTAGTATATCACGGTTAATCATTCTAACATAGCGATTCTTAAAATGCAAGCATAATTTTCAACAAAAATAGCACATGCATTTTGACACACAGAACGGCAAATGCTTGTCCTCACAGCATTTGCATGAAACACGCGCTCTCTTTCAGCGATTCCGCTTGCATTTCATTCGGCAAAATGCTACAGTAGTCGTGTAGCTACAAGCACCATGTCTGACGAGACATGCAATTTATCATTATTCTTTGAGAATTTAGAAAGAGAGGTTTTGTGTGAATACCTATACGAAAGAGAGTGTTCGCTAGCCGGGAGGTTAGTAGTTCACTGCCTCCCGGAAAGGTCATCTTTCACTATAATTGATTGATTTTCTTTTTAGGAGGACTACCCCGATGAATAGGGAACACAAACGAAGACTGTACGACAAAGGTTATTATAAGACACATCCCTGTAACGATCCATTTACCTGCAAGGTATGCGGACGTCAGGTATTTCCGGAAGGGGCCGGCAGCGACCATCGCAACCACTGCCCGAACTGCTTACATAGCTTACACGTAGACATTGAGCCGGGTGACCGCGCTTCGGACTGCGGAGGGCATATGGAACCGATTGCAGTGTGGGTACGAAAAAACGGTGAGTGGGCCATCATTCATAGGTGCCGTCAGTGCGGCGCTCTGTCATCCAATCGCATTGCTGCGGATGACAACCCTATGAAGCTAATGTCCATCGCAATGAAGCCGGTGGCATTTCCGCCATTTCCCTTGGAGCGCATCGAAGAGATGACCAAGCTCATGGGCGGTGACGGTTCTCTGCACTAATATCCTTTGAAACAAGAAACGGCGGCAGAAATTTCTGTCGCCGTTTTTTCTTATGCAAATGTCATCACGTATCGATTCGTTGCTCGGTTTCTCTGCTTACGCATCATCCGCCCGAACGTCCCCCGTACTTACGCCTCGTCCGCTCGTTTGATCCCGCGGATGTTCTTCTCGGCCTGCACTCTGGGAAGCATCACTTGATGACCGCAGCCTAAGCATTTCATACGAAAATCAATGCCCACGCGCTGGATCTCCCACTCATGACTACCGCACGGGTGCGGCTTCTTCATCTTTACGATATCACCAATCCGAATGTCCACGATGCTCTCCTTCCGTCTCGTTTCAGTCCTACCTAATTATATATGAGAAGATTGTCTTAATCAACCCTACTGATAAACTACCCTCAGTATACCGACTCGCTCGAGCATTTGTCAACCGAGAAGTTGCCTGTGGCTTGGCGGCCCGGATGCATTTTCGTGAAAATGCCCTACAAACAATAAGGAACTACCCTGTTGTTCTACAGTAGTAGTCCCTTGTTGTGTCAGGCTATTTACGTTTTGTTCAGTTGCTCCGGTTACTCCTGTCCCTCGGAAAGCTCTCTGAGCAGCAGGAGCGGATTCACTGCGGTGTCACCCTCCGTTACCTTGAAAAACAGGTGTGCACCTTCGAGCGAATAATACTTCGTGGGCTCTGCAACATAACCGATGCGATCGCCCTCCGACAGCTTGTCTCCGACCTTACAGGTCACCTCGCCGAGCTGTCCGTACACCGCCGTGTAAGAATCGCCGAGTGCCATCGTGACGCACGTTCCGCGCATCGTATCTTCGGAAATGTCGGTCACGATTCCCTCAGCCGTCGCTACGACAGGGCTTCCGACCTCTGCTGCCAAAAGCACACCGTCATTTGTGCGGAACGAATCGAGCGTCTCGTGATAAATGCCGTGCTCCGTGCTAAAGCGCAACACAACCTCACCGAGCACCGGCCAATTCAAGCCACGTTCAAGATCGAGCGTAAGCTCGGCAATCGCCGCTGCCGATACGTTCTGTGCCTCTTCCTCAGTTTCCTGCAACGTCTGCTCCTGCGCTTGGGGCGTCGGGCTGACTGTCTGCGCAGGCACCGGAGTCGTTGTGGGAGCGGGCTGTGTCGAAGCATTTTCCGCATCCGAATCGTTCACCTTCGGAGAAGGCGTCGTTGTCACTTCGTTCTTTCCTTCCTCGGGCTGACGAAGCCAAGAGGAGTCCGGCTCGGGATAGTCATATGCCATGGGTGACGGCGAAATCGGAATCGTCATATCCGGCTCCTCGTTGGTCACTACACCGACACACACGAGCGTACCGATCGCAATCATCCCCAAAATGGCTGTAATATATGAACTTCTGTTTTTGTTGTTCTTCATATTGCAATCTCCTTTCTTTCTTTTCGGTCTGCACTTATTGTTGACTTCGGTGGGTGAAAATATACTCCGCGATACGACATTTGCGTTGCATTTGTTTTGTAACGAATGAAAAAACTTCTTGTTGAAAAATGCTCCGTATGATACAATCTATACTATTGAAAAGATCATACATTTTACGAAAGGAGCGTATATCGGTACGGCAACGTGCCCTATACGATAATCTATGGTTCGACTGTTTTTGGTTGCAGTGGTCATCGCGGTATTCATACTGCTGACGCTGCCGATTCAATTGATTTTATTTATCATTCGATGCTTCAACACGAAGCTTGCGGCCCAGCTTAGCCAACCGCTTATCAAAGGACTTATGACTGTGCTATTGTTCGTCTCCGGTACGAAGAAGCGCATCGAAGGGTTAGAGAACATCCCCCGCGGCACTCCGGTGCTTTTTGCAGCGAATCACCGAGGCTTTTTCGACATCGTAATGGCGTACAGTGTATTGCCGTGCACGCATTTGACCGGCTTCATCTCCAAGCAGGAGGTGCGCAAGGTTCCCGTGCTGAGCTGGTGGATGATTCTGCTTCGTTGCAAATTTTTGAACCGTACCAATGCCAGAGAAGGCCTGAAGACGATTCAGGACGCAGTTGCCGATGTGAAGAACGGCCATTCCATGTTTATTATGCCCGAGGGCACGCGTAACCATGGACACGATTTGCTCCCGTTCAAGCCCGGTAGCTTAAAGATTGCCGAGCGCACCAATTGCCCGGTTATTCCGGTAGCGATTGTCGGAACGGACGACGTGTTCGAGAATCATTTCCCGCGCATCTATTCCGTACCGGTTGCCATCCGTTTCGGCGAGCCGATTCCCGTTGCCGAGATGTCTCGCGAGGAGCGCAGCACGCTTCATGAGCTCGTGCAGGAACGAGTGCAAGCTATGCTGGACGATTTGTCCGAATAATGTGCTAGTATGTTTCGCCGAACGAACGATTATGCATTGCATTTTCACGAATTCGGTGGTAGAATGATGACATTGCGGACCATAACCGTTTCATTGGTCCAAGTTAGATAAAGAAAGGAATATGCTTATGAGTCCCTGGTTAATTGCTTTACTCATTATATTGGGCGTCGTGATTGTAGGCTTTATCGTGCTTTCCATCATCGGACGCAAGATGCAGAAGAAAAATGATGCTGTTCAACAGGAGATGCGTGCGAATGCACAGACGGTTTCCATCCTTGTTATTGATAAGAAGAGATTGCCTCTTAAGGATGCCGGTTTTCCGCAGATCGTGCTCGATCAGACTCCTAAGTACGCTCGCCGTGCTAAGGTGCCGGTAGTTAAGGCGAAGATCGGACCTCAGGTTCGTACGTTGATGTGCGAGGAGAAGGTGTTCGAGATCATCCCCGTTAAGAAGGAAGTGAAGGCGATGATCAGCGGCATCTACATCATGGATGTACGCGGTGCTCGCGGACCTCTTCAGAAGGACGAGAAGCCCAAGAAAAAGGGCCTGTTCGCACGTTTCAAAAAGAATTAAGCAAGGTAAGAATTCCGCGAGACAGATTATACGTAATGTCTCGCGGTTTTATTTTTTTATAACATTCTCGCGCGGTAAACGTTGTTGACAAGGCCAAATGCTTTCCGTATAATAAAAAGTAATACAAATGAAGAATCCTTATGGAGGTGACATGCGATGAAATGCCCTAATTGCGGTAACATCACAGCAGAAGGTGCCCTGTTTTGCGGCGTCTGCGGAACCAACCTGACCGAGGTCGCTCCTGCTCCCGTAGCAGAGCCCGAAGCTCCGGTCTTCGAAGAACCCGTTGCGGTTGCAGAGCCCGTTGTAGAAGCTGCCGAAGAAGCAGTGACGGAAGCTCTTGAGCCGGTAGCTGAGAAGCTTGAGCCGGTCGTTGAAGATGTGAAAGAGTTTATCCCCGAGCCGGTTCAGATCGTTGCTCCCGAACCGAAGCCCGCTCCGGTTGTAGCAGAGCCTCAGCCGACGAAGGCAGAAAAGCCCGCTAAGAAATCCATCGGTTTCTGGGGTGGCTGCAAGATTTTCTTCCTTTCCATTCTGTTGCTTATACTGATGATCCTCTTCCTCGGCGTTGCTAGTGTTCGCCAGCTTGGCCAGCAGCAGATCGTTACGAAGATGGTTAAGTCCGTTGATATTACGAGACTTGCATTTGACGACCAGAGCTTTGCCGAGCGTGTTTCCGAGGCAATCAAGCGCGATGTGTCCACTCAGCAGGTGGAATACCTCTTGGAACGTTTTGAATATGAAGAATATTTGGCTACTCTCGCTTCCGATTATGCGAACTACCTCCTCGGTGACGGCCGCGGACTTCGCCTCGATTCTGAGGAGATCATGGATTTGATTGAGGACAACGAGGACGTAATCGAAGAAGAGCTCGGCTTCGAGCTTACTGCCGCTAAGAAGCAGGACATTCGCGATTTCCTCGATGAGAACGTAGAGGAATATCAGGCTAGCATCGACGAGTCCATCGGACGCGACAGCTTTATACATGAGTACAAGGAGATTTTGCAGATTGCTTTCTCCCGAATCACATTGATTGTTCTTGCCGTACTTATGCTTCTTATCCTGCTCGCTTGGGTATTGACCTATCGTAAGAAATCTTACGTATACCGCGGTTTCTGCGGCTACGGCGCATACATGCTTGTATTCTCCGGTATTGTTGCACTTGCTGCAATCTTCTCGAATTCCTTGCTTACGCTGATCAGCGACTTCTTCAAGGATTACAAGGGAATCGTATCCGCAGCATTGCTTCCGCTTAGAAACAGCGCTCTGCTTCTCGTAGCAAGCGGTGCCTTGATTCTCATCATCGGTATCGTTACGAGCGCTATTACAAAGAAGCGCATAGCTCGTGGCATGTAATCCATAGCATTTTGCTTGTAACGCAAGCACCCCATAAACGCAATAAAGGGAAGGTAACCAATCGGTTATCTTCCCTCTTTTTTATCGATGCGCTCTGCCGATAGCCGAGCCTCATTAATGTCTCGCGTGGCGTTCTACTCTGCGTCCGGGGTCACCGTAATCTGCAGCTCTTGCTCTGCCATCAGTGAGCCGCCGCTCAAAATCTCATATTGCAGGAACAGAATCCAGCTTCCGTTCTTCTCGGTCATGCTCTGCTTCTTTCCGCAAAATACGAATTCAAATTCTCCGTACGGCGTCACGTACACGCTCTCGCATCTCATCCCTTTCTTCAGGACAAAGGACTGATTGAGGCTTCCGCTGTAGCTAATCTTCACATAGTCCGGATAGACCTGCAGCTTGTGCTTCACGATATCGGCCGGATTCTCTGTGTCCGCCATATCATAAAAGATAAAATGCACATCCTTCTTCTTGTGGTAGCTTCCTCTCGTAAACAGCGTAGTTCCTTCGTCTGCGTCTTGAAGGGTTCTGCTCTTTACTTCAATAGTTGCATTATTCATTCGCTTCTCCTTGCTCCAAGCCGTTACGAAAATACTTTCACGCCGACGCCGTCGGTCTCAATCATCTCACACGGCAGAATGGAATTTGCGAAGCGGCGGAATTTCTCCGCACCGTCGCTTACGTAGAAACGATGCTCCGTCGCCTGCGCTCTCGCCGACAACAGACCCTCGCGGTCCAGCAAGGCTCTCAACTCTCGCGCGGTCTCGTACGCCGGATTGACAAGTGCGATATCCTCTCCGACCGTCTCTGCAATTACCTCACGCAGCAACGGATAGTGCGTACAGCCAAGTACAATCGTGTCTACCTTCTGCTCCAAAAGCTCCGCCAAATAGCGCTTAGCAATCTGTCTCGTAATGTCGTCCTCGCACCAGCCCTCCTCTACGAGAGGAACAAACAGCGGGCATGCCTTTCCGAACACCTGCAACTCCGGTCTCAGCCCTGTAAGAAAGGAACGATACAGACCACTGTTCACCGTACCCTCGGTTCCGATTACGCCGATACGACCATTTCGCGTCGTAGCCGCGGCCGTAATCGCACCCGGCTTCACCACGCCGACTACCGGCACCGGCACCTCTGCTTGCACAGTCTCCAATGCAAATGCACTGGCGGTGTTACACGCGATGACAATCGCCTTCACCTCTTGGCTCAACAAAAACTGCGAAATCTGCCTGGAGTACGTCGTGACGGTTTCCCTCGACTTGTTACCGTAGGGAACGCGCGCCGTATCTCCGAAATAGACGATCTGCTCTCCGGGAAGCTGATTCATAATCTCTTTCGCGACGGTAAGTCCGCCGACGCCGGAGTCAAATACGCCAATGGGCAACTCTCTTCTCATCTTACTTCCTCCCAAGCTTAGCGCTCCTTAGCCATCTCAATCAGACGCGTAACGAGCTCCTGCTTTTCGACCCCGCGCTCTTCCCAAAGCATCGGATACATGCTGATGCCTGTGAAGCCCGGCAGAGTATTGATTTCATTGAATACAATCTCGCCATTGTCTGTGTCGTAGAAAAAGTCCACGCGGGAAGGGCCGAAGCCATCCAGTGCCACGAAAATGCGCTTCGCAGCGTCACGCAGCTGCTCTGCCACACCTTCCGGCAATACGGGATTGATGATTGTCTGGGATTCCGAATTGTTGTACTTAGCGTCGTAGCTGTAAAACTCGTCTGCTGCCAACACCTCTCCGATACCGCTTGCTTCTACGTCACGCACCGTGCCGAGCACAGCGCACTCCAGCTCGCGGCCGACAATCGTTTCTTCCACGAGAATCTTGCGGTCGTGGTAAGCCGCCTCCTTCAGCGCAATCTCAAGCTCGGAAACATCGTGAGCCTTGCTGACACCCTTGGAGGATCCGGCATTTGACGGCTTCACAAAGACCGGGTAAGGCAGCTTGCTCTCGATTCGAGCGATTACCGCTGCCATGTCATCCAGCTCGTGCGCCAATACCGCAACGTACTTTGCCTGGCGGATGCCGAGTGTATCCACAACAACCTTCGTATAAAGCTTATCCATCGATACCGCCGAGCACAGAACTCCGCAGCCGACATAGGGGATTCCCGCGAGTGTAAACAGGCCCTGCACCGTTCCGTCCTCGCCGTACAATCCGTGAAGCACCGGAAATGCCACATCGATCTTCTTCACGGTCACCTTGTCGCCATCCATCAAAAGAACGCCCTTCTGGCTTCTGTCCGGTGACAAAATCGCCGTCACCTTCCCCTTCTTCCAGCTTCCGTCCCGAATTGCCTCCACGGAATCCGTGAGCAACCAACGGCCGTCCTTTGTAATACCGATCATCAGAACGTCGTAGCGTTCTCTGTCCATATGTTGAATCACCGTCGCCGCCGACACACACGATACGTCGTGCTCCGATGATTGTCCTCCGAATAATACTGCAACTGTCTTCTTCATAACTTCCCTCCGAAAATGCTCTATACAGGTTTAATTATTTTCATTTGCGTAAATACTTCCATTACTATACCACGTTCGAGCCAAACGTGCAAAGGTTTTTGCATTTGGCTACACACAAAACCGGTAATTTAGGAGTAGATTATGAAATATTCGATGTATCGCCAGCCGAGAACGGCCGCTATTCTTTATGCATCCACCGTGGAGGAATTACATACCGCCATGAAAAAGCAGCGAAAGCAACGACTGCACACCATTCTTACCATCGTGCTTGCCATCCTTTCCGCAACTGTGACGGTGACGCTCATTTTGCTGATGAAAAAGGATTGGGAAGCACAAGAGCAAATGCACGACGCAGACGCAGTCTACGATGCATTTCGCTCCGAAGCAACGGTCGGCACACTTCCGTCGGGCGGAAGCTACGACCCGCTTTGTCCCGACGCGGTCACAATGACAGATTCCTTGGCGGACAAGGTGCTTCGCCTGCACATTCTTGCAAATTCCGATTCCACCGACGACCAAGCCGTGAAGCTTGTGGTGAGGGACGCCGTGCTTGCCTATCTAAGCGACTCTTTGCTCACCTGTGCCGACAAGGAGGAGGCGAAGGACGTGCTTTCGACGCAGCTCGAGAGCATTTGCGATGTGGCAAATGCCGCGCTTTCCAAGCAAGGCTACCGATATCGCGCAGAGGCAAGGCTTACGACTGCGCAATTCCCGCTCAAGGTATACGGTGACATCTTTCTTCCTGCAGGGACGTACGAAACGTTGCAAATCACGTTGGGCGAGGCAAGCGGACAGAACTGGTGGTGCCTTTTGTTCCCCTCGTTGTGTCTGGTGGATTCCTTCTCCGTAATCGAGACCCCGGAGGAACCGAAAACAGCTACCGAGGGCACTCCCACGGTCGGAGCTACCATCGGAGCCGAGCAACCGGAAGCGGCGACGCCCGGCGTAGCGGCTGCTTCGCTTCTTAGTGATGCCTCTCATGACTCCGTCGCCACTTCGCCGGTCAGCGAAATGACAGCCGGCATTTCGTCGAGCTCACTACGAGATGCACTTGAGCAGCGGGAATACGAAGCAATCCCCGTGGACAAGGAGCGAATTACCTTTCGCCTATCCTTCCTCGTTTTGTTCCGCTTTCTCGATTGAGAGGTCATATGCCCCTATGGCGTCAAGAGTGAAGCAACTCCTTGCTATGCTATGCGCACCTTGACAGACGGCGCATCGGGTAGGTATAATGACGGTAGTACATTTGCCTGAAAGGAAGCACTATGGATACGATTCAATTGCGCGCACACGCGAAGATCAATCTGGCTCTCGATGTTGTCGGACGCCGTCCGAACGGCTATCACGACGTTCGCATGATTATGCAGACAATCCAGCTTTACGATAAGCTCACGATTTCGACCATTTCAAAGGATGCGATTCTGCTTAAGACGAATCTAGGCTTCCTGCCGGCCGGTAAGGGCAACTTGGTTTACGAGGCGGCGGAACTGTTTTTTGCACATACCGGAGTTCGAAGCGGCGTGTACATCAACCTCGAAAAGCACATCCCCGTAGCTGCCGGAATGGCAGGTGGAAGTGCCGATGCCGCAGCGACACTGACCGGTCTGAACGAGCTTTTCGGCACCGGACTGACGCTGACGCAGCTTCAAGAGCTGGGCGTGCGACTCGGCGCGGATATTCCGTTTTGCTTGCAGGGTGGCACCGCACTCTCTGAGGGCATCGGAGAGATCTTGACCGCAATCCCTTCCCCTCCCGCGTGCCATGTATTGATTGTTAAACCGAACATCAGCGTTAGCACACGCTTTGTATACGAAAACCTTGTCCTGAACGAACAGACTCGCCATCCCGATGTGGACGGCATGCTTGTCGCACTGCAGCAAGGCGACTATCCGGGTATCGTATCGCGACTCGGCAATGTGCTCGCGGACGTCACGGAGGCTCATCACCCCGAGGTGACCGAGATTCGTGAGACGATGCTTCAGCTCGGTGCGGACGGCTCTCTTATGAGCGGCTCAGGCCCTACCGTATTCGGTCTGTTTTCCGATGAGCAGAAGGCAAATGAGGCATTTTATCATTTCAAGGTCGGCGCCTATGGCGGACAGACCTTCTTGACAACTTGGTAAGTAGCAAGGCGACGGATTCTTCCGCCGCCTTTTCTATGTTCTCCACTTGTAATATGACAAACCTTCTCTCTAGCACTGCGGTCTGATGAGCAGCAGCTTACTGCCCGGCACCGGCGGTGCATCGAGAGAGCACTCGTTGTATTGCTCGATTCTTCGAATGGTTGTGAGATACTTCTTTGCGATGCTCCACCAATCGTCTCCCGGCTTTACAAAATAGCAAACGAGATTCGGCAGCTGCGCCAGCATTTCCTCGGAAAATGCAGCTTCGTCTACCCCAACCAGAAATGCTTCCTTGCGTTGCTCAAGCACAAGCGTATCCAGGTGAACCGCCACCTTGAGCTCCAGCTCGCGCTCGTCAAGCATAACCGCTGAAATCTGATCGATTCCCGGGAACACCTCGTGCACATAGCCCAGCAGGTCATTTTCCTGCGCGCCGGGCTTTCGTTTGCTCGCGTCGACGTAATCCGCTGCGATGCCCCGAACCTCCACAAGCTGCGAAAACGGCAGCTGTGCTCTGTGACAAGCAAGCGGTCTGGCCTCCTCTTCGGTTTCGTAGTACAGCACGGCATCAACGACACCTTCCACGAGCACGCCATCCTCTTGAAGCATTACCTCGTCTACCTTAACCTCTCCGCCGGCGTAGCAAATCGATTTCATCGGCGGCGCTCCGGCAGCAATGGATACTCTCGCATTGTCGCGAAAACGATACAGATTTTTGTTCATCAAGCTTTCCAGCACGTCCTCTTGATAGATCGGCGTCACTTGCTTTGTCACGGAGTACACATCCGTCATGACCTGACACAGCTCCTCTTCGTAAGCCATTACATTTAGCTCAAGCGGCACCTCGATATCCAAAATGCGAACCTCGCCGTCGTTATCCTCCTGTGGTGTAACGATGCAGCTTCCCATCTTCCACGTGATGTGCGGAACCATCTCCTCGCGTAGGCCGCTAATCGGAATGGTCGCCGTAATCGGCAGTTCCTCGCTTACCCATGTAAGACGGTCGTCCTCGGAGCAATAGAGCACGAACAGCTCGAGCTCACCCTTGAGAAGCAGCTGCTCGCTTTGCGGGCGAAATTCCATGTTGCGAAATGCGGCTTCCTTACTGAGTATCGAGCGAATCTCCGGCTTATTTCCGGCGAGCAGCACACTCTCGCGTACACGATAGTTTTCCTGTCGGTCCACCGCCACGCTCCACAGTGACTTCTTTTTCAGCTTACGCTCCAGCCCCTCGACCACTCCGTGTTCCGGCATCTCCACCGCACTTTCCACGTCCACGAGGCGATTTGCGGTAAGATTCAGTCGCAGCAAACCCTTCAGTGCGTATTTGCGGGAATGAATCATCGATGCGGACAGCTCCTCCAGCACAGCCTGCACGCGCACAACGTCTCCCTCTGCGTCCTGCTCTAGGTTGAGCAGCTCGTCAAATGGTGCCTCGACCTCCAGCGCCTGTACCGGTAGCCCGCCCTCCTCTCCTATGTACAATACAGTGCAAGCAACTACGCCACGAACGAAACATTTGTCTCCCTTTACGCGCTGCTCCTGAACACGAACCTCGCCATGCGCACGGATGATTTCCAGCATGTCGGGCTTTGCATCCGGTACGTTATAATCCTCATCCACCGTAAATTGCATTGTGCTTCTGCCGATCACCTGATTCCTGTGTATATGCTTTTTCAATAATTCCATAGTTACCTCCATGCGCTCTTCCAAAGCATATGCGACACTGTCGCACGATATTCCGGGAAAATGCATAGTCACCGTCCTACTCGCATACGATACAACAAACATTCTCCATAGGAAGGAACGTGCATGAAAAAGCTACTCGCATTCCTCGTCGCCATCCTTGCATTTGCCATCGCATTTACGACCTCCTGCGGAAAGGAAGCCGAGTCGACGGGAGAGTTAACGGATTTGGAGTATACCATTGTAACCGAGCAGGATTTGCCGGACAATCTGCAGACAATCATCAACCAGCGCAAGCAGCATCCCTTTCAGCTCACCTACGCCACGACCGACGCTCTCTATCTCGTAAAGGGATACGGTGTGCAGGAGACCGGCGGCTATTCAATTCAGGTGCGCTCGCTTTGCAAAGATAGCAGCGCCATCTACTTTGACCCGATTTTAGTCGGCCCGTCCGAACAGGATCAGGTCGCCAATACGCCGAGCTATCCGTACATCGTCGTAAAGACCGAGCCGCTGGAGCTTCCGGTGGAATTTCCGCAATAAAAAAAGCAGCACCTGCAACTACCGTTCGTGGCAGTTACAGGTGCTCGTTTCTTTATCCGTGTACATATTCTCCGCTTCCGCTCGCGGTATCCGGGTCGGAAACGTAACGCAAGCGCATGCTCTTCAGCGTAAGACCGGTCTTCGTGAAGAAGAATCTTTGCACCGCATAATTGGCATTGAAATAAATCTTCTTCGTCTGCGTAACCTCCTGTCCGTTCGTTCCGTGGAACAAAAATACCGACACCGGAATGCCCGATGCGTACATCGTAATCGGAAGCTGCGCAGCCTCCGTTCCCTCGCCGATTGCAGTCAGCTCAAGCTCATAGCCGCCCGGCTTCGTAAGCTCCCAGCCAAATGCGTAGATGCTGCCGCGCTTCGTCGTTACGCCGCTCAGATCAATGGTAATCTCGTCGTCCACCTTAAAATACGGAACCTCTTCGTTGATCTCCAGCTCCCATTCCGCCGTACGACCGATTACCTCTACGTCATCGGGCGCTCCGCACATACGCAGCATCGCCGGTGTACGAAGCAACGCTCCGCATACATTTGCCGCCGACCGCACAAGCGCGTCTCTCGTCAAAATCCCCGCCTCAAAGGCTTCTCTTAGGTTGTCGCCGTGATCGTTCTTTGAGCCGTCCGGACAGCACATATACACATCATTTTGCGCATTGACCATTGCCGCAAAATTCGTATGGCTTCCGCGACTACCAAGTGCATCATAGCGATCCTGTTCATTGATCGCCGCCCACCAATCGGTCATAACCATGCCTTCGAAGTACCACTGCTCGCGCAAAATGCCCGTATTCAGCTCCGGATCCGTCGAGGTCCACATGCCGTTCACACGTCCGTAGGTCGTCATCACGAGGTACGCACCTCCCTCGCGGATTGCAATCTCAAAGCCACGAAGGTAAATCTCACGAAGCGCACGCTCCGATACAACGGAATCGAGCGAATAGCGGTTCATCTCTTGATTGTTGCCGCAAAAATGCTTCAGCGTGCCGGTCACTCCCGCTCTCGCGAAGCCCTCCAGCTCCGCTGCCGCCATCTGTCCGGTCACATACGGGTCCTCACTGAAATATTCAAAGTTACGTCCGTTCAGAGGATGTCTGTGAATGTTCATACCGGGACCCAACACCGTATCCACGTGATTCAGGCGCGCTTCGAGGCCGAACTGCTCAAACAAATCGCTCACGAGGCTGCGGTTCATCGTACAGGCAATCAACGTACCGTTTGGCAAGGAAAATGCCTTCGTACCGCAGTCAAGTCGCAATCCGCTCGGTCCGTCCGCACAGCAGCCGCACGGAATCCCGTACGCCTTCAAGCTCTCCGATACGCCACCGAAGGTCGATGCCGTTCCGGGAGTCGCCTTCGGACTTCCCATGCCCTCGCCGCGAATGAGGCCGAACATCTCCTCCTCCGTAAGCTGCGCAAGAAAATGCTCCATCGTAACCTTACCGCTCAGCACATCGGCCAGCTTATAGCCTTTGTCGCCGGTAAAATCAAGCGCCTTCGGCATCATATACGTCGGCTCCTCCTCACGAAGAGGTGTCTCCTCCGTACCCATCACGTATTCTCCGCCGCGCAAATCCGGCTTCATACGCTCGAACGGCACAATCGGTCTCATTGCAGCTTCCTTCTGCTCCACAAGAAGCGTCTCCTGCAAAGTGAAGCTGTAGACCTCCTCCGCATCTCGCACATTTTCACCGAGATACATATAATACACGCCCTTCTCCATGACGAAGCTCTCCGGATAGCCGGATTTGCCACTGTCGTCGTAAGAGGAAAGCTCTCTTTTATCAATTGCAAAGATCAGGCTCTCGCTCTGACCGGGCTCAAGCGTCTCCGTCTTTTCAAAGCCGACAAGCGTGCGAAGCGGCTTGCCGAGCTGACCTTGCGGTGCCTGCATGTAGGCCTGAACCGTGCATTTGCCCGACACGTCACCGACATTCGTTACCGTAGCGCTCAAAAAACAGAACTCCCCGTCAAAGGCCGCCTGTCCGGGCTCTATCGAAAATGCGGTGTACGACAGACCATAGCCGAACGGAAACTGCACCTTGTCCTTCGCCACCGTTTCAAAATAGCGATAACCGACGTAGATGTCCTCGGCGTAAATGTCGCGGACCGAATCACCGAAGTTGCAGTCCGACGGATAGTCCTCTACCTTATAAGCAATCGTATCGACCAAGCTTCCCGACGGGCTCTCACGACCGACGAGCAAATCTACCACACCGAGTCCGCTAATCATACCGCCCTGCCATACGTACATCACTGCCTGCGGCCTGCATTCCTCAAGGAAGCTCATATCGATGACGTTGCCGGTGTTCAACAGCAAAATCACGCGCTCGTGCGCTGCACAGACCGTCTTCAGCATCGAAAGCTCCGCCTCTGTCAGAAGATACGAGCCCTCGACCACCTTGTTGTCACGGTCCTCTCCCGCACTGCGACCGATAATCACAATCGCCGCATCCGTTCGCTTCGCCACCTCATATGCAAGCTCGGCATCGAGCGGCATCTCGTCTTGAGACCAACGCTCCTGTCCCCAGCCGATGCCCTCTACGTATGGATTCTCCTCGCTCCACTTCGCGTACACCTGCCCGAGTCCTTCATCGAGGAAAATGCCCTGCTCGCTCTGCAATGCATCGAGAATTCTCACTCTCTTCGGAGCATTTACCAGACCACCCGAGCCGGTTCCCGACTTATACTCGTGGAATTGCGCACGTCCGTAAAGCGCCACGCGCATCCCCTCCGAAAGAGGAAGCGCCTTGTTCTCGTTGCGAAGCAGCACACAGCCCTCCGCGATAACGCGACGCGCCAGCTCCTCATACAACGGATAATTCAACTGATACCCCATACCTTCTCTGCCTCCTAATGAAATGAGCTGCTGCCCGTTGTTGTTCATCAGATGAGCTGCTGCCCGTTGATGATCAGCTTAAACTGTAGACCGAGCTTTTCCGCCGCCTTACGGCACATGAGCATACGACCCATGAATATCTCAAAATAGTCCATAATACTACCGTACTGCGTGTCTACCTCAAGCGTGAGCGTAACTCTACCCTCTTCGTCTATCAACAGCTCCGAATTCGTTACGGAGTAATTCACGCGGTCGTGGATGTCAAAGGTCTCATACGCCTGATTTCTCACTCGACTTCTGCGAACGTCGGACTTGTCCGCCAAAATCAATGCCGCCGCCACGTCGTCCACCGGCACACCGGTTCCCTCATCGTGGTTTCCGATTGCAGTCACAATCGTAGCAATGTCCTCAGCCTCCATGTTCATGCGGTCGAGAATTCGAAATGCCATTACAGCTCCGCTCTGTGAGTGCTCCTGACGATTGACCAAATTGCCTATATCGTGAAGATAGCCCGCAATTCGCGCAAGCTCCTGTTCGTGTTCCGAATGTCCGAGCGTACGTAAGATATAGCTCGCCGTCTCAGCCACCTTAGTCACATGTGCGAAGCTGTGCTCCGTGTATCCAAGTGCCTCGAGTGACTTGTCCGCACGAGTAATGTACGTACGAATCGCCGCATCCTTCTTTAGTTCTTCAAGCGTAATCATAGTCTTCCTCCCATACTGTCAATCATACTGTCCAAATGTCGCGCGCATACAAAAGCTTACCGCGCCTCTACCCTCAGTATATCCATTTTCCCCGCACTTCGCAAGGTCATTGGTCATTTCTTTTCGAAATAAAAAAAGAGCGGCACGCCTTGTTCGGACGTCCGCTCTTCCTGTAAACCCTTATCGCCGCTAACTATGCAGACACTCTCTTATGTAATAGTCACCGTATCTGCCCTGAAGCTTCTCTTCCGTCGGTTGGAATCCGGTCTGCTGCAATGCCGCAATACGATTCTTCGCCTCGGGAATGGCCTTCGTTGCCAAGGTCGACACATGGAACAAATCGTACGTATACCGATTGATCAGCTGCAAAATCTCCGTCAGACGCTCTTCTGTTTCATATTCGGAACAGATGTCGAGTCGAAGTACACCGCGATGCTTCCACGAGCCCTCGCCCATATAGTGAAACAGCTCAACCGTTCCTACGGCCTGATTCAACCAAGTATCCTGAATCGTAAACCTCACAAATTCTTTGGCTTCGTACGCATCCAACCAAAACAGGATGCATTCCTCCATCTCTGCTGCCGTCTCATAGCAGAAGGTATTTGTACAGTTGTCCGAATTGAAAATGCGCTGTGCTTCTACATCGGAATAGCAACGAAGCAGTTCATCCGCGTCGCTCATCTGAACGAGCCTCAGCATCATACGACTGCCGCTCAAATCCGGACAATGCGTATAGACATCTTGAACACTCCAATCGCCATCAAGCGGACATTCCATCGCGATTCTCGAACCATTCGGATCGTAATCTTCACGATACCATGCCGACTCACGCAATCCAAGCTGTTCCCACAGACGCTGTTCCTCTATCGTTCTTCCGGCCTCGAAATACAAGTATTTCGCTCCGAGCTGTCTACCGCTTTGCTTTGCCGCTTCAAACAACTCCTTCACAGCTGCCTTGCAGCATTCCGACTTCGCAACCAGCACTCCGAGCAATTCGATGTCCTGTCGCTGCGGTCCGATTAGACTACCACCGATTCCGGCTACACAAATGCATCTCTCACCATTCCAAGCACTGAGCACCGTACCGCCCGCTTGCAAAACAGCCAGCAGCCTCTTGCGCTCATTGTCAATATCTCCGGGCACATTTCTCTCTTCGACGATCGTCCATTCGCCCTGTACCTTTCGGTAACACTTATCCGCGCTCCACGATTCGAGAAAGCCTTCAAAAAACTCTTTTGTTAACTCATCCGCACTCAACTTGCGAACCACGACCTCACCTCCACGTCATTCTCTCGGTCACCACACAATTCTTCGTAGGACTATTGTAGCACGAATCCCCGCGAGAGCACAAAAAAAGAATCCGCATTTCTGCAGACCCTTTTCGACACTTTTTTGAAAACGCACAGTTTTCCCGTGCTATGTGCAATATATTCTTCCATCTTGCAATTCAGAAGAGCGGTTGGATGATTCCGAGGTGCTCAAGAAGTATCTTAAGACCGATCAAAAACAGAATAATCGCGCCGAGTCTCTGTGCAATCGTACGACATTTGCTACCGAACAGGTTGCCGAGCTTCGTACCGATCATCGAAAGCGCACAGGTGATTACGCCGATTGCGGACACCGAGAACACGAGGCGTCCGTTTTGCAAAAATGCGAAGGTGATTCCGACTGCCAATGCATCGATGCTCGTTGCTATCGCCGGCACAAGCATCTCCTTTGCTCCGACTCTTCCGTCGCCTTCACACTCCTCTTCCGAGAAGGATTCCATGAACATATTCACTCCGAGTATTGCCAACAAACCAAAGGCAATCCAATGGTCGAACGCTTCAATGTACTGCTGAAAATGATAGCCGAGAAAGTATCCGATGGTCGGCATCAGCGCCTGAAAGCCTCCAAACCACAATCCGCAAATCAATGCTTCCTTCCAGCTCACGCGCTTCATCGCCAAGCCCTTGCATATCGCTACCGCAAATGCGTCCATAGCCAAACCGAATGCTATGAAAATAACCACGCCAGTCGTCATCGCAACCTCTCCTTT
Organism: Lachnospiraceae bacterium; assembly: GCA_045645665.1. Taxonomy (GTDB): domain Bacteria; phylum Bacillota; class Clostridia; order Lachnospirales; family Lachnospiraceae; genus ISDg. The sequence goes on along the minus strand of JAZRJF010000064.1, from coordinate 40,299 downwards.
TGATTATTCGCTGACTTTTGCACTTTTCTTTCTGTCCGGAATCACGTAATAGCATACGTAAAAAATGATTCCGAAGCCAAATGCTCCGATGACATCCCACATCGAATGCTGCTTCAAAAACACCGTAGAAGCAATGATTAAGACGCCGAAAACTTCGAGCAACCATTTGCCCCAACGTGCGGGCACTACACTACGACTTCGCCATGCCGCTATCATCACGCCGAGCGTGTTGTACACGTGGATGCTCGGGAATACATTTGTCGAGGTATCCGTGCTGTATAGATACTCTACTATGCGAGTGGCAATGTTGTCCCTCGGAAGCACCTCGGGGCGTAACATCAAGCCGTTCGGATATACGTACGATATGATGAGAAAGACCGTCATTCCGGAATACAAAAACATCACAAAGCGCACATACTCCGGCTTATCTCCGAAAAACAGCCATACAAACAGGACTGCCATGAACGGAAACCACAGATAGTACGGGATGATAAACCATTCACAAAAGGGTATGATATCATCTATCGCCATATGAATCAAATTCACGTCATCCGTAAACAGCTTCTCCGCCAACAGAAAGATTATCATGTATACCGGCAGATACAAAAGCGTCCACCAGTAACGAAACCATTCTTTTTTCATGCGCATTGTCCCCTTCATTAATTGAACTGAAACAGCGCGCGTGCCAGAGCATAGCCATATCGAATCACTACGGTGAAAAATGCTCCGTTCTTGCTGACGATCTTCGTGAGCAGCTGCTTCTTCATGTATTTGTACTGTCCTGCGTAGCGCGACTGAATGCGCTCCCAAAACAGCTTCTTCTTTTGCAACGCATCCGGCGTTCCGATCTTCACAAACAACGCCGAACAGATAACCGCCATAATAACAAGATACTGCGACATATAGCGGCGAAGCTTAGCATCCTTCACCCTATCCAGCTCATGCATTCCGAACATCGTATTGGAAACGAGCAGCTGCTGATCGATGCGTTCAATCAAGCGCTTCTCGTTAACCGACTGGTCGTCGCGACCGATGAAATAATGATACAAATCGATATCACAATAGATCAAAGTCTTCACAAACGGCAACGGGTAATATACAAACAGGTTGTCCACATAGAACGTATGCTTCGGCAGACGCAGACCGCATCGCTTCAAGACCTCCGTACGATATACGGCCGAATGCATCGTAATATACTGTCCAATCTTAAACTTCTTCGTCTCATCCCACGAAAAGCTTCTTCCCACGGGCACGGCATTCCGATAATGTATAATCTTCGGCTTCTTCTTACCGACCTTCTCGTAGATGTAATTCACGATAATCATATCGTAGCTTTGCTTCTCACGCTCTGCCTTTGACAGCAGCTCCATAAGACGGTTCAGCCCTTCGACATCCAACCAATCATCACTGTCTAAGACATAAAAATACCGTCCGATTGCTTCCCCAAGGCCGGTCATCACAGCATCACCGTGACCCCCGTTCTCCTTACGGATATAGCGGACGATGTTCGGATATCTCGATACATATTCTAAAGCCAGCTCCGCCGTTCTATCCACCGAACCGTCATCTACAACCAATACTTCTACACAATCACCCGCAAGTACAACCGAATCCAGCGCACGGCAAATATAATCTTCCGAGTTATAGCTGGGAATTGCTATCGACAATAACTTATTCAACTCTCTACCTCACATCACAATAATTGAAGCTCGTACTACCACACAATAGGATTACACTCTAGCTCCACACTTCCACACAATACTACCACGTTTCTGACAAAATATCTACTAAGAATTTCTTAAGTTTCGTTAACATCTTATTTGCTTTCCGAAAGCCAACTTTTTCGTCGGCATTTTCCATACTCTCACCTTGCCTTGTCGAGGAAAATGTGCTATCCTATACTGTAGTCGCAGATTGCCGAGGCCGGGCATTTTTTAATATTACTACGCGGTCATAGCTATGTGCGATTTCCAAGCACGACACTCTTCGGAGGAACATATTATATGAGGAAAAAGTATTACATACGAGCTGTTGTTACTTGTCTGACGGTCCTTCTTTTGACTGTCGGAATCGCATTTGCCGATACTAACGATGAGACGAACTCGGTGACGGACGAGCTTCTCGGCCCTGCCGAAACGACGCCGACGCCCGAGCAGCCATCGGAAGGCACGACACCGCCCGCGGAGACCACTCCGACGCCGCCTGTGGAAGCCACTCCGACACCCCCTGACGAGAGCACACCGACGCCGACCACCCCTCCCGTAGAGGAACCGACGCTTACGTTATCGTCGAATTCAAACTTTTTGCTGATGGACGGTGTTCCGATTCTCGCAAAACTGAGAATCAACGCGACTAATGCTACTGTTATGCTTGACGAGGACTATTCCGTCCCCGGCTTTGATGGTTACTGGGTTGATGCAGGTGCTGTTATTCCTTTTACCGTTTCCGTGGAGGAGGATTACCTGCTCTCTCCGCCGACCGCCAGTTCGGGAACGCTTGTCTATCTCGATGAATACGGCATTTACGAGCTGACTACTCCGACTACTCTCGGACCGATTGTGCTTACGGTAAACGCCGAGCCGATTGCTACCCCTTCTTTAAGCCCGACGCCCACTCCTTCCGGAAGCGGCGGAACGGGACAGATGCAAGGAGACTCCTTTGTGCTTGAGGACGAGGGGACAACGATTTCTCTTCCCTACAAGCCGGAGCGTTCGAAATACATTGTGTTCGACAAGCAGCTGATTACCGAGGGAGATGAGTTCACAATTGCGATTTCCTCGATTGACAAGGATGTCGCCTACGAGGTGCATTACTACTCATTAACATATACGGATGGCGTGGATGTTCCCTTACAAGGACCGGCCACGATAACCATTCCTCTTCCCGACGGCTGGAATCCGGGATTTACAAAGGTATATGCCATCAATGCCGGCATCGGCACAATCACTCTACTTGATTCCAACGGAACCTCGAATGGAAAAGCCATCTACTTTACGACGTACCGCCCCGACTATTACGTGATTACGTACACACAGCCAAAGGGCCCGATTAAGCCGACAGCGACTCCGACTTCGGAGCCGACGAAAGCTCCGACGCCGACGGAGGCTCCGCCTGCACAGGCGCCTGCTCCTCCCGAGGGCAATCCGACGACCTCGTTTTTGATGACGCTGTTCTATATGATCGGCACATTTGGTTTAGGCGCCGCAGCGTATTTCTATATTATCAAGCCGAAGAAGTAATTCAAAAAGGGCTGTCATATGACAGCCCTTTCTCTTTTGTATTGTATCCAAATGTCCGGTCAATGCCCGGGCTTGTGCAGCTGTCGCAGCCTACACATTTCCTCGTCTAGCAGCCGCTGACCGTCTCTACCTTGATGACATTGGTGTTGCCGGTCTTGCCGTTAATCTGACCTCCGGTCAGCACGACATTCTCACCGCCGTGCAGGTTCATAATCTTCTTCGACTGGTTCAATGCATTGTAGAACATAACCTCCATGGAACTGAACTCCTCGCACAGCACCGGTGTTACGCCCCAGCTGAGATTCAGCTTGCGCCATACTCTTTCGGAAATCGTCATGCCGATGATGTCAACCGGACAACGGAAACGGCTTACCATGCGAACCGTACGTCCGCTAATCGAGCTTACAACGATGCATTTTGCCTTCACATCGATTGCCATCGAGCAGGTCGAATGCGAGATTGCGTCCAGATTGCTACGAATCTCGAACTCGGTCTGGCGGAATCGCTTGCCGTAGTTGATGCTTCTCTCCGTAAATTCCGCAATCTCCACCATGTTCTTCACAGCCTCCACCGGATACTTACCGGAAGCGGACTCACCCGAGAGCATAATAGCGGACGTGCCATCGTATACCGCATTTGCCACATCGGACAGCTCGGCACGCGTCGGTCGCGGATTGTGAATCATGGATTCCAGCATCTCGGTTGCCGTAATCACGCGCTTTCCGAGCATGCGGCACTTATTAATCAAGTATTTCTGCACCGAAGGCAGCTCCATAAACGGAATCTCTACACCGAGGTCTCCTCTTGCTATCATAATACCGTCTGCGAGCTCGCAAATCTCTTCGACGTTATCCACACCTGCGCGATTCTCAATCTTCGCAATGATATCGATGTCTTCGCCACCATTTGCATCCAGGAAGTCTCTCATGTCCTTAACATCCTGCTTGCACGATACAAACGAAGCCGCTACAAAATCCACCCCGTTCTGAATTCCGAACAAAAGGTCGGCCTTATCTGCCTCGCTCAGAAATACATTCTTCAGCACCTTGTTCGGGAAATTCATGCTCTTTCTATCCGAAAGCTCGCCACCGGCTACGACGCGACAGACTACATTCGTATCGTCCAGCGAAATCACCTCAAAGATAACGAGTCCGTTGTTCACAAGAATCGTATCGCCGATGCTCAAATCCTCGCTCAAATGCTCATAATTGACCGACACGCGTTCTTGATTACCGACGATGTCTTCGGTCGTAAAGGTGAACGTATCGCCGTCCTTCAGCGTAATTTTCTTGTTCTCAAAGGTGCGAATACGGAATTCCGGGCCCTTTGTGTCCAACATGATCGGCACCGGAAGCTCCAGCTTCTCGCGCACCTGCTTAATCAAATCTATCTTCTTCTGCTGCTCCTCGTGTGTACCATGCGAGAAGTTCAGACGTGCCACATTCATACCTGCCAAAAACATCTTGGTGAGGGTTTCTTCGTTCTCACTTGCCGGTCCGATTGTGCAGATTACCTTAGTCTTTCTCATTCATTTCTCCTTCTTTCCCTTTGCGTCGGCACAATGCCGCCGAGTCTCTGCGACCCTTGCACCAACATTATAACCATTTTTTCCGGATTGGCAACAAATATTTTCGCAAAAAAAGCACGCTTCTCGAGCATTTCCTACGCATTGCGGTTAATGCACGACGAACACTTGCCGGTTCATCTGTTTCTCGGGACAGAATCACCCAGACACAAAGCCCCCCAGCCAACCTGCGGATCCGGATAGGCGGTTATGCCCGGAAGCGGCCTTGCCCCCGCTATGAGAGCGGATTTCACCTTTTCCCCATAAAAGGCAGGATCATTTCCCTGCACCATCCCCCACTCCATCAAAAGCGCGGCGGCCCCGGTCACAAACGGCGCGGCGAACGATGTCCCCGTCCTCCTGGCGTAGCCTCCGCCCGGGCTTGTCGTATACACATCAACCCCCGGTGCGCTTAGATCGGGCTTGCGCTCGCCCCCGCGGCCCGGTCCTTGCCCGGAAAATGCGGCGTAGATTCCATTGTCGGCATTGTATGCCGATACCGAAATCACTCGCTGTGCCGTCGCCGGAATGGTCAGCGTCGTCGCCGGGGACGGACGAAGAAATGCCGTATCCTCCAAAAGAAGTCCCCCCGCGGGCAACCAGCAATCGATTATCCCGTCTAAGATTCGAATCGGCGTAAACACAAGCTGCCACGTCCCTCCCAACAGCGTCGGTCGCGTCGTATCGTACACATTTCCGATGGTAAGCGGTACAAATTCGATGTACAGCTCCTGCTGCCCGCTGTAGGGCTTTGCCTCTCCGTACAATATCAACAGGCGCGCATCGTCCAAAAGCACCTCTTGCGTCTCCGCAAACGCTTCAACACGGTGTCTCTGTCCCGACGGTGCCACGATATCAATCGCTACCTCGTCAAATGCGTATCTCCATATCTGTAGATTCAGCGTCGGCTCCCCTGCTGCCACAACGAACTCGACGATACGCTCTCTTCCCTCCCCGTCTATCCGAGCTTCGTTCCCGCGACGATAGCCCTCATTGCGACGCGAATCGTCCGTTTCAAACACAACCCTTGCATGCCGATTGGTGCTCCCCTCATTGCCCGTACCGACTACGATACTGTTTCGGTAGACCGTAGCCGCCTCGTCCAAAAACTGCTCCAGCAAGCTCTCCCCATTGTGCGCTCCGTAGCTGTTGCCATAGCTAAGGTTGATTGCCAGCGGCCTTGCCAGACTGCCGGACACCCGAAGGGCAAAATCCACCGCATACAAAATAGCTGTCGTCCGTGCAAAGCCGCGCTCACGGCCTTCCGCCAGCTTAATGACCACAAGCTCTGCCTCAGGTGCCACTCCGGCATAGCGCCCATCCGAAGCCGCTCCGTTACCGGCCGCAATTCCCGCAACCGCAGTACCATGTCCGCTTCGGTCCGTCGACAATATCGTTCCGTCCCGCAGAGAAACATTTAGCTCCTCCCGAGTGAAAATGCGCCCCAGACCATATCGATTACCATCGTACTCCGCCGTCTGATCCCAAAGCGTCACAATGCGAGTCGTACCGTCCTCTGCGCGAAAATCCGGATGAGAATAATCGATTCCCGAATCGGGAATCGCTATGAGCACCCCCTCGCCGTACAAGCGGCGCTCCTCGGGAATTCTTGCGGATTGCACAGTGTCAATGCACGATACATTCCGCCCTTGCTCCACAGAGAAGAAATACCTCTTCGGGTTCTCCACATACAACACCTGCGGAAATTCTACCAGTCGCGGAATATCCTCTTCCCGTATCAAAATGACTGCATAGTTGTTCAACAAAGTAACGATGCGAACGTCAAGCGCCTCTCGCACCGCATCGAGTGAATCGTAGTATCTTACAATCAACTCCCATGTATCATCCTCTTCGTCATATCCCGAATTCAGGTCAAGCGTCAACTCTCGCTGCGAATACGGTGTCTCCAATGCCATACGAAGCTGCTCCTCCAGTTTGGCTTCTCCCACGCCCGTTATCTCCTCCATCATACCTCCTCTGCCACCGCTAATCCGCAGTCTCTCTTACTATATTGTGACACAGTTACATATGACACGATTTCTTGCATTTTTCCCGCGTCGAAACGAGAATTTTTCTTAAAGATTGTAGTAAGTTTTGTTGCAACAAAGGGGCAAAATGTGGTATGATGAAGTGTAGTGTATTTTTATCTTGCGGAGGTTTGTATTTCCAATGGACCGGGTTCAAAAAAGGCGTAGACAACGTATCGTTTTGGCAGCTTCTTTACTCACCCTTTTGCTTCTGATCGGTTGCTCAAAGGTGGATGACGATGCTCCCATTACTCCGAGTGTAACTGCGGGTGAGAATGCCTCCCCCACACCGGTCCCCTCGCTTACGCCTCCGACCTCTCCGACACCGTTGGCCACCCCTACAAAGGAACCGTCAACCACGCCTACCGTGGAACCTACGAGCACTCCCGAGGTAACCACTCCTACTGTTACGAGTGCCGCCACTCCTACAACAACAGACGGCCCGACCGCGACAAAGGCACCAACCGCGACAAAGGCACCGACCGCGACAAAGAAACCAAAGGCTACCGCAACGGTCACCCCGCAAGGCACACCGGCGCTTTCCAATGAAAAGCATTACCTGCGTACCTCGGCATCTCGTCAGGCAACACGCATCGGAAAAATCGCTCTCTTTGGCAGAGTGACAATCATCGACACCGTTGTGAACTCTTGGAACGAGGTCTGGCACAAGGTCGTTACGGAGATTGACGGAAAGCAGATGACCGGTTATGTGCAAGACGCCAGCCTGGTTCCCGGACTGACACCGGTACCGACCAGACGAGCAACAACACTTACCTCCATCCCCACCTCCGGCGCAGAGCTGAAGCAAAAGCACGGCGCGGATAAGAACGGAGACGGTGTCTACGTTGTCGTATTGGATCCCGGACACGGTGGAGTCTATTCCGGTGCTTACCACTACAATACAGCAGAGAAGACAATCAACCTAAAGGTTGCAACCTATTTGAAGAAGCAGTTGGAGAGCACCTACTCCAACGTCAAGGTATATATGACCCGAACCGGGGATACGGTGTTCGACGATTTCGACGACATCGACGATTTGGAATACCGTGTGCAATATGCCGTCAATCGCGGTGCCGACATCTTCGTATCTTGCCACTTCAACGCAAACGGACGCCCCGGCGCAATGGCACTCGTTCCGAAGAAGTCCAACGTCGCTGCCAAGTCTCTTGCACTCGGTTCACAGATTTTGAATGAAATCAGCAAGCTGGGCGTTAAGAACCTCGGCTGCTTTAAGAGAAACAGTACGTATTCCACTTACTTGAACGGCACCCCTATGGACGGCTACGTCATCAACCGACTTGCCGCAGAACGAGGAATCGTCAATGTAATCATCGAACATTGTTATATGGATGAGCCGGCCGACCGAAAGTTCTGGGACAGCGAAGCTGACCTTCAGGCATTTGCCCGCGCTGATGCAAATGCGATTGCTTCCTACCTCGGCCTAACAAAGATCGGCGCAGAGACACCGACGCCGACCAAGGCTCCGACGAGCACACCGACCAAGGCTCCGACGTACACTCCGACCAAGGCTCCGACGAACATTCCGACCAAGGTGCCGACGGAAGTCCCTGTGATGACACCGACTACGGTTCCTACGACACCGATCACTCCGAGTCCCGGCCCGGCAACGCCGTCTTCTCCAACGCCGACAGAGGCGCTGACAGAGACCCAGACAGAGCAATAACCTTGTGAACACATGAATGGATAGACAAATCAACAAAGGAGAAGGAGAGACTTATGAAGGTATTAATGATTAACGGAAGTCCGAAGCCGAACGGCAATACCGCTCTTATGCTTCGCGAGATGGAGAAGGTTTTTCATACACAGGGAATCGAAACCGAGCTGATAACCGTAGGCGATATGCCGATTCGCGGCTGTGTTAGCTGCGGTTACTGCTACTCGAACAACCGCTGTGCCGTTGACGACATCGTGAATGAAGTCGCTGCCAAGTTCAAAGAGTGTGACGGTCTTGTGCTTGGAAGTCCTGTGTATTACGCCTCGGCAAATGCTACTTTGATTGCGTTGCTCAACCGCCTGTTCTACAGCACGTCATTTGACAAGACGATGAAGGTCGGTGCGGCTGTTACGGTAGCAAGACGCGGCGGTCTGTCTGCAACATTTGATCAGATGAACAAGTATTTTACGATTTCGGGCATGCCCGTTGCCTCCAGCCAGTACTGGAATAGCGCACACGGCGGTGCTCCCGGTGAAGTACGCTACGACGCAGAGGGTATGCAGACCATGCGTGTACTTGCGGCCAACATGGCATTCCTTATGAAGAGTATCGCGCTCGGCAAGGAAGCCTATGGCTTGCCGGAAAAAGAACCGCATCGATTTACGAGCTTTATTCGCTAACAGCAACGGAGGTATTTATGTTTACTATTGAGGACAAAAGAAGATTTCTTCATCTCCTTCCCTACTGGGATGAGCTCACTCCCGAGGAGCGGTTACTCCTTGAACAGCAGTCGATCGAGCTCAAATATCGCAAAGGCAAATACATCAACATGGTGACGCTTGACGCCGGAATTCTCATTGTATGTCAGGGAAGACTTCGCGTCTCCGTCGTTTCGGAGGAAGGTCGTGAGATTACACTGAACATCCACAAGCCGAAGACAATCGCTCCCCTGATTACCAATCCAATTCCCGACATTCCGTTTCATTTCGCCATGGAAGCCGAAGAGGATTTGACCCTTCTCATCGTTCCGGAATCTCTTTGTACTACACTTAGACGGGCACACGAGCAGATCGGACATTATCACAACGAGCTCAGCCTCTCTATCTTTACAGGTGCTATTTGGACGTTGCAGAAGATGATGTTTGTCAATGTCGAGCAACGTCTTGTTGAGTATCTTTTGGAAGAAAGCGAATTCATGCAGAGTGATGTGCTGTATTTGACGCATCAGCAGATTGCAAAGAGTCTTGGTACTGCACGAGAGGTTGTAACCCGCACACTGAAGAATTATACTACCCGCGGACTTATCGAATGCGCGCGTGGCCGTATCGTTCTCCTGGACAAAAAAGGACTGCGCTCCATAAACGAGTTATGAAACGCAGCTTGTGTGGGGGGAGAAATTACTTCTAAGAAGTAATGAATCAGCTTATGCAATTATGAAAAACAATAGGTGGTTACGGTGATCTCACCGTAGCCGCTTTTTTGTTGGATTATCTCTTGGATTGAACGTAGTGTATCATAAATCGACAGCATTTTTCTGTGACCGAATCACTTACTCGCTCGCGTTTTCATGTCTTTTTTGATACTTCTGTTCCTTTCGGGATGTACTATTTCATGCTCACGGACATTGTTTGCTTTTTGGTATTTTCCATTGCGGGTGCTCGCAAAATGGGGTATAATCAATAGAGAATGATATACCGTTGCGCGTAATGTATATCAGTGACTCAATATAAGGAGGAATGCATATGAAATACGGTTATTTTGATGATGCCAATCGAGAGTACGTCATCACCTCTCCCAGAACTCCGTACCCTTGGATCAATTACTTGGGCACGCAAGGATTTTTCTCGCTCATCTCCAATACAGCAGGTGGTTATGCATTTTACAAGGATGCTCGTCTTCGCCGCATTACCCGTTATCGCTACAACAACGTGCCGATCGATATGGGCGGACGGTATTTTTATATCAACGACGGCGGCCACGTATGGAACGCCGGTTGGAGCCCGGTAAAGACCGAGCTTGACAGCTACGAATGTCGTCATGGTATGGGCTACACGAAGATTTCCGGCTCCTCTAAAGGCATTCAGGCCGATCTGACCTTCTTCGTGCCGCAGGATTTTAACGGAGAGATTCACAAGGTAGTGCTGACGAACCATTCCGGCGAGACAAAGAATCTCAAGCTGTTCAGCTTCCTCGAGTGGTGTCTTTGGGATGCCAACGACGACACGACGAACTTCCAAAGAAACTTCAACACCGGCGAGGTGGAGATTCTCGGTTCAACCATTTACCATAAGACCGAGTACAAGGAGCGCCGCGACCATTTCGCATTTTATACGGTAAATGCTCCGATTCAGGGCTTTGATACGGACCGCGAGAGCTTTCTCGGCCTGTACAACGGCTTCGACCACCCGCAAACGGTATTCGCAGGCGCACCCTCGAACTCCGTAGCGATGGGCTGGTCTCCGATTGCTTCTCATTACCTTGAGGTGTCCCTCGCACCCGGCGAGAGCAAGGATTTCGTATTCTGCCTCGGCTATGTAGAGATGCCCGTGAACGAGAAGTTCGACACAAGCGGCAACTACGATGGCTTGCTTGACAGCATCGGCTACAAGAAAAATGTAATCAATAAGTCGAAGGCTCTCGAGATGATGTCCATGTGCGACACGACCGCAAAGGCAGACGCTTTGTTTGATGCGCTGAAGGCTCATTGGAACAGCCTCCTCAGCCAGTACGCTGTCGTTTCTCCGGATGAGAAGCTGAACCGCATGGTGAACATTTGGAATCAGTATCAGTGCATGGTTACCTTCAATATGTCCCGCTCCGCCTCCTTCTTCGAATCGGGAATCGGCCGCGGCATGGGCTTTAGAGACAGTAACCAAGATCTGCTTGGTTTCGTTCATCAGATTCCGGAGCGCGCAAGAGAGCGTATTCTCGACCTCGCTTCTACGATGCTTCGAGACGGCGGTGCATACCATCAGTATCAGCCGCTCACAAAGCGCGGCAACCACGAGCTCGGCTCAAACTTCAACGACGATCCGCTTTGGATGATTCTCGCCGTTGCGGCTTATATCAAGGAAACCGGCGACGTTGCCATCCTTGACGAGGTCATTCCGTATGAAAATGATGAGACGCTCAGCTCTACGCTACTGGACCATCTTGAGAAAGCATTTTACCATGTATGCACGAAGATCGGTCCGCACAAGCTGCCGCTTAGCGGACGTGCCGACTGGAACGACTGTCTGAACCTCTCCTGCTTCTCGGACAAGCCGGGTGAGTCTTTCCAGACCTACAACAACAAAGAGATTTTCCCGGAGGCTCCGTTCTACAGTCAGACCGCGGAGTCCGTTATGATTGCTACGATGTTCTGCTATATCGGACCGGAGTTCTCGGCAATGTGCCGATTGAAGGGACTCGAGGACGAGGCCAAGAAGGCAGACGCGAAGATTGCGGAGATGGTACAGGCGACAGAGGAATTCGGCTACGACGGCGAATGGTTCCTTCGTGCGTATGACCATTACGGCAACAAGGTCGGCTCCGCCGAATGCGAGGAAGGCAAGATCTTCATCGAGCCTCAGGGCTGGGCTGTGCTTGCCGGTATCGGTAAGGACAAGGGCTATGATTTGAAGACGCTTGAGAGCATCGACAAATACCTCAACTGCGAGCACGGTCTCGTGCTGAACAACCCTGCATTTACAAAGTACCATCTCGAGTACGGTGAGATTTCCACCTATCCGGGCGGCTATAAGGAAAATGCGGGTATCTTCTGCCACAACAACGCGTGGATCATCTGTGCCGAGGCTGCTGTCGGACACGGCGACAAGGCATTTGAATACTATTCGAAGATCGCTCCGGCATATCGCGAGGAGAAGTACAACGAGCTTCATAGAACCGAGCCGTATGTATATGCTCAGATGATTGCCGGCAAGGATGCACGTCCTCACCAGTTCGGCGAGGCGAAGAACTCTTGGCTGACCGGTACCGCTGCTTGGAACTTCGTTGCGGTTTCCCAGTTCATCCTCGGCGTTCAGCCTCAGTACGACGGCCTGATGATCAACCCTTCCATTCCAAAGGAGTGGGACGGCTTTGAGATTTCCCGTCTCTTCCGTGGCGGTATCTACAAGATTACCGTAAAGAACCCGAACCACGTATCGATGGGTGTCGTTTCAATGACAGTGAACGGCAAGCCTGTGGAAGGCAACGTCATTCCGGTTATAGGCGAAGGTGTCCACGAGGTCGAAGTGGTACTCGGATAGAGTTGCTCGGACAGGGCCTGTACAGATAACAAATTCAGATAACGATAAAGGAGCAGAGATCGCGGTCTCTGCTCCTTGTTGTATCTTCAATCTTATCACTTCTAAAATCTCATCATTTCTTAAAGGGCATCACTTGCATGTGCTCCCACTCAAAAACCAACTAGTGCTTCAGTCCGAACTCGTCGCAGTACTTCTCAAGATTCTGCGCAACGAAGGGAAGCTCCGCCGTCCGATTGTCTGCAACCAAACGCTGAATCACCTTGTCGATCATGACCACGGTTTCCGCATGACCTTCTTCGCGGCCTTCTGCATGACCCTTCTCATACCCTTCCTCTTGTCCTTCCTGGTATCTCTCATCCAATGCTTCCTGTAGCGTCATATATTCTCGCCTCCATCGCTCATTGCTTCTGACTGCTCGAACTTCATTGTCCAAGGACTGGGTAAATGACGTGCTTGTTTCGCCGGTATTCACGTACCGAACAAGTACACTAAGCTCACCGTTAATATCCCGCTGCTCTCCCCTTAGATTCATAAATACTTTCATAGTGCCGTCACCTAACGGCTCGCCCGATCCATCCGTAAGCCGATTCTCATAACAGTACAAGACTCTGCCCCGATGAAACGGGTCAAAATCGCACACAAAAATCACAATGCTATTGGGAAGTGCCGAATATTTGTACCCTTTATCAATCAGGTTCAGATCAATCAGGTCTTGATAATACCGTGCACGCTTCGGCAAATCCTCTCTCGGTCGCACCTGCATCTCGATATTATACACTGTCCCCGCCTCGTCGTTAGTATACACGTCCAGTCGAATACTCTTAGCCCTTGACGCAATATCAATGGTCGCCTGCTTCTCCGCATAGCAAAGCTCTCGAATCGAAATCCCGAGAACCATCTCCAAAAAAGGCTTGCAGAACTCGGCCTTACGCATTATCGTGCAGAACATGAAGTCATTTTTGATTCCAATGTTGTCAAACGAAGTTGCTTGTCCATTCATTGTTACCACCTCTATTGTAGAATATTTGAGACACCCTTGTCAACGATTTTTTACAGAAGCAACATCTTGCTATTGCCGTCCGATTCCACGATAAAATCTTTGACAGAGCCATAGAAACGTCTTAAGACTTTAGATGAATTCCTCTACATAGTAACAGATGTAACAGCTTCATTTCCATTGACGAAACCGACGAAATCAAACCTTCGAAAACAGCAAGTCGCACAATAAAAAGAGATGTGCAAAATGATTGCTGTCGCTTCTTGCGTGATTGTATTTCCTGTGGTAATATAGACCGAGCAGAATGGATAAGCTGAGATCGAACGAGTTTTTTAGTGCGATAACAGCGGACAGAGCTTAATTGCACCGGTTTAGATTATTTCTGCACTCAAGAATTTTGGAGGTGGATGTTTTGGAAATTTGGGATGGATACTTGATAGACGGAACTCCGGCAAACCAAGACTTGAGGCGTGGAGAACCGATGCCCAAAGGATTGTACCATCTTGTGTGCGAAATTCTGGTCAGACATATTGACGGCGACTATTTGCTTATGCAGCGAGATACGCAAAAGCCTAAATACGGAGGCTATTTTGAGGCGACTGCCGGAGGCTCTGCGCTAAAAGGAGAAGACAAGATGTCGTGTGCCAAAAGAGAACTTTTAGAAGAGACGGGGATTTCTGCCGACAATCTCGTGGAAATCGGCCGCTGCACTTCGCACGACACGATATACTACACTTTCTTATGTGTCACCGATTGCGACAAGGCGTCGGTCTCCATTCAGAAAGGTGAAACCATATCATACAAATGGATTTCCGAGAACGATTTTATTGCTTTCGTAAATTCAAATGAAATGATTGATACGCAAAGAAACCGCTATCAAAACTATCTTGAAAGAATGGGGTATCTTCAGTGACCAACTCCTATTGGGGCACCGGCTATAGTACGCTCCCGTGTATTCTTATAGAAGCCCCGCCGATTTTTGTGCCATTTGCTTTCCTATGGTAAAATCGAACTGAACAAAATGATAAACTGAGATTTACGGAGGACAAATATGATAATTCGCGAAATGATACCGGAGGATCGGAAGCAAGTTCTTGAGATATACAAACAAGGAATTGATTCAGGCAAAGCAACCTTTACAGTAAAATGCCCCACTTGGGAAGAGTGGGATTCCACACATCACAAAGTCTGCAGATATGTTGCATTGCACGAAGATGAAATTGTCGGCTTTATTGCGGTGAGCCCGGTTTCGGCAAAGCCGCACCATTGCGGCGTAGTTGAAGTAACCATCTATGTCGATGAGCATCACCAGGGCAAACGAGTCGGAACAAGCTTGCTTCAAAAGTTAATTGAAGAAGCACCGAACCATGGTTTTTGGTGCTTGTATTCTTCTATTTTTTCGACAAACGAAAAGAGCATCAAGTTACATACCAGATGTGGCTTCCGAACAATAGGCTATCGGGAACGCTTAGCAAAAGACAAATTCGGCAATTGGCTGGATACGATATTGATGGAATATCGATTTCCCGATGAAATCGTAAAAGGGATTTGACTATATTGCCATTGCGTGACCGACTAACGGTCGCACTTCTAAACACATATAAAAGCCCCCGCCGATTCGGTGGGGGCTTCTCTTTGTATGAACTTATGTATGAGCTTAAATAACCTCTTCGCTCTCAGCGACTCAATCACTCTTCAATAGCACTGGTCTCGCCATGTGACTTCATCTCCTGCTTACGCTCGTACATCCTAGCATCCGCCTTCTTGAAGACTTCATCATAGCTTTCCTCGTCGCTGTCCTTGCTCATCGCGCTACCGACCGCCGCAGATACGCGCACGACGCCGATCTTGCTCTTAATGGCTTCTAGGAACTGCTCCTCTAATTCCTTGCAGTGCTCCATATCCGCAAAATGCAACAATACCGCAAACTCGTCGCCGCCGATTCGATACGCATTTTCATAGCCGAACACGTTGACAATGACCTTAGAGGCGGAAATCAGCAATTCATTGCCGTAATCGTGGCCGTATGTATCATTGATAAGCTTCAGTCCGTTGACGTCAATCAAGAATACCGAAAACGGCTCATGCTTGCCCTCCATCTTTAAGTAGGACACCTCCTGCAAAAATGCAGTGTTGTTGTAGATGCCGGTCAGCTTGTCCGTATACGCCAGGTTATTGATGTAATCCATGCGCATCTTCAGCTGCTTCACGGTTTCCTTCAAGCTCGAAGCCAGCATACCAACCTCGTCGTTCGTCTCGCAGTTCACCGTCACATCCAGGTTGCCGCGTGCAACCTCCTGTGCTACTTCATTCAGCTCCTTAATCGGATTTACAATCTTCGAGGTTATGATGTATGTGATACCGATAAATGCAACTACCATTGCAATGACTACCACAACCATCTGAAGCACCAGTCGGTCGGTCTGTTCTTCGATTTCGTGAACCGGCACCGTCACCGCAAGATACATACCGTTCTCGAGCGCGCGAATCGCCATCTTTCTATCCACGCCCTCGTAAGTGTATTCGTACAAATCGTCGTGCTTATCGATATGCGCAAGACTCACCTCCGCAAGCACATCGCTGAACGTTCGAATCGATGTACCATCGGCAAAATGCTCACTGTGGACAATCTCCAGCTGCTCATTCGTCAAAAATGCATGGCCGGTATCGTAAAGTCGAATCTCATGCGTCATCTCAATGACGAAGTTAAAATCGATGTCCATTCCGACTATGCCAAGCAATTCTTCTTCCTTGTACATCGGAACGATGTAGGAGATGACACGCGCGTCCTCGGTTTCATTTTGATACGGATTCATCCATGTCGGAACTCCGGACTGCACAGGCTGATAGTACCATTTCAGTTCATCTTGCTCGTATTGCGAGAAATCCGTCACCGGCTGCTCCTTCATTGCTCCGGTTGCAGCGTCCTTCGCATAATAGAAACCGGACGTAGAAGGCATCTTCTCCGGGTTGAAGCGTACATATACGCCTACACTACCTTCAGTTTCTTGCGCAATCGTCTGCCCAAATGCCGCGAGACGTGCGGTATACTGTTCAAGATACTCCTCATCTCGCGATAGCTTCTCGATGCTCTCTAGGTTGTTCTTCGCGTACTCCGCCAGCAAATCAACTGACTGCTCGGTTCGTACAAATGCATGATTCATCGCCTGTGACTTCTCTCCGCACGAAGAATTCACCATGCGAACACTATCGCTATGTGACGCAATTCGTAGCTCGTAGATTCCGAGTCCACCTACGCTTATTGCAGCGATAATCACACTTGCGGCAATCAATATAACAAGCTTAGTCTTTATCGATTTCATCTGTTATGCCTCGGTTCTTTATTGCATTTTCCTATATAGAAATTGTAGCACTGCACTTTTCACAAGTCAATATATGCGAAAGGGCACCGCACTGCTGCGATGCCCTAAAGGTCTCATTTTTTTATTAAAATGTCGGCTATTCATTCGGCTCCAAACCATCTTTGAATGTGCTGTACGCACCGGCCGCGTTCCACAGAAGCCATCCGGTGTAGCCCGCGTCGTACGTAGCATTGATCTGCGCACGAAGCTCCTCACTTCCGTAATTGATATGGCCGCTTACCCAGCTCGCGGTAAATGCCTGCAACCATGGCCTTACGTCCGCACATCTACCCTTGGCAACGGGGATGCTGAGACGCTCCTTTGAATCGAGCATGGCATTGTAAATCAGCTCATACGGAGCCGCATCCGGCACCTTCAGGTTGTAATAGCCTTTGCCATAGTGCGACGGATATACCATCGGGCAAATGTAGTCCAAATAGCTCGACATCGCCGCATAATCCTGGCCTACCGCAGCCGCGTCAATCTCACTGCTGAGTACGACTCCGAATACGTCTACGGATACAAATACACCGAGAGGCTTCAAATTCTCACAGGCATATTTGACAAAGCCGGTGATGGCGTCGTATTTGATTTCGGTTGTGAGCTCCTCTACTCCGAAATCCGCTTCCTTCATCTTGCCGTCCGTAGAGAAACGGCAGTAGTCGAAGTTCACCTCGTCAAAGCCGAGTTTCGCACACTCTCTTCCTACCTCGGTCAAGTACTCCCATGTGTCCGTATTCAGCGGATTCATCCACGTGTAGCCACTGTTGTCCTTCATGAGCGAGCCATCCTTCATACGCACACCGAGGCTTTCGTTGCTTCGCACGGAACGAATGTCTCGGAAGCATACGACTCGCGCAATCATGTAGACGCCGTGCTCCTTCAACGTCTTCATGACTTGACTGAAGTTGTTGATCATCGGATTCGTATTCGTCATGCTGTTCAGAAGCTCGGAATCCGTCTGCACCGTAATGAAGCCGTCGTCGTTTTTGACATCCACAACAATCGCATTTAGCTCCGTTGTGTCTACCAAATCCAATATATAATCGAGCTGTCGGTTCAGCACGTCAGTCGTCAGATACATCGCCTTGACGTTCACTCGCTCACGGGTGTCCTCGAAGTCCTCCATCCAGATGTCGTCCTCCGTCAAGCCCTCTTTGTAAGCGTCCGTATACAGGTTGTGAATCGTCGCCTGTGAATTGGCTTCCAACCCCGGCAGCTGTACCTGCACGGTCGGAGTCGGCCCCTGCTCCTGCTTCGGCGCATCCGGCTCTCTCGACGCCAGCGCATAGCAGCCCACGCTTACAAGAGCACATGCTACCAATGCAATGACTGCATGAAGCAACTGCTTTCGTCTTCTCGCACGCTTTGTACCCGAGCGGTAGCGTGTGGTCATCCGGCTGTTGTAACGCACCTGTCTTCCCATAGTGCCTCCTTACTGCTCTCAACTACTTCCTAACTGCATCTGCTGAGTTTCGCAGACACTTCTCTGCGAAATCCTACGAAATTACTTCTTGCCACAGCAGAACTTGTACTTCTTACCGCTGCCGCAGGGACACGGTTCGTTGCGACCGATCTTCTTGTCGTTCACAACCGTTCCCGACTTTCTCTGGGAAAGGAACAGTTCCTTTCTCTTCGCATCGGTCAAGATATCATTCCAAGCCGGAAGCTCATACAACCAATCCGCACGTGCGGCAACCATGTTGTAATACAGCTTCTCCTTGTCAAATGCGAGACTTACTACGGTATCCTCCGTCATCTCCTCAATCGGATTCGGAGTTACCAAGCTATCGTTGATGCCATCCAAAAAGCCCGTGAACAAGGAAATGCTCATATCATACTTCTCAGCAAGCTCCTTAACCGTTCCGCACACCTCTACGTCAGGCTCTGCGAGAAGCTGCTCGTATACGCCCTTCTCAACCGCAAAGTAATTGCCCCAGAACAGCTGGCCTTCCTGCGTGTTCATGTCCTTCTTGTACGCCTCGTCTCTCCACTTTTCCAACAAACTCATAATTGTACTCTTCCTTTCTTATCACAGCCGCAGCTCTCTCCGCAGCGTTCTTTTGTAATCGTGTTATAGGTTCCCCAACTCCACAGGGAATTATCCGCGTTCTTTGTCCGAACGCTCCGTCCGCGAACCAAATGCCTCGCTCATCAGTCCTCATCAGACGTCGTCTGCTCATCTTCCTCCTCGTCACGATGCACACGCTTGTACACCGCAAGCAAGACCCAACCGAAGATAGCAAATGCAACAAACCCGAAAATGCCCGAAAACAACAAGGCCTGTCCGAGATCGCCCTCGACAAATGCTCCGACAAACGTCAGCACAATCGACAAAGCAACCAACACAAGCGTCGTAATCGCAACTATCTGCGGAAACTTATTCTTCATACTCATATCCTCCGTTCTCTCAAAATCCATTCACTCACAAACCCGCCAACTCCTTCGCAGCTTCTTCGCGGAGCTACCACCGCCGCTTACAGCGGCTAACACCTGCGCAGCTTCTTCGCGGAGCTTCCCACTGGCGACTCCGTCGTCTAACACCGCCAGCTCTGCTGGCTATCACCGCTCGCTCCGCGAGCTATCACTGCTGCGCCCCGCGCAGCTGCTCCATCCATTCCTTCATCTTCTTCTCGTAACCGAGCTCGCCGCACTCATAAAGCACCGTACCTTGCAATCCGTCCGGCATATACTGCTGCTCTACGTAGTGATTCGGGAATGCATGCGCGTATTGATAGCCGATTCCGTGACCGAGCTTCGCGGCACCGCCGTAATGTGCATCCTGCAAATGCACCGGCACAGGCGGAGTCTTCGTCTTTGCCACCAAATCCATCGCAGCTCCGATGGCTTCCACCGCTGCGTTGCTCTTCGGCGCGCAAGCTACATAGGCAACTGCCTGAGCCAATATGATCTGCGCCTCGGGCATTCCGACACGCTCCACCGCAAGCGAAGCCGCAACCGCAACCTGAAGTGCCTGAGGATCGGCATTGCCGACATCCTCCGCCGCACATATCATAATTCTTCGAGCGATGAAGGTAACCTCCTCGCCCGCATAGAGCATTCTCGCCAAATAATAAATCGCCGCATCGGGATCCGAGCCCCGCATGCTTTTGATAAATGCAGAAATCGTATCGTAATGATTGTCGCCGTTCTTGTCATATCGAAGCACGCGCTTCTGAATACACTCTCCGGCAACGTCCAAATCGATGCGGATTCGTCCGTCCGCACTCGGGTCCGTCGTCAGCACGCCAAGCTCCAACGCATTGAGCGCTCTTCGCGCATCCCCGTTCGCCACATCTGCTATGAACAGCAGCGCATCGTCCGTTATCTCGGCGTTGTAATTGCCGAGCCCGCGCTCTCTGTCCGTCATCGCACGTCTCAAAAGCGCCACAATGTCATCTCTCGTAATCGGCTTAAGCTCGAAAACGATGGAACGAGAAATCAAAGCGCCGTTCACCTCAAAATACGGATTTTCCGTCGTCGCACCGACCAAAATGACCGTGCCGTCCTCTACATGCGGCAACAAATAATCCTGCTGACTCTTATTAAAGCGGTGAATCTCATCGATGAACAAAATGGTCTTCGTTCCGCCCATCGCCTGCAGCTGCTTCGCCTCGTTCACGACCTCCTCGAGATCCTTCTTTCCGGCCATCGTAGCATTTACCTGGCGAAACTCGCCCTTTGTCGTGCCCGCAATAACCTTCGCAAGCGTCGTCTTGCCCGTGCCGGGCGGTCCGTAGAAAATGACCGACCGAAGCTGGTCTGCCTTAATCGCACGGTACAACAGCTTGTCCCGACCGATGATATGCTCCTGCCCCACAACCTCATCGAGAGTACGCGGCCGCATCCGAGATGCAAGCGGAGCCGTCTTTTCCAAGGAATTCTCCCGCATATAATCAAAAAGATCCATGCAAATACCTCATATCCATACTGCCGCTCTCGCCCCTCACCTGCGCTGAGACGGAACAGCATTTGTATTTCTAATGAAAATGTGCTACAATGTCCGCGTACACGAATCCCGCTTGCCCCGATGTATAATCGCCGGCGGACAAGCTCGATTGCAAATGCTTTATGAAATGAGGTGCACCTATGGCTCTACCACGCGATCCGGTCATCCTGCTCAGCTACGTCAACACACAGCTGCGCGACCGATATGCATCCCTTGAAGAGCTCTGTGCGGAAGAGGGCATTGATTGCGAAACTCTTTGCCGACAGCTGGCGAGCATTCACTACGAATACAACCGTGAGCTCAACTGCTTTTGCTAATGCACAGCCACTCTGCGGACATACACAGTTAGTTTATCATATGTAGGATATTTGTCAAGATATTCGGAGGATTTATGGCACTACCGACACGATTTATTTTTGAGGGCGGACAAGGCGAAATCGTTGAAAAACGCTCCCGTTTTATCGCTTCCATCGCACCGGTTGCTTCCGAGGACGAGGCGCAGGCATTTGTCGAGCGCGTCAAGAAGCAATACTGGGATGCGAGGCACAATTGCTCGGCGATGGTTATCGGCGAGCACGGTGAGCTTACGCGCTGTAGCGACGACGGCGAACCGCCTCATACAGCCGGACGCCCGATGCTGGACATCCTTCTGGGCGAGGGACTGACCGGCGTCTGTGTCGTTGTGACACGCTATTTCGGCGGCATTTTGCTCGGCACCGGCGGGTTGGTTCGTGCGTATCAGGCGGCAGTCGTCGAGGGCTTGAAGCACTGTCGCATTGCGGAGCAGCGCATCGCCGTGCCGGTCCATGTCGTTACGGATTATACCGGTGTCGGTAAGCTTCTCTACCTCGCCGGCTCGGGAAACTATCCCGTGCTTTCCACGGAATATACCGATCAGGTTACCGCCGACTTGTTGCTTCCCGAGGAGGACGTCTCCTCTTTTGAGGCCGCAATGCAGGAGGCGACGGCCGGAAAGGCGATTCTCACGATGGAAAAGCCGGTACGTTACGCTCTAATCGACGGGGAGGTCGTTCTGCTGTAAATGAGCGGTCGACCATCCGCGGCAGCCGGCCATCGCGGCGCGACAACATTCGACACAGTAGCCAAATGCCCCGCATTTTGTTACAAAACCCGCGGAAAACTTAACATTTGACACACCCCGAGAAGGTTTACAAAGCATTCGGACAATGCTATACTATAGGCATGATATAAGGAGGTCTTTGCTCCATGAATTATGGACGTTACAGTATAATCAAGAAGCAGCAAGAGATTCGATCCTCTACGCGTAGGATTCGGTCCTTTCTTCGTGTGCTTCTTTTTCGTGTTGCCTTAGTGGCGCTGGCATTTTGTATGATAGTCGGTTGCTTCGCCGCTTACGGTGCATATCTCGGCATCATTGAGACGTCGCCGAACATCGACTCCATCAATGTCGTTCCCGACAGCTATCCGTCGACCATTTACTTTGCGGACGGCTCTGTGAGCATTGAGCTCGCAGGCGCAGGCTCCAACCGCGAGTATGTCAGCATCGACGAGATTCCGGAGGGCGTAGCAAACTGCTTCGTTGCTCTGGAGGACGAGCGATATTATGATCATAGCGGTATCGATATCCGCGGTATCTTCCGTGCGGCATTTTCCGTAGTAAAGGAACAGAGCCTTGATTACGGTGCCAGTACGATTACACAGCAGCTGTTAAAGAACCAGGTCTTTTCCGGTGGTAACGAGTCAAGTAACATCGACAAGATCGTGCGTAAGCTGCAGGAGCAGTATCTTGCCATTCAGCTGGAGGGTCGTCTGAACAAGGGCACGATTCTCGAGTACTATCTCAATACGATTAACCTCGGCAACGGTGCATACGGTATCCAGAAGGCCGCTCTTTCCTATTTCGGAAAGCCGGTTTCCGAGCTGACGATTTCCGAAGCCGCCGTGCTCGCACCGATTGCTTACTCACCGGTATATATGAACCCGCTGAAGTATCAGGAGGACAATGCGCGTCGTCGTCTGGACTGTCTGAACAACCTTTACGAGAACGGCTTCTGTACGAAGGAAGAGTACGACATGGCAATCGCGGATTCCGAAGACGTGTACGTACGACTTCAGCTTCAGGATGAGATCACGCAGGAAACCGTCAATTCGGAATACTCCTACTTCGTCGATGCGTTGATTGAGCAGGTATTGCTCGACCTTCAGGAGCTCGGCTACTCCTCCTACGATGCGAACAAGATGCTTTATAGCGGCGGACTTCAGATTTACTCCACGCAGGACCTTCAGGTACAGCAGATTATGGACAAATACTTCACCGATGAGTCCCAGTTCCCCGCTGTCGGCAAGGGTTCCTACTACGAGCTTTCCAAGAGCTATGCGCTGTCGCTTGTATCTGCGACCGGTGAAGCAATGCATTTTCACCTGCAGGATTTCCTCGATCACTACGCAAGCTACAACGATTCGAACAAATACTACTATCACGAAAAGGGTACCGGCAGCAAGGGTATCAGCGTCTACACGAAGAACGAGGAAGACTTGATTGCTAAGCTGGATGCGTTCGTTGCCGCTAAGCAGGCCGAATTCGAGGCTAAGTACCCCGGTGTGGAATATTCGACGCAGGAGTCGAGAAGCATTTTGCTTCAGCCGCAGGCAGCCATGGTTATCATGGATCCTTCAAACGGCAATGTCATCGCCCAGTACGGCGGTCGTGGCGAGAAGACCGGACGTCGTGTCCTGAATCGTGCCAGCGGCATTTACCGTCAGGCAGGTTCCACCTTCAAGGTGTTGGCAGCCTTCCTGCCCGCAATCGATACGTGCGGCTACACACTTGCAAGTCCGTTTGACGATTCATACTATATATATCCCGGTACGGAAGACGTGACCGTTACGAACTGGTATACAACCGGCTTTGAAGGACTTCAGAGCATTCGTAAGGGAATCTACCACTCCATGAATATTGTTGCAGTACGATGCATGGAAAAGGTTACTCCGACGACTGCGGTTTCCTACTTGAAGAAGCTCGGCTTTAAACAGATTGATACGGATGCCAGCGACGGCATATCGGACTACAACGTAGCGCTGGCTCTCGGCGGTCTTTCCGTCGGTTGCTCCGTGCTCGAGATGACGGCCGGCTACTCTGCTATCGCAAACGGCGGAGTGTACAACGAGCCTCGTTACTATTCGATGATTAAGACAATGGACGGTCAGACGTTGATCAACAACCGTACGGATTCCACCCAGGTTATGAAGTCCTCTACCGCATACCTTCTTACCGATGCTATGGTAGATACGACCTTGATCGGAACCGGTACGAAGAGCCGTTTCAAGAACCTTAAGATTCCGGTAGCGGGCAAGACCGGTACCGCACACGACAACTTCGACCTTTGGTTTGCCGGCTATACGCCTTATTACTGTGCAGCCATTTGGTCCGGTTTCGACAACAACTTCTCTCAGACAGATACGAGCTATTATCGTACGATGTGGCGAGACATCATGGAAGAGGTTCACGTGCTGAAAAATTGCGCGGCGACCGACTTTTCGATGCCGGCCTCCATCGTTACCTCAAAGATTTGTAGCAAATGCGGCAATATCGCCGTGGAAGGTCTCTGCGACCAGTACTCCGGCGGCAATTGCATCACGGACGAGATCTTCGCAAAGGGTACCGCTCCTTACCAGGAATGTACCTGCCATACGAAGAGAATTCTCTGCTCCGAATCCGGTGCTTTGGCAACGACGAGCTGTCCTTCCATCAAGACGAATGTATTCCTCCTAAAGACCGAGTCTGAGCTCGCTCTGAACAAGGGTGGCACGCAGGATACGAAGCACATTCTACCCGAAGACTTGAACGTCAACTGTCCTCTCCACCCGGGCATTCTGATCGAGGTTGACGAATGACGACGGTGTGGTAAAGCATTTGGCTACACAGCCGGTAACCCGGTCGGGCAACCGATTAACACAAGCATAACCATTACGGCCGCCTGCCACTTCGCAGGCGGCCGAATATTATCGGCACCACATGGTGCACAACATATTTTTATCGGAGAAACTGTATGAAGTCTATTGCAAACTGCGACTACTGCATGTACTATGAATACGATGAGGATTACGAATGCTACACTTGTGGCAAGGACTTGGACGAGGACGAGATGGCGCATTTTATTACCGGTCGCCCTTGGGACTGTCCTTACTTCCGCTATGGCGATGAATACTCGATTGTAAAGAAACAGATGTGATTCCTCTTGTGCTCTAATAACGATTTCCCGCTCGGGAAGGATGTATCAGCATTATATTTTTTCAAAAAGGGGCTTCACATATTGTGTTTCTTTTGGTATACTTATCTCGATGGTTAGTATTCTTTTTTGAATGCATATTTATTAATCATTTCGCGTAAGAAGAAAGGAAGTATTTTGTTATGAAGGCATCATCCAGATTTTTTGTATTGGCACTTATGCTGATGCTTGGACTCTTTGCCGTAGCTTGTTCGGACAAGAAGGAAGAGAACACTCCTTCTCCGACTCCGACAGAGGAGGCAACTCCTACTCCGACGGAAGAGCCCACTCCCGTACCGACCGATTCTCCGACTCCTACCCCGACGGAAGCTTTGATGGTTCCGTGGGATACCTCGAATGTAGACACTTCTTGGATCGATCCGAGCAAGAAGCTCGTTGCATTTACTTTCGATGACGGTCCGGTAGTACAGTATAACGAGATTTTGGACATCCTCAAGGAGAATGGCGCACACGCAACGTTCTTCGTATGGGGTAACCGTTACAACTCCACCTTTGAAGCCAGCGTGAAGAGAGTGGTAGAGGAAGGCAATGAGCTTGGCAATCACACCTGGTCTCATCCTTATTTGACGAAGCTGGACCAGGACGGTATCCGCCAGGAGGTTGAGAAGACCCGTGCATTGCTCGAGTCCATCACCGGCGTTAAGAATTACCTTGTAAGACCGCCTTACGGCAGCTCCAGCATGGCTGTTCAGTTCACCATTAAGACTCCGCTTATCAACTGGAGCGTTGACAGTGGCGACTGGAACAACGGTAATTACGATTCCGTTTACAATAAGATTATGAGTGTAAAAGACGGAGACATCATTCTGATGCATGCGAACTACAAGTTCACGGTAGAAGCTGTTCGCGCAGCGATTCCCGAGTTGATAGCACAGGGTTATCAGATTGTATCCGTATCCGAATTGGCAGCTGTTCGTGGAAAGCAGCTCTCCTCCGGTACTAGTCCGGTTACTGCAATTCGCTGATTTTCTTTTTCCTCTTTATATTACGCGCAGGGGACTGCTAGCAAAGAGCTTTACGTGAGCTTTTTGCTAGCAGTTCCCTATTTTATGCCGCAATTTATTTTTTCATCTTCGGCTTGAACACGAAGCTCGCGATATAGCTGAAAATGAGTGCCGCAGAGATTCCGACCGCTCCGGCCTTCAAACCGCCCTCAAACAAACCAAGCACTCCGTGCTCCTCGTAGCCGCTCTTTACTCCCTGAAACAACAGATCACCAAAGCCGAGCAACGGAACACCCGCACCGGCACCCGCAAAGCTTCTAAGATCGTCGTACCAGCCGAGCGCACTGATAATACCTCCTGAAATCACGACGATAACCATGATTCGTCCCGGCTGAAGCTTCGTATTGTCCATCAACACCTGCACCAGTGCACAAATCAAACCTCCAACCAAAAATGCCGTTACATAATCCATCATTCTCTCAACACCCCCTCAGTAATCGCTTGCCTCCAGGACAATTCCATATGCAATGCCCGGAATATCGCAGTCCTCGTGGAAGCTTACCGGCGAAATCAATGCGCCGGTCGGCACGAACAAAATGCGGCGATAAGCCCCTTCTCTCATCTTTCTAAGCAGATACCCCGTCAGCACAATCGCACTGCAACCGCAACCGCTACCGCCAGCATGCACATCCTGCTTCTTCGGATTGAACAGCTCGACTCCGCAGTCAAAATGCTTCTTCTTAATCGGGTGCCCCTGCGACTCGAGAATTTCGCACAAAATACGGCTACCGACCGTTCCGAGGTCACCGGTTACAATCAAATCATAATAATCGGCATCGCACTCGAGGTCCTCCATATTTGCCGCGATGACCGCAGCGGCAGCGGGTGCCATGCACGCCCCCATATTCATAGAATCTTGAATTCCGTAATCGACAATCTTGCCAATCGTTGCTGCCGTAATGCGCACCCGTTTTCCCGAAGCTCCCGGATGACGTTTCAGAGACTCCTCGCTCGCAACGACCGCCGCACCACTTCCCGTAACCGTCCACGTGGCCGACGCCGGCCGCTGACAGCCGTACGCAAGAGGAAAACGAAATTGTTTCTCCGCTCCGGCAAAATGCGACGACGTCACCGCCAGTGC
Organism: Lachnospiraceae bacterium; assembly: GCA_045645665.1. Taxonomy (GTDB): domain Bacteria; phylum Bacillota; class Clostridia; order Lachnospirales; family Lachnospiraceae; genus ISDg. Next base: position 12,880 of record JAZRJF010000064.1, on the reverse strand, counting down.
ATACTCCGCAAACTCACCATCCACCATCATCGCCGACAACAGAAGTGACTCACCCATTGTCGAGCAAGCACCATACACTCCGAAGAACGGAGCATTTAGCGCTGATAAGCCAAATGACGTGGCCATCAGCTGAGCCAACAAATCGCCGCCGATAACCACTCCGAGCTCTCTTCTATCCAGCTTTGCATTGACAAGCGCCAGCTGAGAAGCCTTCTCCACCAGCTTGCTCTCCGCTTCCTCCCAAGTGTTTGCGCCTACCAACGGATCAAGGCACACCTCATGAAAATACGTACCCATCGGGCCCTCGCTCTCCAGTTTACCCGCCACCGACGCCTCGCCGATGATGTACGGCGCATTTCGAAATTCTATACTCTGTCTACCCTTACGCTTCATAATCCCTCCACCAACTAACCGCGCCGCTTGCGGCGCTAACACTGCCGGCTCCGCCGGCCTTCCCTCCTATCATGCTCCCTTTTCGCGGTTTTATTCATCGCCGTATCCGTCTGCTTCACAACGTCTCACCACAGACGGAATTACGAAAAAACATTTACAAAGAGCAAAAAAGAAGGTATGATAGAAGCAACGCATTTATCAACTATTCGGAGGAATTCCATGTGCCCAATTAACGGACAAGATGATATAAATTCAAGTGAAGTTGTCGCAGCTTCCGAAACTACCGCGGATGCCGGACCGTCTGAAGCTTCCGTGCCTGCCGCGAATACCATCGCTTTTAAAGCCGCGCCGCGCCACACGTACAAGCTTTTCCTGCTTGGAGCATTTAAGCTAGCGTGGAACGGTCTGCTCATATTTTTGCTTTATGACCGCCTGAAGGCCTTTGGCATCTATGACGAGGTGCCGAAGCTGTACCTTACACTGAAGGATTCCCTCGGCGGACTTACTTACCGCGATTTTCTAATGGTAGGTGCCGCAGTCTCTGCCCTCCTGTACATGCTTGCACTGACGCAAATACGCATTCGCAATCGCAGTGGCTACGCGATTTTCGTGGTTTTATTCGTTCTGGATGGCTTCATCCTGTTGATGCCGACAACGGAGCTGATCACGGTTGTATTTTGCATCATTTTACTGTTGCTTTTGAGAATGAAAAGCAATTGGCGCTATCTGCCGTGTGCCATCCTGGTTGTAGTATACGCCTGTCTCCTGTCGCCCTATGCGCTGCTTGTGATTCCCGTATACGCTACCGTGCGCTTGTGGCAGCGAGATACCAACTGGGGAATTCGTGTCGCAGTCGTGCTGCTTTTGGCATTTTGCGTGCTGTACCAAGCCGGCTATTTGATGTTTCTGTTGGACCTTCGTCCGGAGACCACGAACCCTTACCTGTTCGACAAAATATTTGCTACCGAGAGCTATCCCGGACACGCGTCCAACTATTTGATTGACTATCTGTCCGTGCTCGGTCGTATGCTCGTTCCGTACGGGCTTTTGACAAATGGACTGAACTGGGCAATGGTTTACGTAGTCGTGGCAATCGCGCTGACCATTTTCCTTGTCTACAACATGTACTATCTGCTTACGCTTGATTGGAAGCAGCCGATGACAAGAGACAATCGTCTGTTGGCGGACGTGACGACGGTATTTTTGATTTTGTTTGCGACCCACGCCATCTATGAGCAGGGCTATGTGGCATTTTATCGACATTTGTTCACGTACTATCCGCTCCTTTTGTACCTCTTCTTCGGAGCCAATCGCCGTGCGCCGAAGCCGCAGATAGAGCGCGATTTCGCAGGCACCAGACCGATCATCTTCTTCCACAAGGGAGCCGATGATTACGTGTATGACGTGCTGGAGCATGCGGGCAAGGTATGCGGACATCGCAACATCATTTTGCTCGGTGACGAAAGCAATCGCGGCTACACGAGCAACTGGTACTCCTTCGACGACTACTGCAAGGGAGAGGCAGAGGAGTTCGCCAAGATTTACAACCATATCTCGGAGGCGCCGTACGAATTCGAGTTGACGTGCTTCCAGAGACATTTTGCACTGTACGCATTTATGCAGGAGAAGGGCATTGAGGAATGCTTCCTCTGCGACAGCGACGTGCTGATTTATGAAAATCTGTCCGAGTTGCCGCTCGACAATATTGATTTTGGCTGTTCCAATGCCAATTATTCCGTTTGCCTCGGCGAATGCGCTTCCCCGCACTGCACGTATTGGCGCACCACTCGCCTGCGTCAGTTCTTGGACTTCGTGCTCCACGTGTATAGAGCCAAGACCGATTGGCTGATGGAAGTCAGTCAGAAGCAAAAAGAAGACCTTGCAGACGGCAATATTACCGATATGATTCTGCTTACCGCATGGCGCAAGATCGTCGACGATTACGACGCGAACTTCCGCTATCGCAACTTCGACCGCATCGAGGACGGGCATGTATTTGACCACAGACTCTCGAGTCCGGACAACCTTGTAACCAAGGAATATCGCTTTAGCAAAATGCTCGGCATCAAGCGTGTCCGCTTCATCAAAAAACAGCCTTACCTTTACACAACAGATAAGACTGCAATTCGCGCATGCACGCTACATTGCCAAGACAGCAAGCACTATGTACGACTGCTTTCCCGAAGAAAAAACGGACTCGCAGCGTATGTCATGGCGCGCATTCTGCACTAGTGATAGCCAGCGGAGCCGGCGGTGATATGCGCCCAAAGGGCGCGTGTTAGACGAGCAGAGCTCGTCGGTGTTAGCAGCGCGATGCGCTGCAGTGTTGGGCCGCAAAGCGGCCGGTGATAGCGCAGCGATGCTGCGCGATGAAGTGATCTGAAATTAAAAAGGCTTTGTTGCACTTTTCGGGTGTAACAAAGCCTTTGTTTTTTGATTTTTTAGTTGGTTATTCTGATGCACGCTCCATCTGATAATGGTATGCGGTTTCGCCGCTGAGTCGGAAGCCGAGTCGTCTGTACAAGTTACCGACCGGGTTTTGTTTGAAGTATTGAAGGGTGATGGTTTTGTCTGCATGTTCGGAAAGAATGCCAGCCAAAATGGCCGTTCCGATTCCTTTGCGCTGAAATGCCGGTATGATGCAAATGTTACCTAGCTCATAACGCCCATCCGAAGCTCTTCCGTTATAAAATCCGATGTCTGCTCCATCGATAGTTATGACGCGGATGTCCATAGCATAGGCATCCATGAAGCTTTCGAAAAGGCTTCTCTGTAACTCTTCATCCCATCCGCCATAATTCATCTCAACATACGCTTGATACGCTTCTTTTTTGACTTGGTAGATGAATTCAAAATCATTCTCGGTAATGCTACGAAGTACATATACAGGATTACTCATAATCAAAACATCCTCCACCGCGTTGCTTGCAACGCTATCACTTGCGGCCTTCGGCCGCTACCACCCACAACGCCGCTGCCCCGTGCGGTTCCAATGCGACCGTTACATGGCCGTCGGTTACGGAGAGGCTTTGGCCGGTTAGAACGTTCGTTACTTTGCAGGAAGACTCGACACAGTCTGTACCGTCTTCGCCGATGCCGGGCAGCTTCACCGTCATTTGCACGGGCTCTTCTTTGAAATTGAAGACCGCAAGGTAACGACGTGCGCATTCTTCGTCGCGCGAGGTCCAAGCAGCACCGGTTTCATCGCGCCAGAGCTGTTTGGGTTCGGCACCGTATTGCTGCATACGCAGAAGGCCCTCATTGGTCAGCAGGGAGAGCGTCCATTCGTCGAGTAGCGTCGGGCAGGCTCCGAGCATCAACGGCGATCGGAAGATGCACCAAAGCGTCATCAGCGACTCCTGCTCGGGCTTTGTCAGCTCGCAGTCGCGCTCCTCGCCGAAGCCTCTGGCGATGCGGCCGAGCGGAAGCATATCGCAGTCCGGCCAACAACCGGGCTTCACATGGCTCTGCCACACGTCACATCGCTCGAACATCGCGTGCACAAGCCCCCATCTATCCCACAAATCGTCCGTGACGCGCCACATGTTGGCATGCTTCTCGTACCACTCCGCCTGCTCAATACGCGCCGGTCCCGGGGAAAGGCTGAATACCATCGGACGACCGCAACGCTCAATCGCCTCATGCAGCATTCGCGTTTCCTCACGCGCGGAGGGCATGTCCATGCGGCAAATGTCGTCGCATTTGACAAAATCCACGCCCCACGATGCATACAGCTCGAAGATCGAATCGTAATACGCCTGCGCCCCCGGTTCATTCGGGCGCAAACCGTACATGTCCGGATTCCAAAAGCAAATGGACGCCGGGTCCGCCAGCTCATTTGCCGTCCGATCCGTACCGAGCACAGGCAAATGCAAATGCGCGGCCATGCGCGGAATTCCTCTCATAATGTGAATGCCGAATCGAAGACCGAGACTGTGCACGTACTCTGCCAACGGCGCAAAACCCTTACCACCCACGGAGGACGGGAATTTGTCCGGGCACGGCAATAGGCGTCCGTACTCATCCATCTCGACCTTGCCAAACGGTATGTACTGGTGCTTCGGCTGCTGCGTGCCCGTGTCGTAAGCGTACCACTGGATGTCCACAACGACATAATCCCAGCCGTACGGCTTCAAATGCTCCGCCACAAAACGCGCATTTTCACGGAACTCCTCCTCTGTCACCGTCGTATCATAGTAATCGTAGCTGTTCCACCCCATCGGCGGACGCAAACAAAATGTGTTGTCCATCCTAAACCCCTTACTCTCCGCGCCCACCGGGCGCTATCACTGTCGCCTTGTGACCTACCACCGCTGCAATCTGCGCAGCTAACACCGCGCCCTTCGGGCGCTATCACTGTCGGCATAGCCGACATATCACCGGCGTCACTTCGGGACGCCTATCACTCGCAACAAGTCCGCGAAGCAGACTTGTTGCGAATATCACTCCTCTATAGTATACTATACAATATACCGACAAAAATACAAGCGCATTCTGCCCTACTTTTCGGCACAGAACGCAGATCGGAGAACACATGAAACTGAATTACAAAAGAACTATTTTGATTGGCCTTGCCTTTTTGTCAATCTCGGCATTTTGGCAAATGTACGACAACATCATTCCGTTGATTTTGAAAAACACCTTCGGACTGGGCGAGACCGTAACCGGTGGTATTATGGCAGCCGACAACGTGTTAGCTCTTTTCCTCTTGCCTCTCTTCGGTGCACTTTCCGACAAGGTTTCCACACCGATTGGAAAGCGTATGCCCTTCATTCTTACGGGAACCGCTCTGGCAAGCATCTTTTTGATGATCCTTCCGATTGCAGACCGCACCGCGAATCTGCCGATGTTTATTATCGTGCTGTTTTTCCTGCTGCTCTCTCTCGGTTTATATCGTTCCCCGGCCGTGGCTCTTATGCCCGACCTCACACCGAAGGAGCTCCGTAGCAAAGGAAATGCAATCATCAACCTGATGGGTGCTGTCGGTGGTGTATACTCGCTTGCTATGATCGGCGTTCTCGTCGGCGACGGAGATCGCCCGAGTTATTTGCCGCTTTTCATCGCGGTAATGGCAATCATGATTGTCAGCGTGCTTGTCCTGTTCGCAACCATCCGTGAAAATGCTCTTCGTGCCCAGATGCCGAAGGAGCCCGAGGAACCCGTTACGGAGAAATCGGACAATAAGACACGCACACCGCTCCCCCCTGCCGTACGTCGCAGTCTCATCTTTTTGCTACTGTCGGTATCCCTTTGGTATATAGCGTACAACGCCGTAACGACTGCATTTTCCCGCTACGCAACCGTCGTTTGGGGACTTGAGAACGGCGGCTATGCAAATTGCTTGCTCGTAGCAACCGTAGCTGCAATTGTCAGCTACTTGCCCATCGGTTTTCTTTCCTCGAAAATCGGTAGAAAGAAGACGATTTTAATTGGTGTATCGATTCTCGCATGTAGCTACCTCGGTGCCGCACTGTACAACAGCTACCACACCACGATGATCATCTTCTTCTGTTTGATCGGATTTGCTTGGGCAGCGATCAATGTCAACTCCTTCCCGATGGTTGTGGAGATGTGTACCGGAAGTGACATCGGTCGTTATACAGGCTACTACTATACATTTTCTATGTCGGCACAGGTTATTACACCGATTCTGTCCGGCGCTTTGCTTGAGCATGTATCGTATCGTACGCTCTTCCCGTACTCTGTATTTTTCAGCGTATGTGCGGGCATCACGATGCTGTTCGTAAAGCACGGCGATTCCAAACCGCAGAAGAAGGCAAGTTTGCTGGAGAGCTTTGACGTGGATGAGTGATAGGCGCCAAAGGCGCCGGTGATAGCCAGCAGAGCTGGCGGTGTTAGTCGGCGGAGCCGACGGTGTTAGCGCTACAAGTAGCGCCGGTGTTAGCTCCGCATAATTGCTACGATGTATAATCCGCGGGGCCGGCGAATACGCTTTTACTAATTTCCCATTGAGGTTGTTTATGATCGTTTTGTATTGTATTTTAGGTGCGGTTGCGGTGCTTTTTGTGCTGTACCTGTTTCTCATCGCACCGCGTATGTTTCGCAAACCGGACCGCACACCGTTTCTGGGCGTGCACTACGCACACCGCGGTTTGTTTGACAACGAGGCCGGCGTTCCCGAGAATTCGCTCAAAGCATTTGCCAAAGCTGTCGAGGCCGGCTACGGAATCGAGCTGGACGTTCAGCTCAGCAAAGACGGACATACGGTTGTATTTCACGATTCTTCGCTGCTGCGCATGTGCGGTGTCGACGGAAATGTTCGCGATTACACCCTGAAGGAGCTTCAGACGATGCGTCTTGCGAACTCGTCCGAGACAATCCCCACATTTGCCGAGGTGCTTGCGGTTGTCGGAGGAAAGGTGCCCTTGATTATCGAGTACAAAGCCGACCTTCGACCGGATGACGTATGTACGCGAGCTGACGCTCTCTTGCAAAACTATAATGGGGCATATTGTGTCGAGTCGTTCCACCCCGGCGCGGTGCTTTGGTACCGTCGTAATCGTCCGAGAGTTATGCGCGGACAGTTGAGTGAGGAGTATTGGAAGCGCCCGGCGGCCCACGGCAAGCTCGCGTTGCTGGCGATGCAATATCTTCTCAGCAATGTCGCTACACGGCCTGATTTCGTTGCTTACGAGCATCACGGAAAATGCAACGCGTCCCGCCGCTTCTGTCGTGCACTCGGCGCATTATCCGTAGCATGGACGATCAAAAGCGAACAAGAATATGAGGCCGCAAGAAATTCTTACGACCTCTTCATCTTCGATACCTGCAGACTATAGTTGCAGATTACATCGACCTATTTGGACTGTCGCACAGGCAAGCAAATGCTTTGTGCGGCAGTTTTTTTACGTCAACCCGAGCAGATTACCGATCAGATAAATCACTCCGAGCGTCCAACTTCCGATGATGCCGAACAAAATGACCGGACCGGCAATCTTGAAAATGGAGCTACCGATTCCGTATACCTGACCTTCCGTGCGAAACTCAATCGCACACGACGCCACCGAATTCGCAAACCCCGTAATCGGAACAACCGTTCCGGCGCCGGCATAGCGCGCAAGCCATCCGTACCAACCGAGGCCGGTCGTAATGATTGACAGCGCAATCAAGGTAATGGTCGTCCACAGCTGCGCATTTTTCAAAGAGCAGCCGAAGCTCTGATACAGACCTGTCAGACCTTGTCCGAGCGTGCAAATCAAGCCGCCGATGACAAATGCACGAATCAAATTCATAAGCCTCGAAAAGGTCGGTGTCACACCCTTAACATAGTCGCCGTATAGGCTGTTTCGCTTTTGAACGTCCTTCTCGGCGAGAACTTGGTTGATAGATACTTTGTTCATAGCAATCCTCCTGGGCGGCCGGAGGCCGCGGTGATAGGCAGCAGAGCTGCCGGTGGTAGCGTTGCAAGCAACGCGGTGTTAGACGAGCGGGGGTCGTCGGTGTTAGCCGCTGTAAGCGGCAGTGAGAGCTCCGCGCAGATTTATCGGTGATAGCAGCGCGTTGCGCTGCGGTGTTAGTGGCCGATGGCCACGGTGAGGGCTCCGCGTAAGTTCTACATATGGCTCCGCGTAGCGGCGCGGTTTCATTTTCCCATCACTAGGGTGTACCACGAGGCGGCGAATTTACCGAGGGCCATGGCGACTACCATAAAGACAAGCCCTGTTGTCAGTCTTGCTCTTCGTGCGAAGATCGGAAATGCGCTGACGACCTCTGCCAAGGCGATTGCCAGGCAGCCGGCGAACACGCCGAAGAAAAAACCGGTCATCGCCAAGAACCACAGGCTTCCCGGCAACGACGGCGAAAATATCGTATATATGCTTGCGCCGAGGCTACCGAGCACGACGACGTCCTCATACCAGCTGAGCGCGGACGCAGTCTTTGTTCGAGCGACCATACGGCTTATCACTCCGACCTTTACTACCAGCGCCACTACGCCCGCCACTACGAAGCCGCTTCCGACCATGCCGAGCAGAAAAAGCAGCGTAAGCCATAGCCATTCAGGCATTGTCCTGCTCCTTTCCGTCACGAGCGGCATTTGCGATAATTGCCGAATTGACCTCGTTCTCATACGTACGCATCTGCACCTTCAGCGGTGTCGGGTCCGCGTCGAAGCGAAGCTTACTGAAATGATTGAAAAACACGATAATGCCGAGAGGCAGACCGACCGTATAACCGACCTCAAGCGCCGGAAATGACGGCGACGCAATGCCGGCAAAGCCGTAGATTCGGTCGAACACATCGGTGATTCCCACGTCGTAATGGAACGTCAGGATGGAAAATGCCGCACCGAAGAAGACAGCCAACGTTACAAAACCGACCTTCAGCCACTGCACCCATTTCGGCGCCGGCTTTTTCGGAGCGTATTCGAGGATAAATGCCGCCTCTCCGATGACCTGTACCGTCGCCTCCGGCTCCGCACGCAGGATGCACTCGACAATCGCCGTCGTGCCGAACACCTTCTTCTCCCCTTTGTTGCCCTCAAAGCGATAGAACGGCTCATTTTGAAGCTTTTTGATGATAGACGTGTCGTTGCTCACTATTGTCGCAATCTCGCCGATTTTGGCCTCTCCGTGCGTCACCTTGACAATCTGCGGCACACATATCGTTATTTCCATTCGCTCAGCCCTCCTAAACGTTGTCGGCCCATTTCCATTAGATCAGAACCCCCTTAACCATTTCCGGCTCATCTGCACCAAAGAGATAAATGCATAGACCGGTCACAACAATCGCAACCAGTATGAATCCCGCTAACATAACCTTCGTTTTCATGGCTTTCCTCCTTCTATGTTTTTTCACTACGCATAGCGTATCCAAGCCCTTTGTGAATTATTCCGTCAATTGCTTGCGCAAATCATTTAATATCTTTTTCAAAAGCCTCGACACCTGCACCTGCGAAACCCCCAGCTCCTTTGCTATCTGCGCCTGGTTGTGTCCGCAAAAATAACGCCGATAAAGGATTTGCTTCTCCCGCTCCGACAGCTGTCCGACCACTTGCAGAAGAGCCATGTGATTCACCGCATTTTCCTCAAAGGCCTCCCCCGAATCGATGTGATCCAAAAGGAGAATCCCCTCGCCTTCGCTCTCGTAGATCGGGCGATGGATGGATTCCACCTCCGAGCACGCCGCAACCGCCATGAAAGCCTCCTCACGCGAAAACTCCAGTCGCTCCGCCAGCTCGCCGAGCGACGGCTCTCTTCCCTCGCTGTTCTCAATCTCCTCCTTCAGTCGATAGAGCTTCCTCGCCTGCTCCTTCACCGTGCGACTGACTTTTACTAAGCCATCGTCTCGCAAAAAGCGTTTGATCTCTCCGGTAATCATCGGAACCGCGTACGTCGAAAACTGCACCTCGTAGCTTATCTCGAAGCGGTCAATAGCCTTCAGAAGTCCGATGACACCGATTTGAAACAAATCCTCCGCCTCTTGTCCTCGCCCGAGGAAGCGTCGCACCACGCTCCACACAAGCCCTGTATTTTCCCGTACGAGCCGATCTCTTGCCTGTCGGTCCCCTTGTGACGCGCGTAAAATCAGGTTCTCATTTTCCACCTCTCGCCCTCACTTCTACGCCGAAATTGTCTTCTTCATTCGCACGAGCGTGCCTTTTCCGGGCTGCGACTCCACCTCAAGCGAGTCCATAAATGCCTCCATAAAGGAAAAGCCCATGCCCGAGCGCTCGCCGTCCGTACTCGTTGTGTACATCGGTTCTCTCGCCTTGCTCACGTCCGCAATTCCGATTCCGTAATCTTCGATTTCTACGAAAATGGTCTGTCCCTGCTGCCACAGCCCCATACGAATCTCGCCGCTCTTTCCCGCGTAGCCGTGAACAATCGCATTTGTCACAGCCTCCGAAACCGCCGTCTTAAGATCCGCCAGCTCCTCTAACGTCGGGTCCAGTCCGGTTGCAAATGCCGACACAACCATTCGCGCAAAGCTTTCGTTGCAGCTGTTGCTTGCGAATACGACTCTCACCTCATTTTGATAGGTGCCCTGTAAGCCTTCCATCTCTCTACCTCCTAATATATCAACTGTCTGCTTCCGCTTCATTTCTATGTATCTCGCGCCTCATAGCTCATCCCGCCTCCGTCTCGATGATCTGATACAAGCCGGAATATTTGAAAATGCGATGCACCGCTTTGCCGATGCCGACCGCACGAACGAAGCCGCCCTTCAGCTTCATGCGACGATACCGCCCGAGCACCATTCCGATTCCCGAGCTGTCCATAAACTCTACTCGCGAAAGGTCGAAAATCAACTCCTGAATGTTACACTCCGCAACAAGCGAATCCACTCGTTCGCGTATCTGGTCCACGTTGTGCTGATCCAAGTCCTCGAACGGCTGAATCCACAGGCTTCTGTCCTTCACAATATACTGTGCCGGATGCTTTTCTTTCATAGACTACCTCCTTCAATTTAGACACATACATGCCATTTTTGAGCATTTTCGCGCACATAAAAAGAAGAGAAATGCTTCCCGGCATCTCTCTTCCTTCGTAGCTTACTTTGTTTTTCGATTATAGTCCGGATACAAAGCGGTTCGCCGTGTCGTAGTACTCACCCTCGGGGAAACGCTCCATATACTCGTTGTAGTGCTTCTTCGCATTCTCCGTATCCTTCAGCAAATGATACGTTCTTGCAAGATAGTAAAGGTTCTTCTCGTTGTCCGCGGATTTCTCGTAAGAGAACTGGAAGAACTCCAGTGCCTGCGAATAACGCTCTGCGGCGTACAGCTCGGCACCTTCTTGATAAAGCTCGGTACTTGTCATCGTTACCGTCAGCGCGTCCGGATAATCCTTAACAACGCGGTCGTAAATCTCCTGAGCGGAGCTGTTGCTAAGCTCCTCCTCGGATACTGCCTTCAAACGCTTCTGCAGCACGTACAGCTCTACCTTAGACACGCTGCTTTGCGACGTCAGCTTCAGATAGTACTGCATCATGTTGAACATGTTCACACCGCCGACCTTACCTGCGAGCTCCTCTACCTCGTCCTCAAGACCATCGAGCTCCAGCTCCTGAAGCTCCAGCTTCGACTGCAACGACTGATTCTCCTTTTCAAGAGCATCGATGTCTGCGAGATATTGCGACTGCTCCTCGCCATAGCCGGCCTGAGTCTGCTTGAATTCCTCGCGCATGCCCATCTTAACGCCCGGCACTACCATAAAGAACAGCACCATAATTCCGAGGAAAATGCCCACCACCAAGCTGATAAACACACGATAGTCCGGCTTGTCCTCCTCATATTGAAAGCTCGGCAAAATGCCGCGCTTGCTCTTCGAGCCCTGCTCGTCCGACTGCTCGGACAAATCCATCTCCTCGCCCGGTTCGGGAATCGTCACCTGAAGTCCGCGCTCCATACGGTTAATCATACGAATCTCCTTCAGATAACGAATGGAGTCCGTATTCGCGATATCCACGGCCAAAGTACGCTTCAAGCAACGTCTTGCCAAAGCATTTTCCCCGGCACGCATGTAAAGGAGTGCGAGCAGCTGCCATGCACGAACGAACTTCGGATTGAGCGAAACGACCTTCTTCAGCTGAATGATTGCGAGATCGTCGCCACCGTTGTTGGCAAGCTCAAGCGCTGCGTTGTACTTGCGAATTGCTACATTTAAGTTATCGAGCTTCGTCGGATTGGCCTGCAAAATGCTGAGATAATGCTCAGCGGGATTGCCGCCCTCCAAATAGCTCTTACTGATAATCCAGTGATGAATGGCCTGAACCGTCTCGCCCATCTCGAAATACACAAGGCCGAGCAGGTTTCTCGCATCCACGTTCTTCTTGCTGATCTTCAACGCCCGATTGAGCATCTCTACCGCACCGGACAGGTCGCGAATCTTCGCCTTCTCAAGACCTAGGTTATAAAAATAACACGAGATCTTGCGCGTCTTCTGATTCACTTCGATGTCGAAGCCGCATTTGGCACAAGTGCCCTTGCGCAGGGTCATATTCGCGCCACACTTAGGACAAATCATAATATACCTCCACTCAGAAGTGCAAAAAGGACCGTTCTTCGATTACAGGTCCTTCTTCTCCTGAAGAATCCTCTCAATAATATCTGCCACGTCAACAATCTCACGACTCAAGATTGCTTCCTCTGCCTGACTGATCTCAAGGCTTGGACTAAAACGAGCGATTTCCTCTTCAAAGTTAATCATAATACCTCCGATCCGAAGCGTCCGAATGCGCCCTCATGCCACCGACCACTCGGTGTCCTACAGGCTTCCGACTTCGCTTCGCTCTTCAAAAAATGCACATGTTTATCATACCGAGAACCGCCGTAAAAATCAAGTGGCATTTTGCCCGAGTTGCAACTTCGCGGGGTAGCGATGTCGAGAAAACGGGAATCGTCAGTCCGGTTCCGCGTCTGTTTGGGTTCGGGGCCGAGGCTCTCCACTCCCGAGGCCCGCTACGCTCCTATGTCAGCCCCGTCATAGAGTATCTCGTTGCTTTTGCAAACTCGCACTTCGTGCTT